>NZ_JBXWTO010000006.1:0-214878 GCF_057319415.1 Asaia sp. A2
CCAAACTCAAGGCCCATCTCCGCCGCGCCGCCGAACGCACCCGCGACGGGCTTTGGAACAGGATCGGCAAACTCATCGATCAGGTCGCGCCCGCAGAATGCGCCAACTTCTTCACCGCCGCTGGATATAAGCCAGATTGAGAGGAAAACGCTCTAGAGACGCTCATTCAACAGGATGATGCGATGCCGCCGCAGCCGGGCCCAATTTACCTCAGGTAGAGTGGCACGGCGGCGACGGGGCCGAGACCGAAGGGCACGATGTTGGCATTGGCCCTTTCGGAAGGTGGTACCAAGGCTGAAAGCCACAGAAAGCCCCCTCATCCGCCTCTTTCATCCTCAGCAATACCCCTGCTGGACTGCGCGCATGGCCCTTCCCTCACGATCAGGCCGCGCGCGCAATCCAGCGTCAGGCTTTTAGCAGGAGGGTAACAACGCGCTCCAGCACAGCCTGCTCGGCATCGCCAAAACGCGCCTGTTCCGGGCTGTCGATGTCGAGTACGCCCAGCAATTCACCGTTTCTGACTAGAGGCAGAACGATTTCCGACGCTGATGCCGCATCGCATGCAATATGGCCGGGGAAGCTGTGGACATCATCGATACGCTGGATACCACGTTCGCTGGCAGCCTTGCCACATACCCCGCGCCCCAGCGCAATGCGGGTGCAGGCTACACGCCCTTGAAACGGCCCCAGAACCAGTTCACCCTCGCGCAGCAGATAGAACCCTGCCCAGTTGATGCGCGGGAGTGCCTCAAAGAGAACTGCTGCGATATTGGCCATATTCGCGATCATGTCGCTTTCGGCCGCCACCAGCCCCTCCACTGCCGAAAGGATATCATCTTGCGTCAGTCTGCTGTCAGGCGCGCTCATGGCGGGTTCATCTTTCCGGGTATATTTCAAAGACGCCGCATGGCGCCTCAGGGTCGGGGCAAGGGGTTCTGAGGGCGCGCAGCGGACAAGATGCCTGCGCTTTCAGAGTGTGCGATAGGCGATATAGGCCGCCACGACAAAGATGAGGCCAGCAAAGAGAAGTTTCAACGTGGCACCGGACCCTTTACCGAGACGGCTGGCCAGTTTCGTCCCCACCAGGCATCCGACAACGCCCCCCATGATGAACCACAGGGCCAGAGGCCAGTCCACAAGGCCCGAAAACGCATAGCTGACAGACGTTGTGACCCCAAAGGCCGCAACAGCCACAAGTGAGGTGCCCACGGCATTGAGGACCGGCATATGCGTAGCCGCCATCAGTGCCGGTACAATCAGGAACCCGCCACCGATACCGAAAAATCCGGACAGCCCGCCTGTGCACAGGCCAAACAGGCCAACCTTCCAGACATTGTCACGATTACACGCCGCCCCCGGTATGCCCTCGTCATGACGGCCACGGATCATCGCGATCCCGACAAGCACCATGAGACCGGCAAACAGCAACAGAAGTCGCTGTCCATCCATCGCCTTGCCAAGCTGCGCCCCAAGCGCCGCGCCAAGCATCCCGGCCGGCGCGAAGAAACCGGCGCAGCGCCATTTGACCGTGTGCTCACGCGCATGGCTGAGCAGACCTGCCAGCGCGTTGATCGCGACAGCAAAAGCACTCGTGCCAATCGCGATATGGGGGTTACGCACCCCCACAACATAGATCAGCAGCGGGACAGCAAGAATGGACCCGCCGCCACCGATGAGGCCCAGAACCAGACCAACCAGACTCCCGCATGCCAGAGCAGGGACAGACGAGGCAGACATGAACGCGTCGGGCATGAACGGGGTCGACAGCATTGCTTGAGATCAGCCCTCGGTCTTGCGGGCGGGTCGCACCAGAAACTCGCGCCCCTTCAGCATGAAATCCCAGTACAGACGCGGCATGATCTTTTCCTTGAGAAACCAGGCCAGGCGTGTGGGCTTCTTGCCGTCAAGCAGCCAGGCCGGCAGGGTCGGGAGCAGCTTGCCGCCATAGCCAAACTCGGCCAGCACAATCTTGCCGCGCTCAACCGTCAGCGGACAGCCGCCGTAACCGTCATACACAGCATCCGGCTTGCGTCCCGAAAGCTGGGCAATCAGGTTCTCGATCACCACAGGTGCCTGTTTGCGTGCAGCAGCAGCCGTCTTGGCATTGCTCGTCCCGGCCACGTCACCCACGGCGAAAACATTCGCATACTGCGTGTGCTGCATCGTATCCGGATGGACCGACACAAAGCCATCGGCGCCAGCGAGCGGCGAGGAACGAATGACATCAGGCGCGGTCTGGGGCGGTACGACATGCAGCATGTCGAATGCGCGTTCGACACGTTCCGTACCGGCCTCGGTAACGCGCTCGAACGTTGCAACCTTGCGCTCGCCATCGACCGCCACCAGTCGTGACTTGAGGTTGAGGTCAATACTGTAGCCCTTGATGTAATCCATCAGGGCGGGCACGAAATCGGCCACGCCAAACAGGCTGGGCGTCGCTGTATCGAACTCGACCTGCACGCGACCCAGCACCCCACGACGACGCCAGGCATCACAGGCGAGATACATGGCCTTTTGTGGCGCCCCTGCACATTTGATTGGCATGGGTGGCTGGGAGAACAGCGCCTTGCCCTCTTCGAGCTTGCTCACCAGCTCCCAGGTATAGGGGGCGAGATCGTAGCGATAGTTCGACGTCACGCCATTCTTGCCCAGCGTCTCGGCCAGTCCCGGAATCGCGGCCCAGTCGAGTTTGAGCCCGGTCGCCACGACAAGCGCGTCATAGGCAATCTGGGTCCCGTCACCGAGCTCGATACGGTTCCGCTCAGGCAGGAAGGCCGTGACGGCCTGACGGATCCAGTTGGCGCGCGCCGGGATGAGCCCGACTTCGGATCGACGCGTCTGCTGCGCCATGAAGACCCCCCCACCCACAAGCGTCCAGCCCGGTTGATAGTAATGCTCGGTCGAGGGTTCGACGACGGCCACCAGCAGCCCCGGCCGACGACGCAGCAGGCCTGCTGCGCAGGCGAGACCACCCGCGCCGCCGCCAACCACAACAACATCAAAGCGCTGTGCGCCAGCGGGCTTCTCTTCCTTCTGGGTCAAGGCCAGCTCGAACAGATCAGCCGCACGCCTGCCGGAACGGCAATAGCCCAGAACCTTGCCGGTATTGTCAGGGCCGGTCATCTCGGCAAGGGTCTGACGCATGACCGAGACACTATGCGCATCGGGCGTGGCCCCCATACGCACCGGGATATAGGCAAAAGCCAGTCCGCATTTTTCCGCCGCCACACCCAGATCGGCCACGCCGGGCTGATCCTTTTCCTCACCATCGGGGCGGGTGCAGATAATGCCGCTGAAGCCCTGCTCCTTGAGCGCGGGCAGATCTTCCACCCTGATCTGGGGCGATACGGCGAAATGGGCCGTCAGGAAACGAAGGGACATGAGCTTGCCTCTCTCTTCTCGGGCTGTATTGCGGGCCGGGTCAATGCGCACCGGCTGGATGCTGCGTTCTGTAACGGGCGGGGGTCAGCAAGGTGCTGTGCAGGCCATTCGAGCTGGACACCGCACAGCGTCCTCTCAAAGCTTGTCGAGCGGTATCTTGATATAACGCGTACCGTTCTCTTCCGGCTCCGGCAGTCGCCCCCCGCGCATGTTGATCTGGACCGAGGGCATAATGAGATTGGGCAGGCTCAAAGTCGCATCACGTTTCGTGCGCATCTCGACGAATTCGTCCTCGGTCACACCGTCATGCACGTGCAGGTTGCTGTCGCGCTGTGCCCCGATGGTGGTCTCCCAGGCAAACCAGTCACGTCCGGGTGCCTTGTAATCATGACACAGGAAAAGACGCGTCTCACGCGGCAGGGAAAGCAGGCGACGAATGGAGCGATAGAGCTGCCTCGCATCGCCACCGGGGAAATCAGCGCGGGCCGTTCCGAAATCGGGCATGAAGAGCGTATCACCGATAAAGGCGCAATCACCGATCACGAACGCCATATCGGCTGGGGTATGCCCTGGCACGTGCAGCGCAATCGCCTCGATTTCACCAATCCTGAAACGCTCGCCATCACGGAACAGATGATCGAACTGAGAGCCGTCCCGTGCAAAGCGCGTGCCGGCATTGAAGATCTTGCCGAACACCTCCTGAACATGGGTGATCTCGGCACCTATGGCGAGCTTGCCTCCCAACTGCTCCTGCAGCCAGGGCGCCGCCGACAGGTGATCGGCATGGGCGTGGGTCTCAAGCTGCCATGTTACGGTCAGGGACTCAGCGCGGATATACTCAAGAATGGCCTGAGCGCTTGACGACCCCGTGCGACCGGACGCGGGGTCATAATCGAGCACGCTGTCGATAACCGCCGCTTCACGGGTACGGGGGTCGTGCACGACATGCGAGGCCGTGAAAGTTGTTTCGTCGAAGAAGCTGCGCACCACCGGGCACGGCAACTGGCCCGCTCTGCTGGCTTCGATCTGACTGGCTGCCCGGGCAATCGTTGCGTCATCCATCATGCGCGCTCCGCTGAACTGATCGTAAATTACATATTTACTGAATATGATATTTCTCGATTTATGTAATTGTGATATCTGCTCCCGTCAAGAACAACACGGCCACCCAACGTTAAATCGTGAATCGGCGAGCGCCGATGCTGGTTCACGGTGAAGGAGATGAATGACGATGGAAGAACAGGCACAGCCACCCCTGCGTCTCGGCGCACTCGCCCCCAATTTCCGTGCCCGTACAACATTGGGGCCCCTGACACTCAGTGATTTCAGGGGGCGCTGGGTTGTGCTCTTCTCACACCCTGCTGATTTCACACCAGTCTGCACCAGTGAATTTGTCGCCTTCGCGAAGGCCCAGCCACAATTCGATCAACTCGAATGTCAGCTGATCGGCCTTTCCGTCGACTCACTGCCGTCCCATCTGGCCTGGATCAATGCCATCGGGCGCGATCTCGGTACCGAAATCAGCTTCCCGATTGTGGAGGATCCCTCCATGGCCATTGCGCGGGGCTACGGGATGCTTGATGCGTCAGCCCAAGACAGCAGCACGGTACGCTCGACCTACATCATTGACCCTGACGGGCGAATACAAGCCATTCTGGCTTATCCGCTCTGCGTGGGTCGCTCGGTGAACGAAATTCTTCGCACAGTCGCGGCACTGCAGCGCGCCGCGCACGGCGATGCCCTGACACCGGAGAACTGGCAGCCGGGTGGTGCCATCTTCCGCCCCCCCTCGCTCACCGTGGCAGAAATGAATGCGCGATGCGATCAACCCTGGTTTCACAATCTGCAGCAAGATGACGAGCGATGACGGCCATGAACAGCCAGCATATGGCACGCCTTGTAGAGCGACTTCGCCTTTATGGGCAGGCGCAACGCCTGGCGATCCTGTCCGTCCTGAGCGAGGCCCCCTATGCCGTGGCTGAAATCGAGACCCGCACCGGGATAGGTCAACCTGCCCTGTCACAACAGCTCGGCGAGTTACGTCGCGCTGGTCTTATCGCCTCCAGCCGCGCCGCCCGCGATGTGATCTATGATTTTACCTCACCAGCAGAACGGATTCGGACCAGAACCATCCTGGAACTGCTTGAAGACAGGGAAACACCATCAGTCACTCCGGTCGCCGCCGAACCACCGCGCTATGGTGCCCATTTCGCGTCGATACTCCCCTGAAATGCCCTTCAGGTTGCGTTGCGGTCGATTGCCGCAGCGCATCCAGCCTGCTGGAACAGTTTTCCTAATCTCCCAATCCTGATAACAGCCATTCATATCTCATATGGAACGAACAGGCTTGACATGACCTTTTCCAGATCCGGCCAGAAATCCTTTGTTCGGGGCGGTTTTCTGCTCTGCCTTCTCGCTTCGTGTACCACAGTACCCACCCAGCCTCTCGATACCGCCCGTTTGCCGGATGAGCGTCTGGCCCTCGCGACACCGCCATCGGTCGGGCTGGCCGCGCAAGGCGATGATGATCGGATTTTCGCACGCACACGCGCTCTCAAGGGCTCGCCACGCTGGGCACTCGCGCAAAGCGACGCCGATTTGCGCCCTGCCCCCTTCCTCAAGGGCTTTTCCTGTGCAGCAGGCTTCACGATCGACATCGCGCGAGCCCCGACTCTGGCGCGTATCCTCGACATGATGGCCAAGGCCGAAAGCGGCAGAACGTCGGAAGAAAAGCATTACTGGAAGCGCAAGCGTCCCTTCATCGGCAATGAGGCGCCCATTTGCGTTGCGCGTGATGAGAGACTGGCAAAAAGCCCGTCTTACCCATCGGGTCATACCATCGCCGGCTATTCCACAGCGCTCGTCCTCTCCGCACTTCTGCCGGAACGCAGCGCAGAACTGCTGCAACGTGGTCGTGTCATTGGAGAAAGCCGCATCATATGCGGCGTGCACTGGGCGTCGGATGTTGCTGCGGGCTATCAGGCAGCCGGGGCCTTTGCCGTTGCCACTCTTGAAAACCCGGCCATTCGGGCCCTGATGCCAAAGGCCCGTGAAGAGCTCCTTGCCATGCAGGCGGAGAACACCCGCCCGGACGAGGCACGCTGCGCTCTGGAAGCTGAAGCGGCCGCCCACTCACCGTTTACAGATGATTGAGCGAACCGCCTTCTGGATGAAAGAAAAGATCAGGCGACCCGAAAAGTCGCCTGATCCGCTCTTTACGCGATGATCACACCGCGCACGAAGGACGCGAAACCCTGCACCGTTCCGTCCAGGGCCCCGAGCGTTTCAAGGCGCATTGCCGGGTTAGCCGGTGTTTCATAAGGCGCGCTGACGCCCGTGAAATCTGCAATCTTCCCCGCTCTCGCTGCGGCATAAAGTCCTTTTGGGTCACGGGACTCACAGATTTCCACCGCCGTATCCACATGGATCTCGTGGAAGCCCTCACCCACGATCTGCGCCGCAAGCGCACGGTCCTCGATCAGAGGGGAGACAAGAGCCACGATAACAGCCTGCCCGCTCTCTGCCAGAATACGCGCCACATGGGCAGCGCGACGGATATTCTCGCGTCGATCCTCTGGCGAGAAGCCGAGATCGCTGCACAGACCGGCGCGCAGCGTGTCGCCATCAAGCACTGTTGCACGAACCCCAGCCGCGACCAGATCGGTCTCAACCGCCCGGGCAATCGTGCTCTTGCCCGAACCCGGCAGGCCAGTCAGCCAGAACACAGCGCCCTTGTGACCATGCAAAGACTGACGCTGCGCGGCAGTCACCTTGCTGGCTGTCGGGTGGATGGCATGAGCCCCGTCCGGCAGTTCAGCAGCCCCAAGCAGTGGGGCACCGCCCACGATGCGCTGGAAGCGATCCACCAGCACACCACGCCCATCGCTGTAACCTGGTGAGAACGGGTCGAACAGAATGGCGTGAGACGCCACCAGGGTGATCTCGGCAAAACCATCCGGCGGCACCTCGTCGCCGGGCGAAAGCGTGAGATCATCAAGGTTCACGACGGCATCGATCGAGGCAACCGTCACATCGTGTTCGGCCGTGGCCAGACGCAGGGTAAAGCTCTCACCCACACGCAGGGGCTCACCACGTAGCCAGAAAAGACGTGTGCGCAGGCGCGCAGTGCGGATCGGTGCCGCCCCATTTTCCTGTGCCGGATAAAGCAGATCCCCACGGTCCGGCACCAGATCGGGCTCCAGACGCAACGCGATGGACTCCCCTGCTCCCGCGACAGGATTTTCCGGCGCATGCCAGCGGCAGATTTCTGCAACTGTGGCCTGCTGACCCTGTGAGCCGATCATGATGCGATCGCCTGCGCGAATGACACCGCGCTCGATCCGCCCGGCGACATAGCGCACATCGTCGAAGCGATAGACATCCTGCACAGGCATACGGAAATCGAGAGCCAGACGTGAAGCCAGTGCCGGTACGGCGGCCAGAGCCTCAACCAGCGTCGGGCCCGTGTACCAGGGCGCGCGCTCCGAACGGCTGGCAATGTTATCACCATCACGCGCGGAGGCCGGGACGAAGGCCTCGACTGTGATTTCCAGACGACCCAGCAAGTCGCGCACATCGGCTTCGGCATGGGCGATCTTCGCCTGATCGAAATCTAGCAGATCGGATTTGTTGAGCAGCACGATCACATGACGGATGCCGATCAGGCGCAGGAGCATCGCGTGACGACGCGTCTGCTCCTGAGCGCCTTCAAGCGCATCCACCACCAGCACGGCGGCTTCGGCGTCAGCGGCACCAGTGATCATGTTGCGCAGAAACTGGCGATGGCCCGGCGCATCGACAATAACGAACTCGCGCCCGCCCAGATGGAACGGAATTCTGGTGGAATCGACGGTCACGCCCTGATCACGCTCAATCTGGAGCGAGTCGAGAAGGAAGCTCCATTCGACGGCAAGGCCGCGCTTGCGACTGCTCTCGACAATCTGAGCGAGCTTGCCGTCCTGCAGACTGTCCGTGTCGTAAAGCAGACGGCCGATAAGCGTCGATTTGCCATGATCGACATGGCCAACAATAACGATCGGCGTGGCAGCGGCGCGCAGCGAGGCTGGGAGGTCGTTGTTTTTCATGATTTCGCCCATGGCTCAGAGATAACCCGCAACACGCAGACGCTCGAACGCGTCTTCCGATTCATGATCCATCGCGCGACCGGCACGCTCGGATGTCTTGCTGTTTTCAAGCTCGGCAATCACCTCGGCGAGGGTTGAGGCATTGCTGTCGATGGGGCTCGTGATGTCCTGGTCACCCAGCGAGCGGTAACGCTTGCCGTTCTTCGCGAAATACAGATCGACCAGCGGGATGTTCTCGCGCTCGATATAGCGCCAGATATCGATTTCGCGCCATGACAGCAGCGGATGCACACGGATATGCATCCCGTCCTCATAAGGGGTGGCGTACTGATCCCAGAATTCCGGCGGCTGATTGCGCACATCCCAGCGATGACCCGCCCCACGCGGGCTGAACACGCGTTCCTTGGCGCGGGTTGCCTGCTCGTCACGTCGGATACCGGCAATGACGCCACGCAGCTTGTGCTTTTCAATCAGGCTGGCCAGACCGGCGGTCTTGCGCGCGGCTGAGCGCGCTGCAGGCGGCAGGGACGGGTCGATTTCCTCAACCGGCGGACAATCGCCCAACATCAGGTCGAGGTTCCATTTCTTGGTGTATTCCTCGCGAAAGGCATACATCTCAGGGAATTTCTTGCCCGTATCGACATGCATGACCGGAAACGGCACGCGGCCCATGAACGCCTTGCGCGCCAGCCAGACCATGACATTGCTGTCCTTGCCCAGAGACCAGAGCAGGGAGAGCGGACGCAGCTTGCGATAGGCCTCACGCAGAATGAAGATGCTCTGCGCCTCAAGCTGATCGAGGTCATCCATGGCACGCGGCGTGGCGAGGGTGGGGGACGCCAAACTCATTTTATGCTCCGTTATCGCGCTGGCAGGTGAATGCCGCATTCGGTTTTGGTCTGGCCGGCCCAGCGTCCGGCTCTGGGGTCCTCACCTTCAGCCACGGCCCGTGTGCAGGGCGCACAGCCGATGGATTTGAAACCGAGGGCCGTCAGGGGGTGACGCGGCAAGTTACGCCGGGTCATTTCGCTTGCGATGCGCTCGCGCGTCCAGGAGGCAAGTGGATTGATCTTGGCTCGCCCGTCCGCAAGCGGCTCGAAGACGGCCATCGAGGCGCGTGTCGCTGCCTGACCGCGTTTGCGCCCGGTTATCCACGCATCGAAATCGTTCAATGCGTCATCCATAGGCTCGACCTTGCGCAGGGCGCAGCAGGCATCCGGGTCGAAATCGGCCAGCATGTCCTGCGGATCACGATCATGCAGCGCCTTGGCCGAGGGCGCGATATTTACAACCCCGGTCAGTCCAAGGTGATCGATCAGGGCATCACGATAGCTCAGCGTCTCGGGGAAGTGACGCCTGGTATCGAGAAAGAATATCGGAAAATCGCGGTCGATATCGGCAACCAGAGCAAGAAGCAGCGCGGATTCGGCCCCAAAGGACGAGACAAGCGCCATACGCCCTGAAAGCACCTCCATGGAGCGCTCCAGGATTGCTTCCTCGCCGGTCGTTTCAAGGATCTGCCGTTCGGTCTGGGTCAGGGCCATGATCGGTTGAATCCACACTGAAAAATCGCTTATTGCGCCATCACGCTCGACATAATACCTCAGACAACACCGTGCAATGGGTAAACTACAAACTCACGCTTCTTTATGGTGAATTGCTTTCCCATGCCCCGAGCGGCGGTGGTTCACCACCTCCCCCACGAGGGTGAGCGCCGGGCTTGCCACATTGCGCTCGATAACCAACGCAGGCAGCGTCGCAAGCGTTGCCACATGCACGCGCTGATCATGACGCGTGCCATGCTCGATTACAGCGGCGGGCCAGTCGGCGGGCAGGCCATGGGCCTGAAGCTGGGCGCAGAGATCCGCCATCGGCGCGAGCCCCATATAGATGGCGAGTGTCTGCCCTTTCTTGGCCAGACTCGGCCAATCCAGATTGAGCGTGCCATCGGCGCGGGCGTGACCGGTGACAAACACACAGCTCTGTGCGCAGTCCCGATGCGTCAACGGGATGCCTGCCGCCGCGCCACACCCACTGGCTGCCGTGATGCCGGGGATGACGCGTACAGTGACACCGGCATCCACCAGCGCCTCCATTTCCTCACCACCACGCCCGAAAATGAACGGATCGCCTCCCTTCAGGCGCAGAACGCGTTCACCCGCTTTGGCGCGGCGTATCAACTCGTCATTGATCCCTTCCTGCGGCAAGGTGTGGTGGCTGCGCTTCTTGCCAACGAACACACGCTCAGCGTCACGCCGCACACGGTCCATGATTGCAGGTGGAATCAACTGGTCATACAAAACGGTGTCGGCATTCTGCATCAGGCGCAGAGCCGCCAGCGTGAGAAGGTCCGGATCACCCGGCCCGGCACCGACCAGCCAGACCTCGCCTTCTCTCGGCACGCCGCCCAGGCTGCGTTCGAGACTGGCTCTTGCCGCCTCATCTTCTCCCCGCAGGGCCTGCTCGGCACCCGCGCCATCCACGAAATCCTCCCATGCCCGTCGCCGGATCATGGTGTCTGGCTGAGCATGGCGTATCCATGCGCGCTGCGCCTGCATGAAGCGCGCCAGGCGCGAGAGCCCGTCGGGAAGCAGCGCCTCGATCTGGGTGCGCAGGCGCCGGGCCAGTACGGGCGCTGCGCCATTGGTCGAGATCGCAATCTGAACCGGTGTCCGGTCAATGATGGCAGGGGTAATGAAGGTGGATGGTTCAGGGTCGTCAACGACGCAGATATTCACCCCCTGTTCGCGCGCCTGTGCCGCAATGACACGGTTGAACGCAGCGTCCTCGGTGGCCGCAAAAACAATCCGCATCCCGCCCAGCAACGCGCTGATACGACGCGCGTCCAAGGCTTCGCCGAGATGGGTGACCTTGCCGCTGTCGATCGCCTGGCGGATTTCGATGTCATGAACCGGACCGATCTGGGCGATATCATCACAGCGCCCCAGAAGCAGGCGCAGCTTGTTGGCGGCCACCTGCCCGCCCCCGATTACGAGGGCGCGGCCGTCATCGAGGCGCAGGGCGATAGGGAGATAGGTCGCTTCCTTGGTCATTTCTCCTGTATGGCGTGCCCCATGCGCCGCGCCAAGATCGGCGACGACACACGCCCACCTGCTGGCCCCGACATGGGCGCCTGAAAAACCCTCGCGCGCAGGCCCCAGTCATCCCTTTGCCTGACATAACGAGGGTGCAGGCTAAGGATGACTGAAAGAAACCACACGAAAATGTCGGCTGGGCAGTCTGACCATCCCTGATACCATGCCCAGCATATGAGCGGCTCGAAACGATAAATTTGTTCAGCGAGCCGCCAGATCATGTCCGCCCCGACAGTTACGGGGCGGACCGTCCAGAGAAGGATCCAGCCATGTCCGAGCCCGCCCTTTTTTCCCTCAAGGGCAAGCGCGCCCTCATCACCGGCGCCTCGCGCGGCATCGGCTATACGCTCGCACAGGGTCTGGGGCGCTACGGGGCCGAAATCATTCTCAATGGGCGTGACCCTGCACATCTCGATTCCGCGCGGGCCCGTCTGGAGGGTGAGGGTATTGTGACACGCGGCAGCGTTTTCGATGTCACCAATCAGGATCAGGTCATTGCAGGGATCGAGGCGATCGAGGCCGAAGGTCCGATCGATATCCTGATCAACAACGCCGGCATCCAGTTCCGCTCGCCTCTCGAGCAGTTTCCACGTGCCGAATGGGACCGCCTGATTTCCACCAATCTCAGCTCAGTGTTTTTCGTTGCCCAGGCGGTCTCGAAAGGCATGATCACGCGTGGGTGCGGCAAGATCATCAACATCTGTTCTGTGCAGAGCGAGCTGGCGCGTCCCGGCATCGCCCCCTACACCGCAACCAAAGGGGCCGTGAAAATGCTCACAAAGGGCATGGCGACCGACTGGGCACGGCACGGGTTACAGATCAACGGGCTCGCCCCTGGGTATTTTGAAACAGAGATGAACGCAGCCCTCGTTGCTGATCCCGCCTTTTCCTCATGGCTGTGCCAGCGTACCCCCGCGGCACGATGGGGCAAGAGTGAGGAGCTGGTAGGCGCCGCTGTCTTTCTCGCCTCCGAGGCATCGAGCTTCGTCAACGGGCATATACTGACTGTTGACGGGGGTTTGACGGCATCCGTGTAATCGGCCCCGGATTCTGTATTTACGCTTTCACGTTCAGGGGGCTATGACTGGACCGGATCAAGCGGGCTCATCGTATGGTGCCTGAGACGCCTGTCCTGCCCCCGCAACCCGGGGGCAGCCTGAACATCCGGGGGCGTATCACATGTTGCTTTGGGAGCGTCCCGGTCCGGATAACCTGACAGGTTCACCCGCCACCACAACACACCCGGCACTGCACCCCCTGTGCGAAACCTTCCCCGAGATCGGTTTCGCGCTCATTGCTGTCAGCGGCGGTCATGCGCATCTTGTCGCAAGGGCACAGGGCGGGTCTGAAACCCGTGACGCGATACCGGTATTTCCCGACCTCTCACGCACGACGGAACAGGGCTGGACCCGCGAAACATCCTTTTCAGGTAAGGATGAGTTTGCAGGCTGGGACTTCTTTCCCTTCGGCACGCCTGTCGCAGGGCTGATTGCAGCGGCGGCTCGGCGAAACCCTTTAACCCCGCAACAAAAGCGCATCGTTCAGGCTCATGCCACCCTTCTCGGCACGATGGGCCAAAGGGACGCGAGTGCCCTCGCTGTGCCAGGCCGGGGTGGTACCCTCCATGCACCATTGCAGAGTGAGCCACTGACGCCTGCCGTCACACGGGCTGCGCCCCTCCCTCCCGGCGAGAACCGTTCACGCGAGGCCACGCTCGGCTTTCTGCTCTGGCATGCGAAGAGTGGTCTGCTGACGGGCGATCCCTATCTCGCGTCTCTTTGTGGCCTCGACCCTGAAGCCCTACGTCTCGGTGTCGAATGGCCGGTTTTTCTGGCCTGTTTCCATGAAAATGCTGAAATCCTGCCGGAAACCGATCCTGTCGCATGGCTGACGAGGGCTGAAACAGGCGATGTAGCCTTCCGGCAGACGGACGGACCACCGAGAGCCGTTCATATCAGTGTGCATCCCCATCCCGATGGCTGCACCGGGACGGTCATCGACACCACGATCGATCCGGATGAACGGGCTGCACTGCGCGCCAGCCAGTCTTTCGTCAATTCGCTGCTCGTCAGCGCCAGTGACTGCGTGAAGATCCTAGATCTCGACGGCAATATCACCTTCGTCAATCACGGCGCTGTTCTGGTGCTTGGCCTTTGCTCGCCCGCCGACATGCTGGGGATCTACTGGCCCGATGTCTGGCAGGAGCGCGGGCGCAAGCTGTCGCTGGACGCGATCAACGCTGCCAGGGACGGGCTTACCAGCCATTTTCAGGAATATGTCGAGACAACCGATGGGCGCAAACGCCTGTGGGATGTCGTGGTGACACCCATACTTGGCCCCGGGGGCAGGCCCGAGCGTATCCTCGGTGTCTCGCGTGACATGACGGTGGCCAATCAGGAGCACGAGCGCCTTGAGCTTGCACTTGCGGCCGGTACCATCATCGGCATGTGGCTGTGGGACGCCAAACGTCAGCTTGTAACGGGCGATCTGCGCATGGCGCAGACGCTCCGTCTTTCCCCGGCCCGACTGGGCGAGGGAATGACGCTCACGCAATTGCTGGATTGCATCACGGCTGAAGATCGTCCGGTTCTTCGGGCAGCGCTCGACACGGCATTGCAGGAGCGCAAGCCGTTTCGCTGCGAGTTTCGTCTGTGCGATGACGGCTCACGTGGCAGCCGATGGATCGAGGCGAATGGCTCGTGCACTTATGACCATAACGGCCAGATCAGTCATTTCCCCGGTATTCTGCTCGATATCGACGCGCCCAAACGCCAGACGCTCAAGCGCGAGGCGCTGGTTACTTTCGGTGATGAGCTGCGCGCGCTGACGGGTGAGGCTGACATTCTGGCGCTTACAGCGCGGACGCTGGGCATGACCATCGAGGCAGACCGTTCCGGTTTTGCCGACGTGGATCATGAGCGCGAACTGGCGCAGGTCACCGATTGCTGGCGCAGGGACCCTGAAACCCCCGACGTTTCGGGGCTCTATGCCTTCCGGTCCTTCGGCTCCTATATCGATCTGCTCAAGGCCGGCGAGGTGGTCGCCATCGATGATGTCAGGACTGATCCCCTGACCGCTGCGCAGGCTGCACAGTTTGCACCGCTTCAGATCTGCGCCCTGCTCAATGTGCCGATCATGGATAACGGTGTTCTGCAGGCTGTCGCGATCGTCCATTTTGCCCATGCCCATTGCTGGGACGACATCACGCTCTCCTTCGTTCGTACGATTGCTGACAGAAGCTGGGCCGCCATACGCCAGATGCGTGCGCAGGAAGCCCTGCGCCGCATGAACGAGACCCTCGAAGAGCAGGTCCTGCGCCGTACGCGCGAACGCGACAGGCTGTGGGCGATCAGCGCCGACCTGCTGGCCCTTACCGATCGTGACGGCAGGCTGCGCTACCTCAATCCGAGCTGGCAGATCTGCTTTGGCGACAAGGCGCGTGACTGGATTGGCAGCAAGGCCGAGCAACTGGTGCATCCAGCCGATATGGCGCGCGCAAACGAGGCCCTTGCCCTGCTGCGTGAAGGCAGGCTCGATCATGGCGTTGATCTGCGTTTCCTGCATCAGGACGGGGAGTGGCACACATTCAACTGGTCCGGCTCGACAGAGGGAGAAGACATCTATCTGATCGGACGTGACGTGACCGATCGCATCGCTCTGGAGGATCAGCTTCGCCAGTCACAGAAGATGGAGGCAGTTGGACAGCTGACAGGCGGCCTGGCCCACGACTTCAATAATATCCTGGCCGGGATCGGGGGTGCACTCTCGCTCCTGACGCGTCGTATTGCCCAGGGGCGTACAGAGGGGCTGGACCGGTACATCACCGCGGCGCAGGGTGCCACGGATCGCGCCGCCGCTTTGACGCATCGCCTTCTGGCCTTTTCACGTCGTCAGACGCTCGACCCGCAACCCGCTGACATCAATATTCTCATCCTTGGGCTTCAGGACCTTATTGCCGGCACGGTTGGGCCAGCTGTCGTGCTCGAACTCTGCCTTGACGATACCATCGGGCCGGCCCTGGTCGATACCAACCAGCTTGAAAATGCGTTGCTCAATCTGTCCATCAACGCCCGTGATGCCATGCCCGAGGGCGGACACCTGACAATTGCCACATCACGCGCCACGCTCGGTGTCCTTCAGGCCGAGGAATGGGGAGTGCGCCCCGGTATCTATCAGGTGCTCTCAGTGACAGATACGGGTGTGGGCATGAGCGCCGATGTCATGGCACGCGCTTTCGACCCCTTCTTTACCACCAAGCCTCTGGGCAAGGGGACCGGGCTGGGGCTGAGCATGATCTATGGCTTTGCCAGACAATCGGGGGGACGGGTCAGCATTGCCTCGATCCCCGGCGCGGGAACCTCGGTGCATATCTGGCTGCCCAGCCATGCCGCCGCCCTGCCCTCGCCCGTCGTCGCGCCTGACCTCTCGCCGGATGGCGACGCCCTGCGTAACCTGCGTGTCCTGCTGGTCGATGATGAGGAGACGCTGCGCTTTACCGTTCGTGAAACGCTCGAAGACTGGGGCGCCATTGTTCAGGAGGCAAGCGATGGCACGGCAGCCCTCGCCCTGCTCAATGACCGGGAACGCCTGTATGATGTGCTGATTACCGATGTCGGCCTGCCGGGTGGTCTGAATGGACGGCAACTGGCAGATGCGGCGCTTGTGCTGCGGCCGTCGCTCGCGGTGCTGTTCATAACGGGTTACGCAGAACAGGCCATATTCGACCGAAGCAGACAGGATGAGAAAATCCATATCCTGCCCAAACCCTTTACCACGGCCATGTTTGACGAGAAACTGAGAAGCGCCCTCAGGCGCGGCTAGCCTCACAGAAGAAGCCGATCGGTCTTACTCTCCGTGCCGACCGGCCTGGAGCGGCCAGATTCCTTGCGAAAAAGCCCCTGCGACAAAGCCCCTGCGGCAAGGCGCTTTTGCGCCCATCTTCACACTGCCCCGTCGTTACAGCGTAACGTCTCAGCGCCCATCATGCGGCACGGGCCGCCTGGCCTCAAGGCAACTACGAGCCTCCCTGAGGCCGCACAACCTGTCATTCGGGTCGGGAGGATGGGACGCGTCCCTCTCGCGCTGTGGCACCATCTTCAGCTGATTGCCGGTCGCGCTCTGACCCATCGCTGCTTCCCATACCTGCCAGCCCCGTAACCTCTACATAGCGCGTTGGATAAGGGAGATGGATATGACGCGCCTCGAACGTCTTTTTCAGGCGGCGATAGAATTCGCGCTGAACAGGCCAGCGCCCGGAGGTGATTGTGGGCAACGTACCGCGCACGGTGACAGAGGTCTGATTGAGCGCGTCCACACCCCACATCTGAAAGTCGTCGATGATCAGGGCCTTGAAATTTTCATCGGCCCGCATCTCGGCCGTGATATCATTGATGACCTGCACGACCTCATCGGTATCCGTCTCATACCCGACTTCAGCCACGATGATGGCACGGGCAAAATCGCGGTTGTAATTGATGATCTGACCAAGCGAGCTGAACGGAAAGATGTTCATGGAGCCATCATTGGCACGCACATGAACCGTGCGCAGCGAGAGATGCTCGACCACGCCATAGGTACCGTTAAGCGTGACGGCATCGCCAACCGTGAGGGCGTTTTCCATGAGCAGGAAAATCCCGTTGATGAAATCCTGTACCAGCTTCTGCGAGCCGAAACCCAGCGCGACACCGAAGATCGAGGCGCCTGCCAGAAGCGGGGCGACATTCACGCCGATCTCGCTCAGCACCGTCAGCCCGATGACGGCCACCAGAATGACCATGAGGACGATACGGATCATGGGCTGCAATGTGCGCACACGCGCCACCCTTGCCGCACCGTCATCAAGGCCGCCCACCTTGCGGGCATAGCGCTCGAGCACGATGTTGCTCGCCTCCCAGACCACAACCCCGAGAAGGCAGGCGATGAGCACGGTCATGGATGACGAGGCCAGACGATAGCCAAGACCACCAGCGCCAAACAGGGCCTTGATAGGCGCGCCCCAGGCGCTAGCCAAAGCAAGAACGGTCAGTGCGATGATGATGACAGACGTGACCCGCTGTGCCGGGGCGTAATAGCGGCTGAAGCGTGTCTGTGCATCCTCGCTCAACGTGACCCAGCCAGGGGCCGAGCGGAACACGCGCTCCAGCAGCCCAAACAACACGATGCTGACGCAGCGCATGACCACCAGCGCCATAGCACTGCGCAGAAAGAGCTTCCAGATTGCCGCGTAGCCGTGATGGATTTCCGCCGCCCAGACAAGCCAGAGGCCCATATCGAAGAAGAGCGCGACCACCCACCAGGTGCGGCCGAAGAGGTGCAACATGCTGGCGCCAAAACCACGCCGTTCCCTGCGCTCGCAAAAACGCATGACCTTGGGGCGACTGCGAATGATCATGACGGCGACCATCAGATGCAGCACGAGTGTCAGGATCTTGAGCAGCGCTTCAATGACCCGATCGGGCAACCCACAATCATCGAGCGTCTCGAGCGCAGCCGCGGAAATTCCTGTCGTCAGAATCAGCAGACGCAACCAGTCAAACAGGAAGCTGGCGGCCGACTCCGACAGTAGGGCAAGGCGCAGCCAAGGGCGGCCAGGCGCAAGAATGGTGCGTATGGCGATGATAAGCCCCCCGCCCACCAAGGCTGTCAGGCTGAGTGCGCGCAAGAGTGCGGTTGTGAACTCATCGGCCGCCGGATCGGCAATAATGATCAGCAGGGCGATGAACGGCACGACCAGAACCGGAAGGCAGTCGAGCAACAGGCACATGAAACTGTAGGGAAGCCGCTTGAGAACCAGCGTCAGCCGGGCAAGTGCGCCCTGATGACGCAGACGCGACAGACGTTCCCGATCCTGACTATCGGACTGCGGTGTCTTTCCACCAGCCAAATCCTCTGCATGATCGGTCCGGGCGTCAGGCTTGTTATACAACGTCTCGTCTGCCGCCTGCTGATACGCATCACCATGGTCCTGCGCGTCAGACGAGGCCTCCTTCGGAAAAGGTAGCTCGGTGGCCGATGCCCCCTCACCGTCAGAAATCTTATCTTCTCTCACTGCGTCGTCCGCAGCCTGTTCCGCCGCCTGGCGATCGTCAATCTCACGCGCCAGCGCTGAACGTCCCTTGATGCGCGCCAGAGCCTCCACCCGATTACGCACGCCGCGAAGAAGGAAACGCAGCGCATAGAACAGGCAGGTACTCACGCCAGCCAGAATCAAGGCACGCAGCAGCAGCTTAAGCGATTCCTGGCGGGCAGCCGGATCGTTGCGCATGTGACGCCACCACGGTGCTATGGCGCGCACATCCACGACCGTACGCAAAAGCGTATGCGCCTGTACGCTCGCTGCGTGAGTCCAGTCAGAAGCGCTGCCAAGCAATTCAGCCCCCAGCCCATCGGGCTTGAGCTTGGGCCCCGCCTTCTCGCTCGTATTGGACGGGCTCGCGACTTGCTGTGCCTGACTGAGATTTTGCAGCGTGGTCAGGAATTCGCGTCGCTTTGCCTCGTTGTTGAGCACCGATGCCAGTTGTCGCGCCTGATCGGCCGAGATGCGCGGCGCATCCGGCATTGAGGTGCCAGAGGGCGTCTGGGCAAGCGCACGGCCCGATTGCAGGGAGAAGCCCCCCACAATCAAACAAACAAACAATACCAGCAAGGAGGTTCGTCGCGCGGGATCCCTGTTCTCGAGTGTCAGGAACGTGGCGCCCGATCTGGGCGCTCGCGAAAGGGACAGCATCAGGAATATCCTCGCGAACAAGAAGGAAAATGAAACTCGACCAGCTGCAACGGCCAAACAAGCCTGAATGAGGCAGTATGGTGAGACAGGCGGCTCAGCCTGTGTGATCTGCCGTCTCGCCTGCGTGCCGCCGGATCATACAGTAATCCGCAGCCGACGCGTAAGCGATGGACAACGGGTGGTGGGTAAACCCGTCAGGGGGCCCCACAGGTCGCACCGCAATGACAACCTCTGGCCGATGCTCATCAGGTCAGCACGTCAAGCACGTTCGGTGAGATGCCCTGATGACCCGCTCGTCAGGCCGCGTTGGCCAGACGATGCTCGCGCCACAGTGCAGCCAGAGCGCTGACAAGGGAGGCGATATCTTCCTTGCTGTGCAAAGGCCCCGGTGTAATGCGCAGGCGCTCGGTGCCCCGTGGGACGGTCGGGTAGTTTATCGGCTGGATATAATGACCAAAGCGTTGAAGCAAGGCGTCAGAAAGCGCACGGCACTGGGTCGCATCGCCCACCATGACCGGCACGATATGCGATGGGTTGTCCAGATGGGGGATACCGGCATGGTCGAGGCTTTCGCGCAGCCATGCCACTGCCTGACGATGCGCCGCCCGCTCGCTCTGGCTGTGACGCAAATGCCGGATACTCGCCAGCGCCCCTGCTGCGATCATCGGCGGGAGTGCCGTCGAGAATATGAAACCCGAGGCGAAAGAGCGGACGAAATCGCACAGTGCGGCACTGCCGGTAATATAACCACCGACCACGCCAAAGCCCTTCCCCAAGGTTCCCTCAATCACCGACAGACGATGTGCCAGACCGCGTTCCTCGGCGACGCCACCACCCTGATGACCATAAAGGCCAACCGCATGAACCTCATCCAGATAGGTCAGGGCGTTGTAACGATCGGCAAGGTCGCAGATTGCCTCGATCGGGGCGATATCGCCATCCATCGAATAGACCGACTCAAAGGCGACAATTTTCGGTGTCTCAAGCGGGATCGCCTTGAGTTTTGCCTCAAGATCCTCAACGTCATTATGACGGAAGATCATCTTTTCGGCGCGTGAGTGGCGTATGCCCTCGATCATTGACGCATGATTGGCGGCGTCAGAAAGCACAACGCAGCCCTTGAGCCGCGCCGCAATCGTGCCCAGCGTGGCCCAGTTGGAAAGATAGCCTGAATTGAACAGCAGCGCCGCTTCCTTGCCGTGGAGGGCCGCAAGTTCCTTCTCCAGCGCAACGTGCTCATGGTTGGTGCCCGAAATATTACGTGTGCCACCTGCACCGGCACCGCTTCGGGCAAGACTCTCATGCATTGCCTTGAGCACATCCGGATGCTGGCCCATGCCAAGATAGTCATTGGAGCACCAGACGGTGATATCGCGCTTCAGGCCATGATGATAGGCGTGGGGGAACTGACCAGCGTGACGCTCGAGTTCGGCAAAATGCCTGTAGCTACCATCGGCCTTCAGACCGTCCAGAGCTGTCTGGAAATACTTGTCATAGACTGTATCCACTTGCGCCATCTCGTTCTTCCCTCTTGTCGAACCATAGCGCAGAACAGCCAACCGCGTTGCAGGGCAAGTTAAACTCACGTCATGGGTTTGGGCTCGCCTGTGGCGCGCCTGGGGCAAACCTGTAACAGGAAGGGCGTTGCGTCCAGTCCCGCTTCACACGCAGAGCGGCTCTGCTTCCATCGCAATGCCGTCAAGCTCGGGGCAAGAACCGGTCATCTCGTCAAATCCCGCGGCCAGGGCGTAACCATATTGAGCAGAACTGGTGATCCGGCCGAAATGAGTCCTGATTCCAAGTGCCTGCAAGGCCCCGCACGAGGCAGAAAAGAATTTCGCCGCAACCGGGTCGAGTCTTTCCTCGGCCTGTTCCCGCCTTTGATGAGCTGTGCGCCAAAGTCCAGATGGCGCTGATACCAGACCGGCTTCCAGGCTCACCCCGGCAATCAGTCCCGATTTAGCGCGCTCGCGTAACAGGCTTAGACTGGATACCCCCTGCCCGAAACGCTCGATCCACAGTTCTACCCCCCAATCGACCAGTGTCGCGAGACAAAGTGCCTCCTCATGCCCGGCAAAAGAAAGCCGGCGTTCATCAAGGAGAAGTCGAAGGACCTGCGGAGGAAGGCCGGTCTCCAGAAAAACGTCGCGCATGGCTCGCACGAAATTTTCATGCGGCACAGTATGAGCCGACAGAGTCATGCTGACCAGGTAGCGCCCTTCGAGAGGGACCATGCGACGACAGATTTCACGCAACATAACGATATCATCGTTAATAACTTCATGTCTCTTGCAAGCTGTGCGACGAATCCCCTGCGCCGAGCATGACGTGACGTCCCACCCAATAAGCCTGATATGCCCCTTTACACGACCATATCGGCCCATCCACCGCAAATCGGACCGCTCGTTCCCTGCTCTTGCTCTTGCTCCCTGACTTGTAAGCGAGCCGGGCCGGGCTCGGCATTTATTACCTTCCGACGCTGCCCCTTCTGCCCAGAACGGCACTGCACCAGAAGCTGTGTCTCCTCCAGAGGAAGAGGCCAGGCCTGGCGACGTCATTGATGACTTACACCCACCGGGTTCGTTCATACCGGGGAGCATCATATTCGACAGGGTTACACAGGAAACATGGACACCCGTCTGATCAAACACCTGCAACGCCTGATCGGGAAGCATGAAAGTCGCAAGAGCCGGTAGGGACTGACACGAATCCACCTCCGTTACCGCCGCGCGTGGGCGCTCTTCAGAAGCCACATCACACAGCACGGGGCTGATAAATCCTGTTAAAGCATGATCTTTCATCAGGCTGCTATGTGGTGGCAACGCGGCGTAGCTCCTCGCGATCAGGGTGACTATCCCGATGCTAGAGCGAGAACGATAATATGGCCTTAACGCTATGATCACGGTCTTGGGCTAAATCGTGATCTTTCATAACGATACAATACCCTCAGCCTATGAAACGGGACTCGATTCCCAAGCTCTATCAGGGCAGAATGAGGAGTGAAACAGTCCTCAATCAGAACTACCTGTTAAGCTGCCTTCCGTCACATTGAGTTTCAGTATGGAAGGAACCGTTTCGCTGTTAGCCGATTCTACCTCCTCTTCCAGTTTTCCCGCTTCTTACCTGCCCCCTATTTCAAGGACGAGACCATGTCGGCCTCCGCCCGCCAATCCTACCTGTCCCAGATCCTCACTTACCCCCCGCTGGTCGCGCTCAAACCCTTCTGGCGCGTCACCTTTGCCGCCTTCCTCGGCTGGTTTCTCGACGCCTTCGACCAGACAGCGCTGCTGCTCACCCTGCCTGACATCTCCCATGATTTCGGGGTCACCATCAGCGCCATGGGCACGGTACTTCTGGCGCAAAGCATCGGGCGTGCCGTTGGCAATACCGGGTGGGGATGGCTGGCAGACCGCTACGGGCGCCGTCTGGCGTTTCTGCTGGGTGTGCTTTGGTTTGGCGTGTTTTCCGCGGCCACAGGATTCTCTCATAGCCTCATCAGCCTGATTGTCATCCAGTTCCTTTTCGGCATTGGCTTTGGCGGCGAATGGACGGCGTCTGCCGCACTCCTGATGGAAAGCGTGCCAGGCAAGAGCCGCGCCATGGCCTCTGCCATCATGATGTCGGGTTACGAACTCGGGTTTCTGGCTGCGACCGCAGCCCAGGCGGTCATTCTGCCGCATTACTCGTGGCGCCTGCTGTTCTTTATCGGGCTGGCGCCCGCCGTGCTCGCCCTCTTCATACGGTGGGGCGTTCAGGAAAGCCCGGTATGGACGCTCAAGCAGGAGCGCCAGAAGGGGCTCAATGGTGCCGCACCCCAGCCCAAGGCCAAATTCATCCTGACGCTGGCGGCCGTGCAGGCCATTGCGCTCATGTCGTTTCTGGAGTTTCAGAAGGCCGCCATCTACAGCCTTTATCCGACGATCCTGCGCAATGTCCATCACCTGACGCCGGCGCTCGTTTTCTGGCCCATCGGCTGTTTCTGTATCGGCTCGCTGGTGGGCAAGCTGTCCTGCGGGGCGCTGGCCAGCCGCTTCGGCGATCTGCGCGTGATTATCGGCACACTGCTTGTGGTGATCCTTACAATCTATCCTTTCCTCAGTGCGGAGACCTATCCGGTTCTACTGGTATCGGCCGTGATCATGGGGCTAGCTGCCTCGGGCGTCTTTGCCCTTGTGCCGCATTATCTCGCCAAGCGCTTTCCTTCAGACACGCGCAGTTTCGGCATGGGGCTGAGCTATGCCATTGGCTCGCTTGGGCAGGGGCTTGCAGGCAAGCTTGTCCCGGTATTCGGGCGCAATCTCGGCCTTCCGCTGTCGGCACAGCTTTTTGTCATTGGGTCCAGCGTGATCGTGGGCGCCATTGCGTGGGCAGAGCCGGACGAGCTTCCGGGCGAAACGATGGAAAACGAATAGTGTAGCGCCCTGCCCTCATACGGTCAGACATCAAAAAAGGCTGGTGGACTCTCGTCCACCAGCCTTTTTATCAAACCCTCCCGATGCCGTCCCGCCTCAGGCAGACGCCATATTCAGACTGATCTGACGCAGCACGTTACGCGCAATTTCGCGTATCGGTTCATTGCGCGACAGGACAAGCAGAGAGATCTCGACATTGAATTCTGTCTTGATCGCCGTCTGGATTTCCACACCAGCCAGTGAATCGACGCCCAGCTCGTTTGGCCGTGCGCCCGGATCGATGCTGTCTGGTTCGAGCTTGAGAACATTCCCCAGGATCGATTTCACGTTGTCCAGCACGAACTCGTAACGCTCCTCAGGTGACAGACTCTGGAGATGAGCCAGCTTCTGCGCCGAGGTGTTCTTGATGCTTTTCTCACGCCGGATAAGAGCGAATTTGGGATTACGCTCGATCGCGCCATGCTGACCAAAGCATGTCTCCCAATCGATCGCCATGGCCGCTACGGTATCGCGGTCACGATTAATGAGTGTGGGTAGCAGCGATAGCGCCTCGTTGCTTTCGAGCAGACGGAACCCTGCATTCTCGAAGAACTGCACGACACTGCCTTCCTGGGCCAGCATGCCAACCTCGGCAATCGGGCCCCACTGGACAGAAACCGCAGGGAAACCTGCCTTGCGGCGGGCGCTGGCCAGCGCATCGAGATAGGCATTGGCCGCGAGATAGCTGCTCTGCCCGATATTACCCGTGACCGTCACAATGGAGGAATAGAGCACGAAGTAATCCAGCGGGCAGTCGCGTGTCAGCACGTCCAGATGGTGCCCGCCCAGTACCTTGGGTTTGAGCACATTGCGCAGGCTCTCTTCCGAGTATTTTGAAATCAGTCGGTCATCGAGAATACCTGCGGCGTGGAACACACCCTTGAGCGGGATACCCGTCTCGAGAATGGCCGATTTGATACGGGCCACATCCTCGTAAACGCTGACATCGCCATAATGCAGCATAACGCGGGCACCGGCCTTTTTCAGAGCCTTGATCTTGTCGAGCGTTTCCTTGTCACGGCGTACGCTGCGCCCCATCAGATGCAGATGCCGTGCACCACTGGCCGCCAGCCAGGCCGCCGTAGCGAGACCAAGGCCGCCCTGCCCCCCTGTCACCAGATAGGCAGCCGCCGGATCGACAGGCCGAACCGGTTGACGCTGCGCGCGCACATTCGTCAGGTCCTCATACGACACAAGAATCTTGCCGATATGCCTGGAGGACGACATGAACTTGAAGGCATCGCGCACTTCGGAAGCGGGATAGACCTTGTGCGGCAGAATGACCGTGTCGAACTTGCGTGACAGATAGGGAATCCGGTCGAAGATCGACACCGCCTTGCGGTGATCACGCGCCATCATCAGGTCAAGATCAAAGGCGTGGAAAGACACGTTGCCGTTGAAGCTGAACTGTGACAGATCGCGCTTTTCCCAGATATCCTTCTTGCCGATTTCGACAAAGCGACCGGTATTGCACAGCAGCGCAAGGCTATGAGCCTGAATTTCACCGGGGGAACTGTTCAGGACAACATCGACGCCCTGACCACCGGTTACTTCCAGAATACCGTCATAGAAGGCGAGGCTGCGGGAATCCCACACAGCTTCACAGCCCCGATCGAGCAGGATCTGGCGTTTCTCGTCACTGCTGGCCGTTGCAAAGATGCGTGCGCCAATAATCTTGGCAATTTCGATCGCAGCAAGACCCACACCGCCTGCCGCCGAATGGATCAGGACGATCTCGTTCTTCTTGAGGCGCGCAAGGTCGTGCAGACAGTAAAGCGCTGTCGCAATGGCAATCGGCAGACCCGTTGCCTCGGCAACAGTCAGGGGGCGACCGGCCGTCTCGAACAGGTCGAGCGCCATCACGCGGAAGCCCTTGACCGGCAGTGTCATATGCGAGGTGAAGCACCCCGGATGACAGGTCAGATAACGCTTGCCCACCTCGAAATTCTTGACGCCCTTGCCAACGGCCACAACCTCAAAGCAGCACTCCATGCCCATTTCGGTGGTGTGATAGGTATCAAGCAGGAACTTGTCGGGCAGGACCGAAATGCCCTTGAGCATGTCCTTGAAGTTCAGCGATGTGGCCAGCACGCGAATGGTAATCTCGCCACGTCCCGGTGGGCGGACATCGAAAGCCTTGTAATACAGGCCATCGAGCGTGCCCGTACGGCTCTTTTGCAGCTTGATGCCCGGCGTACCGGGAAGCTGCGCAAGCGGGCGATCAGGCTGCCCTTCGACAGGCATGAAACGCGGCGTGAAACGGCGTCCTTCGCGCAGGGCGACTTCAGCCTCGTTATCCTCGTGCAGGATTTCAGCCGCGAGCGCCGTCAGCGCCTCATGACCGGCCAGTGTATCGACATCGACGACCTTGCCCTGAAGGTCGGGGCGCTCATCGACCAGTCCCTTGAAGAACCCGACCAGCGCGGCCCCATCCGGATGCACCTTGGCCTTGTGGGCCAGCACATCTTCCGGATCGAAGAAGATTGCGTTTTCAGAAACGCAGATGAATTTCGGCTGCTTGTCCTGCCCCTCCATCAGAAGACGGGTGCCAAATGTCACCATGTCATCAATCTGTCCGACGAGCTTTTCGAAATCCGCGTCGGGGGTCGGGCCTGCCATGTAGATGATGGCATCCAGCGTAAGGCCCGCCTCAAGCCCGATTGTCTGGGGCGTGATCTCTCCGCTGCGCGGCGTCGAGAGAACCGTCACACCATTTTCCTCGAACAAGGCGCAGAGCTTCTTCTGTGCCGTGCTCTTGTGCCCGACGAGGAGCACGGTCTTGGGCTCGGCAAACAGGATCGACGCCTCGGACTCGATCCATTTGGTGTAATATTCCTGCGTCTCGACGCGTGTAGCGGCCTCCTTGTGAATGCGCGGCACTTCGGCAAGGCGCATGCCCTTGACCTCGGCGACCGGCATACCGGTCGTGGAGTAAAGGCGCAGTGAGGCCACGATCTGGCTCTTGGTGATCGCCGTGATCTCGACCCGCGCCAGCACCTCGGTCGTGCCCATGCCGAAGCAGCTCAGACGATCAAAGCCGACTGGTACATACATATGATCAGAGAAGCTCTCGGGGACGAGCCCGATCAGCGCATGCATCGCGCCATCAAGCAGGGCCGGATGCAGATAATAGGTTTCTGCCGAACCCAGTTCGTCTTCAGTCAGGCCGATACGCGCATAGGCCACCCGCTCCTGCACAGCAAGGCGCTGCAGGGTCTGGAAACGCGGCCCGTAATGGAAGCCGTGATTGCGGATCTTTTCATAAAGCCCGGCCCCATCCACGCCCTGCTCGAGCGCCTGCTCGACCATCGCACGGTCGATGACCGGCATGGGCCACGGCGCTGCGGAGAGGATATCGACCTTGCCGTGGTCGATCCACATTTCAGAGAATTCTTCCTTGGCGCTGTGGAAGCGAAGCGTACGGCGGCTTTCGTCGTAATCGAGATAAAGGATCGGGTTATCGCCCGACTGCACCACCAGCGGCGCCAGGATCTCGAGGTTTTCGAGCACGACACCTGTCTGACCCTCGATCTCGTGACCGACCGCCAGAGCGGACTCGATGAATCCCGCGGCAGGCAGAAGCACAACATTGTCGATGCAGTGATCCTTGAGCCAGGGCACGCCCAGTTCGGTAAGATCAACAACCCAGGATTTCCCCGGTGTCATGGCACCAAAGCCGATCAGCGGATGGCCCGTGCCGCCCAGGCGGAACCGTCGCTCGCGCTCATTTTCCGCATGGAAAACCTCGCGTGACCAACGATAGGTCGGCAGGTCGATCAGCGTCCCCCCTGTAATGGCTGCCCAATCGAGGCGCGCCGTATGCAGGATGATATTGGCAACGGCTTTCTCAAGGCATTTTGCCTCGCTTTCCTGCCGGTTGAGGGTGCTGATGACACTGAGCTTGGCCTGCTGCTTGTCCGCGACAGATTTCAGCGCCCGCCCAATGACCGGGTGCGGTCCGATCTCGACAAACTGCGTGAAGCCATCGGCCAGACAGGCTTCGATAGCGGAGGCAAAAAGGACGGGCTGTCTGGCATTGCTGAACCAGTAGCCAGAATCTGCCCGGTGGTCGTCATCGGCACGCTTGCCGTAAACTGTCGAATAAAATGGCGTCGATGCCGCACCCGGTGCGAGCCCTGAGAGAGCCTTTTTGAGATCCCCCTCGATCCGGTCCATCACGGCGCTATGGAAGGGAACATCCACATTCAGAACGCGGTTGAAAAGACCCTTTTGCGTGAGATGCGCGGCCAGATGGCGTATCGCCTCCTCCGGCCCTGCAAGCGTGCAGGTGGTCGGTGCGTTGACAGCAGCCACGCAGAGTTCCAGTGCTTCAGCCGCTATCAGCTCGGCTGCCGCTTCTGCGGAGAGGCCCACAGCAAGCATGCGGCCTGTGCCGTCGAGCGTACCCTGAAGGTTACTGCGGTAATAAATAACGGTGACGGCGTCTTCCAGGCTGAGGCCGCCAGAGACATAGGCGGCAGCAACCTCGCCCATGCTGTGACCAACCACGGCATCCGGCAGAATACCCTGCAAGGCCAGATATTCGGTGACGAGAACCTGGATCAGGAAAATGGCGGGCTGGAGAATGGCCGTGTTGTCGATACGACTATCGGCTTCCTCACGCAGGATTTCATCGCAGATCGAATAACCTGACAACGCCTTGAACAAGGCGTCACATGCGTGCGCCTTGTCCAGAACAGCCTGCGGCGCCTCACGCAGCAGATAACGACCCATACCCCACCATTGCGGGCCGACGCCGGAATAGACAAACACCATGCCACGGCCGGACTCTGCCTCGACCGTTGCCTGGAACATCCCTTCCTCGCGCTGGTCCTTCAGATAGGCATCAAGCCTGTCCGCCAGTTCCTGTTCGTCACGCGCCATGACAAGCAGGCGATGACGGAACAGGGTGCGTGACGTGGCGAGACTGAAAGCGAGATCGCCCAGAGCAGGCTGTGCCTCACCATCGAGACGCTCGCGATAGGCTGCTGCCATGAGCGGTAGCGAGGTCTTGGAGAACGCTGTGAGCAGGAACGGAATCTTGCCGTTGATGCGACGGGCAGCCTTGTGCCCGCTGCGAACGGGGGCCTTGTCATCGGGGCGACGCAGGACCGCAATGGCGTTGGTACCACCGTAACCAAACGAGTTGACGCCTGCAAAACGCGCGATCTTCCCCTCACCCAGCGATCGTGTCGAGCCGCGCGGGATCTCCAGATTCCACTCGTCCAGATGGATCGAGGGGTTGATCGTCTTGAGCCCCGGCTGGGGTGGTACCGCCTGATGACGCAGGCAGAGTGCCGCCTTGAGCGTACCAAGCGCACCGGCTGCTGCTTCGGTATGACCAAGATTGGCCTTGACCGCACCGATAACGAGTTTCTCGTCCTTGAAACGCGCAATGGATTGCGACAGCGCGTAGGTCTCGATCGGATCACCTGCCGGCGTTCCGGTGCCATGCGTCTCGACATAGGCCACGTCGCGCGGATCGACGTCGGCGCGTTCCAGAACTTCGGTCATGAGACGCGACTGCGCGCCAGCATCGGGCGACGTCAGAAACTGCGTGCGTCCATCCGAATTGACGCCGGTTGCGCCCACGATAGCATGAATTGTATCGCCATCGCGCTCGGCGTCTTCCAGACGCTTGAGAATGAACACCACGCTGCCTTCGCCACGACCATAACCATCGGCTGCGGCATCGAAGCTTTTCGAGCGACCGTCACGCGCGATGAAATGCCCCTTTGACATGAAGATCGACGTCTGGGGGCATCCCATAAGGCTGACACCGCCGCTGATGGCGACATCGATATCGCCCTCATTCAAGGCACGGCAGGCCTGGTGCAGGGCCACAAGGGATGACGAACATGCGGTGTCGATCGACATGCATGGTCCCTGGAAATCGAACACATGTGCCAGACGGGCAGAGAGCATGGTTGAGGGCGTGGCGGTGGCCGCAAAATGATCACGCACGGTCGGCAGATTATAGGGGCTCGATGTGTGAGCATGGGCATCAATTGCAAAAATGCCGATGAACACACCCGTCTTGTGACCGGACAGACGAGACGGCAAGATACGCGCCGTCTCCATGGCTTCCCATGTCACCTCAAGCAGCAAGCGCTGCTGGGGATCGAGGATCTGTGCCTCACGTGGCGAAATTCCGAAAAAGAGCGGTTCGAATTCATGTATGTTGCGCTTAAGAAAACTCCCCCTGCGCATATAGGTTTTCGACGGGGACTCGATTTCCTCGGCATAGAAGCGTTTGACGCTCCAGCGCTCCTCCGGGATGTCGGTAACCGCTTCCCCCTCGGCGCAAAGAAATGACCAGAGCTCGTCAACATTGGTGATGTTGGGTGCCAGCCGGCATCCGATCCCGATGATGGCGACATCAGATTTTTTGTTGCGCTGCATATTGTAACCTGGACCTTACCTGTCATTTCAAGCGTGCAGGGTTGCGCACCCTGCGGGCTTCGTCCCGGGTCATCCCTATTGACCCGTCTTTCAATCAGACTTGTGCATTCTCGGAGCGCAGAAAGGCGCCTGAAAGCCGCTCGCGATCGACACGACCATCCAGCGACCAGGGAATATGATCGACAGGCATCACCCGTACGGGGGGCAGCGTGGGATAAAAAGCCCTGAGCGCCTGTGCGAGGCGCTCGGCATCAAACCCTGACGAGGAAGCCATCGCAATGTTGATGCGCGTACGCCCGGTTTCATCGAGAGAGAGGAAACTGCCGAGCTCCGGGATAGCGAGAAGGTCCCGCGCGATGTCATCGATCACACCGAGATCGAATTTTTCACCACCGATCGATACCAGATCATCAACGCGTCCGGTGATACAAACCATGCCATCTTCGCTGATCTGCCCCCGATCGCCGGGGTAGAACCAGTCATCAGAAAACCGGCGCGATTGACCCGATGTCTCGCTGACATAGCCGTTGAGCAGCCCTGAACTCCTGATACGGACAATCCCTTCCTGACCCGGCGCAACAGGGGCATTGCGCTCATCAACAATCTGGAACGTCACCCACGGGAGAACCACCCCGACCATATGCTCGGTCACAAGGTCTGCCGCATGGCCGAAAGCCAGCGCACCGCACTCATCAGCCCCATAGGCAGAGACGACATGAGGCGTGAGCCTAGCCAGCGCGCGGGCACGCAAAACGTGGTTGAGCCGACCACCCGTAACAATCAGTCTGAGCGTATCGAGCGGTTTCATCCCCGGCGGTAGCACCTCGAGAATGTGGGCAAGATGACTGGGCGTCACGATAGCGAGCGTCGGGATCCTTCTGGCAATGAGGATACCAATATCGGTGTGGTTCACGAAATTGAGCGGGGACCCGCTACATAGCCCGCTGCACCCCACGACAAAACCAGTAAGCGAAATCACGCCAATCGTGGAGAGGATATGCGGCTGCGCGGCTGCGAGAGCTCTCAGCGACTGATCCTGCATCACCATATGCATGATCGCCATCTCTGCTTGCCGAAAAGACATGGCGAGCACCTGTCTTTCCGCATCTGTTCCTGCAGCAATTGCGTAGCGGCAAATGGCGTCATGATCGATCGCGTGATTACAGTACTCGGCCTTGATCTGACGAACGCGCCCCAGCCAGTTCTCGTTGATCTCCAGAACCTGCACGTCCTGGAGGGACAGCCCCCCCATTGAGATCATGATATCCGGTTCGAGCAACTGTACATCGCGCAGAAAGGAAGGGTCGGAACTTTCCGGAAACGATGCGCTCGCGAGACCGAGTGACGCAAGCGACAAAATAAACACCCAGTGCCAATAGAGATTTCCGCAATGAACACCGACAAGCCTCGGGTTGGCGTCTTTCAACTTGACGAAGGCCTGGACTACGCATGTAACGTCCCGCTCCAGCTGGCCATAGGTCCAGTCCTGCGCGAGACTGTCAAAAGCCAGGGATTGTGGATTTTGCCGTGCATAACGCAAAGCCATAACATGGAACATGGATAACAATCCCCAAACGCAAACGGGGCGGCCGTAATGGCCGCCCTGGATCCCCTGCTCAGAGAGGGGCCGATGAAAGACGTAAAACTCAGCCCACCTGAGCCTCATGAAGCTCGGCAGGGACGTGAGCGAGATACGGCCCACCTGCCAAGACTTCAACGGCCACGATACAGACCGCTTCCGATTGCCGATCACTCAGATCGATCACTGCAGAACCCGTCGTCCAGCGTTGACGACCGTCCTCGATATTCGACCATCCATCAAGATTTTCCTCAGTCAGATGACCTGCGAGATGACGTGTCCTGTGAGACTCCCATATCTGGATATCCCCCACGAGCACACCGAGATGACGGCGATCATCGTGAAACGGCCCTATGGTATCAGCCGGTCTCGAAACGCGTGAGACCAGTCTGACGCGCCTGGCGTCAGGAGGCACCATGAACACACTCGATCGATTGACGACACGCATCTTGCGCATGATACGCCCTTTCTCATCAACCAGATGAAGGTCGGGATCCTCTGTCACTTCCGGCAACGGCACGGTCGAACCAAGATTCAGTGATGCTGCGCGATGTGCCAGTGACGCATGCAGAGGTTCAACAAAACCACGATCGACCCGTAATGGCGCGGCACCATCGCCTTCCCATGTCGCTTCAGGCGCATTCAGGAGATGAACAACTGCTCCGGGCTGCGCAAAACGCTTGCGATCGCCGGTATCCAGATAGCTCTCGCTCAGGGCATTGTCGGCCCATATGATCGAGTGCGCATCTGTCTCGATATGGTAGTAATCGAAATGCGTAATTGAATGATCATAAAAAATACTGCGGCCATTCACGAGCATGCGTGCTGGCACGAAGGCTCCGTTAAGATACATGGCATGCTCAGGTGTGACCAGGAGATCCTTGCTCGGCACGTTCTCACCCAGCGCATTTCGGAGGATGCGCACCGGATATCCCGCCTCGTCGTCATCAAGCCACGTGCGTACAATCGTCGAGCGATGACCCATCCATATAACCTCGCGGTACTCGGTCCCCCCATCAACCAGGGCGGCCACCCGGTCGCCTACGGACAGATCCTCTACCGCGATTTCACCGCGATCAGTCTTGATCAGGGTGCCCTTCAGGAAACATTTATCGTAGACGATGATCGTACTGCCATCAGCTGGATCCCGCTCAAGATGGTAATCTGTCGCAGCATTTCCCTTTGTGCCGCGAACATCCGCACTCCAGACAATATTACCCGCAGCATCAATGATGCTGATCGTATTATTGCCATAAAGAATACGCTGACCGTCGGTCCAGCTGAGTGTATCGACATCGATACGCCCTTTCCAGCCGATCGTGACCCCCTTTAGAACGGCACCGGATTCAACAATCAGCAAGCCCCCCGGACCTTCGCCCTCTGCCCCAATACCTGAAATGACAGCACTGTTGAGTGTCGCGCCCGAATCAACCCTCAGCGTTCCACCTGCGGCAATAAAAGCACTCGTCAGATAGGCCTGTGCCCGGAGCGTTGCCGCGGCAGCAGCCTGAATGGTCAGGTTGTTTACTTTTGCAGAAGCATCAGCAACGAGGCTTCCCCCAGCACCAAGTGTCGTGCCGATGCTCTGGGCACCGCCACCAACGTGGATAAGTCCCCCCGCCGAGGCGATACACCCACTTGCCCATGCACCGGCACCAAGAAGCTGCGTGCCTGCACTGAACAGCGTGTTGACCGCAGAGCCGCCACCCGAGACAAGTTGAATACCGCCTAAAATACTGCCAATATCCGTACCCCCACTGGCGAGCGCTTCGGTCGATCCGATATCGAACTTGCATGAAGAGATCACGCCCGGCCCGACGAATGACTGCCCTTTGAGCGTGAAACCACCACCAGCCAGACCAACACCGCCCGCCTGGACATGAGTATCAACCACCAGACCAGCCGCGCCGCCGTGAGCGGACATCTTGCTGGCAAGCACACCACCCAGATTGCCGATTGTCGCGCCGCTGACCACACCGTCATTGATGGCGGCAAAGCCTCCACTGTCGTAAGCAGTCCCCCCGGCAACCTTGCCCTGGCCACCCGCCAGAACCACACCACCCGACACGGCCGTAGCGCCATAGGCAACCGCAGCAGCGGAAGCAATGAGCATGGCAGGATTGGTCGTTCCACCAAGGCCAAAGCCTTCTACCCAGACATTCGATGTCGAACACCCGGCGCCGGTCGTGATAAGTGTCGCGCCACTGAGAACCTTGTATGACCCCGCTCCTGCCGTAATGATCGACGCGTTGCCACTCATGCCTGCTGAAGTAATACCCACCTACCATCCTCCCCACCAGGAACGTTTCGGGCATGCGCCGGGCTCCAATATCTACGAGCAGACACTCCGTAAACATCTTGAGCACACGCAATAAAAACGGAACGCGCCGCGAAATCATTCACAATTAGTTAACTAATTATTTTCTGACATAGAAGAAATAGCCGCGCAACATCGAGATGTATCGGATATTATTATAGTATACTCTGATAGGAAATTTTCAAAATACAAACTACAATGATGAAACTCGGCTATCTCTTTGAAAAAGATGGAATATCTTTCTGAAGAATCGCATGACCGGTGCCTGAGCGCAGTGGGAAAACACAAATTTACTCGTAAAAATATCGTAAATTTTTGTTTTCTCTCAGTCTTGCAAGTAAAATCAGGACCGAGGTTTACGCCTGGAGCAATCGATACAGTAAGGACCTGCGCGATTGCCCCCAATACCGTCTTTTCCTACCCCAATATCAGCCGGCGGCCAATTCCGTGGATGGAGCGTCATCAACCAGAGGGTACGGCCCCCCTGCCAGTATCTCCACAGAGAGCATCGCAATGACACCAGGACGCAGATTTGCAAGAGGCAGCACGGCATCGCCCCTGGTCCAACGGCATTCCCCTGGCTCACGATTGGCCCACCCTGCGAGATCGTCAGACTGCAAATGCGCATCGATGCAACGCGTCTCGCCGGCCTCCCATGCCTGAATTCTACCAACGAGCACGCCGAGATAACGGCGATCATCAAGGAATGGGCCAATCATATCAACTGGCCGCGCTGCACGCGACACGATACGAACAGCCTCGATATCCGCGGGGACCATAAACACATGTGAGCGGTTTACAGTCCGGATCGCCCGATGAACGCGCCCTGTCGGGTCGATAAGGCGGAGGTCCGGATCGTCGGTCGTCTGTATGGTTGATGCCACGGATTCCAGATCCAGCCCGCGGGCGCGCTCCGCCAGGCGGACATGAACAGGCTCCACGAAGGCGCGATCAACTCTCAACGGCGCCGCAGCATCAGAAGCCCAGTCGCGTCTGGCTACATTCATCAGGCGTATGGTCGGGCTGTTCATGGAGAAAGCACTACGACCACCCGTATCGAGGTAGCTTTCACTGAGCGCCCCGTCCGACCACACAATCGAATGCACGTCTGTCTCGATATGATAGTAGTCGTAATGGGTGATCGTACGATCAAAGAAGATGCTACGCCCGTTCACCAGCATGCGGGCCGGGATGAAAGCGCCATCAAGGAACATCGCGTGCTCGGGTGTGACAAGCAGGTCCTTGTGCGGGATATTTTCACTCAGAGCGTGGCGTTTGATACGCACGGGATATCCGGCTTCGTCTTCCGGCAGCCCCTGACGCACGACCGTGGCGCGATGCCCGGTCCAGATAATCCCACGTGCAACCTCCTTGCCATTAACAAAGGCCAGCACGCGATCACCAACAACAATATCTTCGACGGCAACTTCGCCCCGGTCTGTCCGGATCATTGTCCCTTTCAGGAAGCAGTTATCGTAAACCAGCACCATACTACCATCGACAGGATCTCTCTCCAGATGGTATCCAATACCATTTGTACCGGATATGTTGCCCACCCACAGAACATTTCCTGCAGCATCCGTAATTGTGACACGACTACCAGTAGCAGTGATCTTTGCCCCGGAAGTGTAAAGCAACCCGTCGATATCAAGGCGGCTTTTCCACCCCATCTGCATCGCACCACTCAACACGGCACCAGACTCAAGCACCAGCAGGCCACCCGCCTGTCCTTCGCCAAGCGCCTTGGTGAGCGTACCCCCTGCGAGCGTCGCACCGGAATTGAGTGTTAACGTACCTCCGGCAGAGATCACTGCTGTCGAAATCACAGCGCCCTGCTCTGCGGTCACTGCCCCATAAGCGAGCACCTGAACGCCACTCACGCCCGCACCGTTGTTGACATGCAGCGAACCAGCCGAGCCAATCTGGAGCCCAAGCCCTGTCCCGCCAGAATAGACTTCAATGCGACCACCAGCGGACGCGATCGATCCGCTTGCATAACCACCAGACCAGATAAGTTGAGTTCCGGCGCTGAAAATGCTCGCCATCGCACTGCCGCCGGAGGAGATGATCTGGGTACCACCTAAGATACTTCCAACGTCAGAGCCCCCTGAAACAAGAATTTCAGTGGAGCCAACATCGAAGCGACTCTTGGAGATAACGCCCGAACCTGCGAATTTTTGCCCTTTGATAGTGAAACCACCACCGGCCATTGCATAGCCGCCAGCATACACATGGGAATCCAGCACAGTGCCCATGCCTCCGCCCTCACCAGAGATGGTGGACGCGAGCACACCGCCGTTTGACCCAATGCTCACACCGCTGACATACCCACCATTCGCAGCGACAAATGAACCACTATCATAAGCCGAACCGCCCGCAATGGTGCCGCCATACACCCCCAGGCCAACGCCACCAAACAGTGCCGTCGACCCCGATGCGATACCGCCGGCAGAGGCAACAAGCAGCGCCGGGTAATTGGTACCACCTGACTGCCCAGGAAGGGCATTGGAGTTATTTGGCCCGTCACCGAAGCCAGAGATCACCGCACCATTTGTGACAAATCCCGCATTCTGGACAATCAGTGTCGCGCCGCTGAGAATGTTATAGATGCCACCTGAGCTGGTAATCGTTGCGCCGCTCGCGGTAAGGTCAGATGTAATAGCCATTTCAAATCCTCGAGAAAGGCGGCGTGACGCTTACGTTCGTCCACCCCGCGCAGCATGATCGATGTTCTCGGAACACCTCCAGCCGCCGACCATGATATTGATCATCCCATATGCGGTCATTTGGTTACCGATTACCAAACAACCGATGTCACGAACTTTTTTACAATACAAACATTATCTCACAACGAGGATGATTCAATTCTGTTTTTAAAAACAGAATCTGGAAAAATTTTTATGATTTAGAAGTATTAAAACGTTAATACAAAATAAAACTCTTTGACATGTCGTTAATTTTTGTATGTTTATTTTCTAATTAAATGTTAAACCCATTTAATGTATATTAATATTTCTTTTTCATAATACAATGCATGATTCTCAATTTCATTATCTATCCCAGTTCAGAAATTGGACGATCGCAAAACTGTTCGAGCTACCGCCTGTATTACGAGTAATTTCTTGTCTCCATAGTCAGTGAATAACTGCCGCTATCGATCACGTTATTGAGAGATTCACAAATTCAGGTAAGTTACGACTTTCACTTGCGTGGGTTTGCTGCACCTGAGCCATTCCCGCCCCGTCAAAAGGACACGTTTCATGGCCAGGATCATATTTCTCAACCCGTTCAGCCCGGAGACCATATCTGGCGGCATCAAGGTCACTTATCAGCACGCAGAAATCCTTGCGGGGGAGGGTCATCAGGTTGAAGTCTATCAGCCTTCCGGCAAGCCGGAATGGCTGAGCATTTCCGATGCTGTAACGGTGTGCGACAGCTTCCAGGCGGGGAAAGAAGATGTGCTCGTTTTCCCGGAAATTCTGACGGATATTATCCTTGATATGGCAAAGACGCCTTTCGAGGGCACAAAAATCCTTTTTTGTCAGAATCCTTTTTATCTTTACAGCTATAATCAGAGCGGAGAAGCACTACTTAATATGGGCTTCAGGCATTTTATCGTGCCTGGCCGAGAAGCAGCTCAATCAGTAAGTTCTGTCCTGCGTGTACCCAATGTGTACAGCGTACCGAATTCTGTCGATACAACCTTGTTCTACCCGCGTCAGAAACATCTCTGCATTGCTACCAATCCAGGAAAATGGCCGGCAGAGGGCGTTAATTCCCCGCTGTATTTCATTATCATGTCTATGCTCCACCTGAAGTATCCGGAAACTCGCGATGTTCCGTGGCAACTGCTTGAGAACAGATCCCAGGTTGAAGTAGCCGAAATCATGGGCCATTCTGCCATTTTCCTGGCTTTATCCCGACAGGAAGCACTCCCTCTCACGCCGCTTGAGGCCATGGCATCTCGATGCGCTCTGGTTGGTTTTCATGGAACAGGCGGCAAGGACTACGCCTCTCACCGCAATGGTCACTGGTTCTCACCCGAGCAATGCGAAGAAGTTGTCGACTGCCTTGCTCAACTGATATCAGGCTTCAGAAACTCTTCTCTTCATATAGCAAGAATGCTGGACGACGCTGAGAAGACTGCACTTCAATATTCTGTTGCCGCAACCAACGAGGCTGTTTTGAAAATCTATCAAGGAATACTTGACGATCACCAAACACGAATGCGAGCTGGATAACCAAGGGCGCCATTAATGGACATCTTGCCAAGTCAGACCGGCCCCGAAGGCATTTGCTATGATTTTCAGGATGGATGCCGCATCGGCTTGCCTCCAGGCGAATGGCACACCGAAATCCGTGACACTGCCACGCATACCGTGCTTTTTTCCCAAGATCTCTCAGGGGGAATCGTCAGCAGTACCAAGAAATATTTTATCCCCTTTGCCCTGACGGTTTCGCGAAAGGGCGCGGTCGTCTTCGAGCACCGGATAGATCTGACTGACAGGGATATCCTTGTGGATATGCATCTGGGGGGCGTGGGCGATCATCTGGCCTGGATGGGTCATGTAGAGGCTTTCGCTGCCAGACATCGATGCCGCGTGTATTGCCTGGTGCGACCAGGCCTCGCCGCGCTTTTCGCCAATCAGGCTGACTCCATCATCATCACGGACGACGAATCCATTCTACAACGTGGTTTCTACGCGCGTTACAAGGTGCTCATCTTTTTCAACGATACGAATCGTGACCACCAACCCACTGATTACCGACAGGTCGGGCTTGCCGTTACCGGCGCCTACATACTGGGATTACCGGTCAGGGAGCGCAAACCATCTATCCATATTGCCGAGGGTGGCCGCCCCCTGAACGAGCCCTATGTCTGCATCGCCACCCAGGCGACGGGCCACAATAAATACTGGAATAACCCGGAGGGCTGGCACCGAACCGTCCTTTATCTCAAGGAAAAGGGGTATCGCGTCGTCTGCATCGATCGCGACCGCGTTTCAGGTCAGGGCACCATCTGGCATCATATACCACACGGCGTGGAGGACATGACCGGCACAATCCCCCTGAGCGAGCGTGCACGTTGGCTTCGGCATGCCGCATTCTTCATCGGCCTATCGAGCGGTCTCTCCTGGCTGGCATGGGCAAGCGGTTGCCCCGTCATTATGATCAGCGGATTTACAGAACCTTTCAACGAGTTCGAGACGCCCTATCGGGTTATCAACCGCCATGTCTGCAATAGTTGCTCCAACGATGTCACCATCGAGTTCGAGCGCTCGAATTACATGTGGTGTCCGCGTCACGCCAATACGGAGCGCGATTTTGAATGCACAAAAATGATCTCGCCCGAGCAGGTCGCATCGATGATCGATCAGGTTATCGCAGACCAACAGGATCGAGGCTGACATGAGCAAGATCGATGCGATTATCGACTCGATACTGAATTTCGAGACGGTAGATACATCGCCCGTTTCGACCGATGAAAACATCGTTACGGCAACTGATATTGAAGCCGGAACGCATAGCCCGGACACTTCATCAACAGAACCAAGCGCTCAATGCGAAAGCACCACGGCTCAATCCTATGACGGCAAGGCGTTTCCTAATCCGCCCCCCTTTCCAACTCAACGGGCAACGCATGATATCGCCTTCGATTTCAACGCAGGAGCACGTATCAGCATTCCGCCGGGCCGCTGGCGCGTCAGGCTGCTGGACATTGACCGTGGCCTCTATCTTTACGATGCCGAGGCCAGTAACTGCACAATTCTGGGATCGAAGCGTTACTTCATTCGCACACGTATCGAGGTTGATTCCGTCGATACTAACGAGACCGTATTCGTCCATGATTACGACTGCCGCGACAAAGAAGTGGCGATCCTCCTTCCCGGCAGCACACTAGGTGATGCGATCGGCTGGTTTTCCTACGCCTTGAAATTCCAGGAGAAGCATCAGTGCCGCCTTACAATCGGCATGAACCCCGATGCCTGCAAACTGTTCTCAGGCCAGTATCCGGGAATCAGATGCTGCACCTTGTCGGAATACGAAGCGGAATGTGATAAATTTTATGCCACCTATCATATTGGTCTCTTTTTCCAGGATGATGAACATAACTGGCAGCCCTCGGATTTCCGGCTTGTTGGCCTGCATCGAACGGCAGCTCATATTCTTGATGTAGATGACAGGGAAATCCCACCGCGTATTGCTCAATGGCCCGTGGTAGAGCCACCCATAGACAAACCCTATGTGGTTATAGCCACTCAGGCATCCAGCCAGTGCAAATACTGGAACAACCCGGTTGGCTGGTCCTCGGTTATCAATCACTTGCACAAGCTCGGTTACGAAGTCGTCTGCATCGATAGAAATCACGTCTCGGGGCACGGCAATCACTGGAACCACATCCCACATGGTACGCGTGACGAGACAGGCGACAGGCCCTTGGCCGAACGCGCCTACTGGTTGCGCCATGCTGCATTTTTTATCGGATTGTCCAGCGGACTATCCTGGCTGGCGTGGGCCGCAGGAACGCCAGTCATCATGATCAGCGGCTTTACTCATCCGTCAAACGAGTTTCACACCCCGTATCGCATCTTCAATCCTCATATCTGCAATAGTTGCTGGCACGACATCAGAACACCGTTCGAGCACGGCAACCTCTTGTTCTGCCCGCGCCATGCAGGCACGCCCAGGCACTTTGAATGCACCAGGCTGATTGCGCCCGAACATGTCATTGCTTTTTGCGACCAGCTACATGCACAGCGCCTGTGCCTCGATCCTGCCTCTACGAATAAAAACAAACAGGTTCAACACGATGTATGAGGATGAGCAGTCACTCATCGGGGCAGAAGCCTGGAAGGAACGCAGCCTGATCGATCTGCTGAGATTCCGCTGCCTGACAAAAAAGAAAAATCCGATCTTCCTCTTTCTTGGCGACGGAGAAAACGTCACCGATACACTCAGTGCGATCGAGTTGCACGAGCGGGCTGCTGTGGCAGGCGCGCACTTGTCGCGCATTGTCCCGAAAGAGGCTCACGTGCTTCTGCTGTTTGAAAACGGCATTGATTATATCGTCGCGTTCTTCGCCTGCCTCTATGCAGGCAACGTGCCGGTTTCAGGTGTTTATCCGAGTTCCATAAGTGCGACAGAACGCTTTGCCTTCATCCTGCAGGATAGTCAGGCGAGAGCTGTTCTGGGCAAACGTGATACGCTTACCCTTTTTCATCAGGGTCCGAGCAACAGAAGTAACGTAAAATGGATTCCGCTCGAGAGCGCTCTCAATGCTCATAAACCAATCGAGCCGGCAGAGCCACGATCTGATGCGTTGGCTGTCATTCAGTATACCTCGGGCTCGACAGAAAATCCAAAAGGGGTTTGCCTCACCCATCGAAATATCTGTCACAATATACATGCACAACTGATATCGTTTCAATATCAGAATGACGATACTGGACTGAGTTGGCTGCCCTTCACACATGACATGGGACTTGTTGGAGCGGTATTGCCAGCGCTTGCAGCTGGGAACCCTTTCTACTTCATGGGTCCTGACAAATTCATTGAAAAACCGTCGCGCTGGCTCCAAGCCATTAGCCGGTATGGGGCAACCATCTCAGGCGGTCCGGATTTTGCCTATCGCTACTGTGCGCGTTTACCTGAGAAGGAAATCTCTCCGGACTGGGATTTCTCGCGATGGGCCATCGCGTTCAACGGTTCGGAGAATATCAACCCGGACACCCTGGCAAAATTCAGCGCGCGTTTCGATCACCACGGGTTTCGCGAGACGTCATTCTATCCATGTTACGGGCTGGCGGAAAACGCGCTTCTTGTAACGTCCGGACATAAGGGAGGCGGCGTCAATCTCATCGCCTTTGATCGTGAGGCCTTGAGTCACGGCCTTGCTGTTCCTGCCAGCATCGTGCCGGGTAAGGCTGATAACGGAAAGATATCTGTACTTGCCAGTTGTGGCACACCGCATGAAGACCAGCTTGTCCACATTGTCGATCAGGAAAGTCAGTCTTTTCTGTCAGAGGGGAGCGTTGGTGAGATCTGGATTGATAGCCCCAGCGTCAGTGTTGGATATTTCAATAATCCGCTCCGGAACAAGGAACATTTTGTCGAGCATAGCGGCAAGCGTTATCTGCGCACGCAGGATTTCGGTTTCATGCATCAAGGCGAACTGTTCCATATGGGCCGCCTGAGCGAGAAGTTTTTCTACGAAGGAAATGTCTATTACACGAATGACGTTGCGCTGGCACTGAGCCAGGCCCTTGACGGTGCGCTTTGCGTTGTTGTGCCTCCCGCCCTGCCGGAGCGGGATCTGCCAAGCCTGATCATCGAACAGGACGATATCGCAAATATTCAGGCATTACGCCAATGTCTTATCAACACAATGAACAGCTATCGTATTGCCCGTTTCAAATTCTACTTTATTCGCAAGGGATTCGTGATCCGCACTCCGAGTGGCAAGATACGGGCCGATCTGACACTTGGGAACATACTGTCCGAGAAATCTGCCATTGTCTCCTCGGGAGACACGCAGATGCCAGTTGCCACGGGTCTGGGTCTCATGATCTGACTTCTGAGCACCTATCCTGGCCAAAATAAAAGTTGAACAGCACCCATACCATCTACTGCTTTTCTCGCATTCCGAATATCGAGTGCTAAAAACCTTGTTTTTTGTCCGTCCAGTCATGTATTCAGATAGCAAGCAGCGGATCTTCGCTCGCTGTCTGGACGACATGCCATACCACTCTGCCTGCGTGACAGCGCTTGTTCGGGTGTGCACATTGTGACATGCTTCGTGATACTTCAATCCAGCTGCATCAATCAATAATCAAAGGCACGCTGCAAATGGCAGATAACACTTCAGACAACATCTTGCATCAGATTGCGCAGGGGATTGCGTCTCTCAGTGCGGAATCCGCGCCAATCATCTTTGCCGATAATGTTCCGGTCTATGGTCATGTCGGGGGTATCATCACCGTCACTCTGGCAGCCGAGCGCCCTTATGGTAACGAGATCGTCGTGGCGCCAACCGCTCATCTGCGCCTGACCCCCAAAGCGGCCAAGCTCCTGGCTGAATCCATCCTCAAGGCTTTTGCCATGGGGGAACGCAAGGAGGCCTCTGTCAACTGACTCTGAACCCACGCTATCCGCAGGTCACCTCGTTGTCGGGGGGGGGGGGCCTCTGGTTCAGGACAAGGCATCGAGCCTTGCAAGATTGATCATCGCGGCCACGTCACCGCAATCGTGCCCCGCCTGGAAATATTGCCGGGCATGACAGGAATTGGCAGGTACATCGCCATATCCTTCCTCATGAATCAGCCCGAGCATATTGAACGCCTTGCCCACACCGCGACGGGCTGCCTCCATGTAGAGGGTACAGGCACGAGCGCGGTCCTGCACCACACCATCACCGTTCAGATAAAGATCGGCCAGATTATAAAACGCCCATCCCTCACCGCCGGACGCTGCGCGCTCGAAAAGGCGACGCGCCTCATGCACATCGCGTTTCGTCCCCCAGCCCTGCTCGAAAACACGCCCCAGCATATTGAGACATGTCGGATGTTCTGACCGCGCGGCCTGTGAGAAAAGGCAGAAGGCCTCGCTCACCGCCCCACGATCAAGATTCCATTGTGCGAGATAGAGTTGCGCCGCCGCCGAATTTTCGAGCGGCGGCAAACGCGGCGCAATAACCTGAGGGGAGGCAGGCTTCACGCCTGCCTCCCCTTCCTGATTGTCCCGATCCAGATCAGAAACGTCAGCCTGCATGGCTCAGAAGCGCAGACCGACCGAACCGAGGAATGTCCGACCCGAAAGCGGGACAGCACGCGAGGTCGAGAAGGCCGAGGCGTAGTTGCGATGATTGGTCAGGTTATTGGCGTTGAACTGAACATGGTAGTGCGAAATGTCGTAGGAAATCATGCCATTGAGCGACACGTTATCCGGCATACGCCCTGTACGGCCCTCGTTGGACCAGTAGCCCGACGAATACTGCACACCACCACCGGCCTGCAGCTTGCCATTATTGGGCTTCAGGACCAGACTGGACACATCATAGGTGCTCCAGACCGACAGGCTGTTCGCAGGCAGCTGCGGTGCACGATTGCCGCCATAAAGCGCGCTGTTGGTCACTTTGCCCCCCATATAGGCGTAGGAACCATAGATCTCCCAGTCGCGGGTCAACTTGCCTGTGGCGCTGACTTCAAGACCGCGAATGCGACGACCGGAGCCTGCATCCTGGAAGCCGGTGATGATGTTGCCGTCATCGTCATAGGTGAAGGAGTTGTTCTGCTCGATCTGGAAGATCGCGCCAGTCACGCCAAGGCGCTTGTTGAAGAAATCGGCCTTGCCACCCAGTTCATACAGGTCGCTGCGCTGCGGCTTGAGGTCGCGCCCATTGGCCGCCACATCGCCGATGCTTGTCGAGCTCATGGTCAGTGAGGAAACATCCGTACCCACAGGCTTATAGGACTGCGAGAAGGTGAAATAGAAGGTCGTGTTCTCCAGCGGTTCGTACATCAGGCTGGCTGACGGGCTGAACTTGTTCGATTTCTGCTTCTGCACGCCAATCGAGGATTGAGCCGCACTCCAATAGGTCGAGCGGTAATCGTCCCAACGCACTGTGCCATAGACCGAGATCTGTTTGGTCAGGTGGATCTTGTCTGCCAGAAACAGGCCCAGATCGCGGAAATCCGCCGTGCGGCTGCCCGTTGCCGGGAAGGTCAGCATGGTGCCCGGATATTCGAATTGCGGCGTACGGATCTGCTGGTTGTTCACCCGATTGATCCAGGTGCCGTAGAGTCGGTCATCCTTCGTATAATTGATGTCCACACCAGCGCGAATATCGTGGTGCATGAAGCCGGTCCGGAACTTGGAATGGCCCATGCTCACGTTCTGCACGCCCCAGCCGGCCTGATCATACCCCATGCCTCCACCGGCGCCATAAGCCAGCGTCGGGTTACCGCCAGCCAGGAAGGAGGTCGCGCACGCTCCGGAGCAGGCTGCGGGCGTCGTCGCTGCAAAATTGCGGGTGTAATGCGAGTAGCGTGTGTCGTTCGACAGGGTCAACCATTTGGAGAGCACGGAAGCGAATTTCGAGGTGACCATGTGCACATTGCCCATGTCGCGGTCGAAATTGCGCGAATAATTCGTGTCGCGCGGCAGGCCGTATTCCGTGATTGGACGATAGGTCTTGCCAATCTGGATCATCGACACGCCGTAATCGGGACGACCGCGGCTGCCGAGCCACTGATAGTTCAGATGCCAGGTGTTCTTCGTGCCCAGCCCGACACCCAGATCGGCAGCAGCGCCATAGCGATCGGTGCGGACATTGTTGCGATCTGCCACCATCTGCTTGTTGTACATGCCGTTCACACGCAGCGCGGTATGGGCATTGATCTCGTAATTGGCATCCGCCGAACCACGATACTGCATGCCGCTGCCAAAGGACTGATCAGCCCCAAAAGCGTTGCCACTATGCGCCTTCTTGAGCGTCTGGTTGATGACGCCGCCCACATTGCCTGCACCGAAATACTCGCCAGACGGTCCCTTCACCACCTCGACGCTCTCGGTGTTATAAACGTCGCGCACATAATTACCGAAATCGCGCAGGCCATCCTCATAGATATCGCCACGTGCCTGCTGGCCACGAATACGGAACTGGTTGCCGTTCATGCCGCCATTGCCCTCACCGGCAGACATGGTGATGCCCGGCACGTTGGACAGCGCCTGATCGAGCGTGAAGAGACGCTGCTCCTCGATCAGCTGCTTGGGCACGACGCTGACCGTCTGGGGTGTTTCACGCACGTTATCGGGCATACGGCCGATATCAAGCGTCGTCGTGTTGGTGTTGAGCGTGTTGATCTGCTCCTTGCCATGCACGCGCACGGCTGGCAGCGCGATGGACTGCCCATCACTCGCCTTCTGGTCTGTCGTGACGGCATCCTGCGCTTCAGCGTCGTCGGCAGCGCCAAGCCCCATACCGGCCGTGAGCGCCAGCAGCAGAAGACGTTTCTGTTTACCTGAGCAACTACCGGATACCACTGTGCGGGGGGCGCTATTATTCAGCGTTCCACAAGGGAACGTGCAGTCTTCAGGCATACGACTCACCAGAAATCCGTTAATGACAGCGAAAGCGAGGCACAAAACGACCTGACATGTTTTGACATACCCGAATGTAATTCAGTAATGTCCGTCCATTACCTGACCATGCAGGAATCAATACTCAGAGTCGTGGCGCTTGGCCTTCGATGCTGTGTTTCGATCAAGTTACATCCAGATGCAAACGATTCTTAAAATCTTTCTTAACTCGGGCCGGATATGTGCTTTTTCTGCAACATTTCGTCGGCACAGCGCGAGCAGGCTTGCCTGGCGAGGGGCGCCTGGTTCACGCGAGGCAGAGTGTATTTTGTCAGATGAACTCGATATGCGTCTTCACGCCCATCAGAAGCTGGTTCCGCAGCCCGGGCTGTAGTCCAGGGTTGATGTAATACTGGATGTCAGGCGCAATCGAGACACCACGCCAGATATGCAGTTGATAGAACACCTCGATGATGCCCCCCCAATCCTGAGGTCGCCTGGTATGCCCCCGCAAACGCCCCTCCTGGGCATAGGCGGCAAGCTGGACAAGGCGTGCAGCACGTGAGACCTGAATGACCGTCATATCAAGCCCGATGGCATCGCTCGGGCGGGATGCGATCATGCCTCTCATGAACAACCCCAGAGAGTACTGGGCCTTGCGCAAGGCTGTGCGTGGCGCATTCCAGTAGGCCGCTCCCAGCAGGGTCAGCCCGGCATCGCGACCACGCCCATTGAAGCGCCAGACCATCTGATCCGCCATGACCCATGCCGACCATGCCCCCTTGATCTGGCGTGGCGATGCTTCAACCAGATAGAGGTTCTGCCCCCCCATGCCCTCGAAACGGCTGTCATGACGCGCCGTGTCGTAAACAAAGCCGAGCTTGTAGAGACCCGACAGGCCCTTCCTCGGCCCGAAGGCCGGGGTCCAGCTTACCTCAAGCGGCAGGGCCATGCCATCGATCGTGGCGCCATTGAATTTGAAGCCCGTGCGTGTCTGATGGTGCGTATAGATCGCCTCGGTTTCAGTCAGGTAGAGACCGGTCTTGATGGCCATCTCATCGGCAATCTGCACGCGCATCCGTGTCGCCCAATTCGACATGGGGAATGGCGCATGAGCCTTGTTATCCGATGCCGCACGCGGATTGCCGCAAAAAGCGCCGTTCATGAAATTGCAGTAGAGCGGATTGGCCGAGAAATCGGAGAGAAACGTCATGCGCCCCACGGCAGCGCTCACCCGGTCATACAGCATGGATTTTTCGACATAGGCCGAGACCAGATGGATCACGACATTGCCGACACCGCCATAGGTGGCCTGGCTTGGATTCAGGAAATCCCCGAATTTGTGGCTCGTCGGGCTGCCATAGCCACTGGCGAGAATGATATGCGTCGAGACACCTTGCAGGTCCGCCAGACGTTCCCAGTCGATATCGCTGCCATAGGTTAAGATACCGACATTGCCGACGCCCTTCTCCAGCCCCAGCCCGGGCGTGGGAGAGCCGATCATCGCCTGCGTCTCGTTGGTATGCTGCACGTGAAACATCACGCCGTGCTCGCGTAACGCCGAGAGACTACCGAGCATGGCAAGAGAATCAGCCCGCGCAATCCCGGGATGACCCATGATGATGCTGACCCCGAGCGTAACGCCCAGTCTAGACACGCCTCTCATGGTTGTGCTCCTCCTGCCTTCAGGTCCTCTCTATCGTCCCGTGGTTCAAGCGGCGGTTTGTGGCGATTTTCGGCCGGGCTGGCCTGTGCAATCTTTTGTCTGTTACGCTTGTGTTCTGTCTCTCCCGCTCTACGAAAGGGTCGATCATGAGCGACCATCCCTTCCGGCAGGTCGATGTCTTCGCCGCCACGCCCTTCGCCGGTAATCCCCTGGCGGTCATTCTGGATGCCGATGGCCTTGATGATGCGCTGATGGCCCGCATCGCCAACTGGACCAATCTGAGCGAGACAACCTTCCTGTTGCGCCCCACGACGCCCGAGGCCTCGTATCGCGTGCGCATCTTCACGCCCGGCGGTGAGCTTCCCTTTGCGGGGCACCCGACACTCGGCACAGCCTTTGTATGGGCCTCCCTCCCCGGCAACACCCATAATGGCACCATTGTGCAGGAATGTGGTGTGGGGCTGGTGCGCGTGCGGGTCGATGGCACACGTTTTGCTTTCGCAGCCCCACCGAGGCGACGGGCCACCCCCCTGACGATCGAGGAGCGCAACACCGCCTGCGCGGCGCTGGGCCTTGCTCCAGATGATATTCTGGATGCTGCCTGGGGGGATAATGGCCCACCCTGGCAACTGCTTGCCCTTCGTGAGCGCAAGGATGTGCTTTCGGTCAGGCCTGACTGGTCGAGAATGGGCGACAATCTCTACGGGATCGTAGCGCCCTGGCAGGAAGATCGTGATGAGACGGGCGCTGCCTTCGAGATCAGGGCCTTTGTCGGTCAGAACCAGGGATTTGAGGACCCGGTGACAGGCAGCCTCAATGCCGCCATGGCCCAGTGGATGATTGGCAAGGGCGCAGCCCCGGAGAGCTACATTGCCAGCCAGGGCACTGCGATGGGCCGCAATGGCCGCGTCTCAATCGTCAGGGACGGGGAGACGATCTGGGTCGGGGGAACTGTCACGCCACGCATTGCGGGCACGCTGACACTCTGAAAACAGAAAAGGCGGCTCCTTTCGGAACCGCCTTTCTCACCTGAAACAGGCTTGATCTTATGGGATCAGGACCGTCTTGATGGACTTGTCGCCCTTCTTCATCAGGTCGAAGCCTTCCTTCCACTGGTCCAGCGGCAGGGAGTGGGTCACCACACCCTCGACCGGCAGACGACCATCGGCAATGGCGGCAATGGTGAAGGGGTAGCAATACGGGCCCAGATGCGCGCCGAGTACGTCCAGTTCCTTGCGGTCGGAAATGATCGACCAGTCGCAGGTCACTTCATCGCCGAACACGCTGAACTCGACGAAGCGGCCGAGCTTGCGGATCATGTGCAGGCCCTGACGAACGCTCGAGGGATGGCCGGTTGCTTCGATATACACGTCGCAGCCATAACCGCCAGTCAGTTCCTTGACCTTCGCCACCACGTCTTCTTCAAGCGGGTTCATCACGATATCTGCGCCGAACTTCTTGGCCAGATCCAGACGATCCTGCTTGGTGTCGAGCACGATCAGCTTGCTCGGGTTCTTCAGGCGGGCAGCGCCCACCATGCCCAGACCCAGCGTACCCGCACCGGCCAGAACCACCACGTCATCAAGCTGGATGTTCGCACGGTTCACAGCGTGAACGGAGCAGGCATAGGGCTCGATCAGGGCAGCCGCCTCGGCAGGCATGTCCTCCGGAACGCGATGGGTGCGCGACGTCTTGGGGAAGCGCATGTACTTCGCCATGGCGCCGTTGGTGTTGTTCTGGAAACCGTACAGGTCGTGACGCTCGCACATCCAGTACTGACCGCCCTTGCAGTAGCGGCAATCGTCGCAAGGGACGATCTGCTCGCTGATCAGGCGGTCACCCACCTTGTACTGCCCGCGCAGGTTTTCGCCGATTTCGACAGCGCGCCCGATGAATTCGTGGCCCGGGATCATCGGCGGCTTGACGTAGCGGGGCTGTTCCTTGTCGCCCCAGAAGGAAGGGGCGCCCAGGAAGCACTTGATGTCACCGGCGCAGATGCCAACGGTCTCGACCTCAATGATGATGTCATCGGGACCGGCACGGGGCACATCCACTTCTTCCCAGCGATAATCGCCGGGTTCGTAGGCGACGACGGCCATCATCTTTTCCGGCAGGGCGACGCTGGCTGCTTCTTTCTGCAGGGCACCCAGATCTGGCGTAACAATCTTGTTCATGGTCTTGGTCTTTCGGTTCGTGGCGTATCAGGCGTTGTGGTTGCGCGCCGGAGCCACGAGCTCCTTGGCGATTGTCTGAAGGATCAGGCAGCAGGAGGTTGCACCGGCATCGAGCACGCCGCGTGACCGCTCGCCCAGTCGGCTGGCGCGGCCGATACGGGCCACCAGATCAATCGTGGAGTCACGACCGCGTTCTGCCGCTTCCGACATTGCAATCAGGGCCTGCTCGAACGACTTTCCGTCATCCAGTGCCTTGTGGAAGGCTTCAACCGAAGGTTGCAGCGTATCGACGAGGGTCTTGTCACCCACGCGGGCATTGCCAAGGCTGTTGATTCCGGCCAGCGCTCCATCAAGCATCTGGGCGAAGAGCTTGCCATCAAGGAATTCGACATTGCGCAGCGGGATCGCCATGCCTTCAAAGAAACGGCCATAAAGCGGGCCCATCGAGCCGCCGATACCGGCCATCAAGGAGTCTGACAGGGCATCGAGGCCTTTTTCCATGACCGGTGGGTTGGCACCCAGCGCATCACCGCAACGGGCAAAGCCCTTGGCCATGTTGATGCCGTGATCGCCATCGCCGATCTTGCCGTCGATCTCGCTCAGCCAGTCACGTGCCTTGACGATGGCATCGACCAAGGCCGGGATGACCTTCGTGGTTTCGGCAACGGGAATACCGCTCTTGGGCACGTATTTCTCGCCCGTCGCGGTCTTGACCAGTGCTTCGACCGGGTCGGCCTTGGCCGTCGGCGCTTCAGCAGCCTGAACCTGTGCCGCACCGGCGCCGACGCGCACCAGACCGATGGATTCGGCGGGCGCAGCCATAAGGCGGTCCAGCTCTTCATCGGTCTTCATGATCGTCAGGGTGGCGCCCTTCATCTCGAGCGAGGTGAAGAGATTGCCAACGAAGCGATGCGCCACCTCAATGCCCTTCTCCTTCAGGAGATCGGCAACGTCAGCGTAAAGCACATAGAGTTCGATGATCGGGGTGGCACCCAGACCCGAGAGCAGCACCGTCACGCGGTCGCCCCTGGTGAAGGGCAGGTCGGGCAGGATGTGCTCAAGCATCAGCTTGGCGATATCGCGCGAGCGGCCGAGCTCCTGAACCGACACGCCGGGCTCGCCATGATGACCGATACCGACTTCCATGGTGCCGAGTTCGATCGAGAAATTCGGATGACCGTTGGCGACAATGGTGCAGGGCGTGAGGCCGACACCGATGGAGCGTGTATTGTCAATGGCCTTGCGCGCCACGGCAATCACCTCATCCAGCGAGCCACCTTCTTCAGCGCGTGCGCCGGCGGCTTTCCACATCAGGATTTCGCCAGCGACACCACGGCGACGCTCTGCCTCACTTGCCGGAGCCGAAGCGACGTCATCGGTAGCGACTACGGTTTCGACCTTGATGCCAGCCTGCTGCGCATCACGCGCCGCCATACGGACATTCATCGTATCACCCGCGTAGTTGCCAAACAGACAGGCAACGCCAGCGCCCATATCGGCTTCCTTCATGGCATCGAGGAAGCTCACAGCCGTCGGAGAAGAAAAGATTTCGCCAATGGCAACCGAGTCCAGAAGGCCCGTACCGACATAGCCAAGGAAAGCCGGCTCATGACCCGAACCGCCACCCGTGATCACGCCGACCTTGCGACGGCCCGTGGTCTTGGCGCGCTTGACGACACGCGGATTAGCCGTTTCGACAATGATGTCGGGATGGGCAAGAAGTGCGCCGCGCACCCCGTCTTCGACCACACCATCGGGATCGTTGAAGATGCGGTCCAGCTTGGGCCGTGCTGCGGAAGACTGGGACGAAGCGCCATCACCATGGCCGGTATGCGCTGCGTGAACGATTGAATGAACCATAATGGGCCCCATACTGTGTGCCGGGAAAACACCCTAAGTGCCCAAGAACCATAACCATAACAGCAGTTATGAACGAAATCACACTAACGAGAGTTATATTCGTTACCTATTATGTGGGACTGGGGCGATCCAGATTGAATTTCCGGCAACGTTCGATCTCGAAAAATGATATAATATATAATGGTATCAATATGTTGTTTATCGATTTTGCTCAAACGGCAGGATAAGCAGGCAGGGAACTGCGCCCAAGCAAACTGCACAAGTGTGATGTTTTGTGTCGTTTAGACCGCCCAGCCTTCCAATGGCCATGATACGACAGGATTCATCCTTGTTTTTTCACATAAGACAGGCAGCTTTATCGGACAGGTACACGCAGCTGATTCGATCAGGCTATCATTCGACTAAGCGCCCTCTCTCATCCTTCACTCTTGCCAGACCTATGCTGGCCATCTGATGCACCCCCGCGAGGCAGACGGGTAGCTCACTCTCCAGGCAAGATAGAGCCAGATGGGATACCTGATGCGATCAATGCCCCGATGCATCATGAACTGCCATCACGACTGAGAGGAACCGTGCTCCTCACCTTGCGTCCAGACTGCAAGAGGTTCCCTGCGCAGCATTCCTGCCTGAAACAGCACTGCGACGTTGACCAGCAAGCCAGGCAATGCAGGGCTCAGCCCGAAGGGTGTCCAGCCCAACCCAAAAACAACCCCGCCTGACAGCAGGCCCAGAGCCAACGCAGCAACTAACCGGCCGGGCGAAACCCGATACCCCATCACGCAGATCAGTACGGCAGGAAGCAATTGCGCCAGGCCTACATAGAAAAGCCGATTGAGCGTCACGATCAGCGCGGTGTGCATGGCGGCCGTCAGGACCGAAAGACCGAGATAGAGCGCAATAACCCCCAGCCCTGTGCGCTTGCGCGAGGAAGCCCCTAGATGCGGCATGAAACTGCCCGTCACGATGGCAGCGAGACTGAGGCATACGGCCCCAAGCCAGACCAGTGCAGTCAGGGCCACCGCGCCTGATACGATTCCGACACCCCAACCTGGCAACAGATGCGACGCTACAGAGAGAAAAACTGAATCGGGCTTTCCCATGAATACGGGATGCGTCAGGCCGTAACAGGCAATGACAACCAGCAGGGGAAACAACACCATATAGAGCGGCATCCAGATCTGGGCGCGTCTAATGGTTTGCGGATCACGGGCGGAAAAGACGGCCGCCGCGGTTTGAGGCGCGATGCAAAAGCCGAAAGCCTGCGTCACGATCGTGCTCATGATCATTACACAGGCAGAAAAAGGATGCGGACTGGCACCACGCAGCGCCACGGCAAGAGGACGCGTCGCCTGGTGGGGCCAGGCCACAAGGGCTGCAAACGCCACACAGACGATGGAAAGGAGAATCAGACCGTCCTTCAGAGCCGCACTCAGCGCCGCCCCGCGCAATCCGGCACCCGCCACAAAAAGGAACGCCAGCAATGCTGCGAACGCACTGAGCATGACAGGGGAAATTGGTAGGGCGAGGGTCGAGAATACCGCATCCAGCCCTATAAACTGCATGGTCCCCAGCGGAAGCATCAGAATCACGAGCACAAGACCTGTTACCCGCCCGACAAGCGTACTCTGGAAATACCCCCCCAGAAGGTCTGGCAGGGTTATGGCGCCCAAGCGGTTTCCTACCTGCCATAACCGTGGATACAGCACCATCCCGACCGGGAAGGCGAGCAGGATATACCCGACAAACCACAGTGCCACGTCGATGGAACCGCTTGCGGCAATACCTCCGGGAAAGCCCAGAACCGAACCAATCGAGTAGGTCTCGCCCAGTGAAAGCAGAAAGAAGAGCGCAACGCCGAACTGACCTCGTGCGGCAAAAAAGGCGCGAGGGTCACGGAAGATACGGCCCCTCAGCGGCGCGCAGGCCAGACCCAGAGCGAGCAGAAGGACAACAATGAAACCCGCCAGCTTCAACGTCCCGCCCTTTCGACAGGTGGCGCGTGTTCAGCGATCGGCCCCGAAGACCCGGCCGCAACGGCAAGGCAGAACGTCGTGAACGGCAGACAGGCAAACAGCCACCACAGGACCACCGGCACACCAAGCAGGCGCCATGAAGCCCCATAAAGAAACGGCATGGGCAGCAGAACCGCGCAGAACGGGGCTCCCACTAGCAGGCGACGTTGCCAGCGAGGGGAAAAACGGGGCGACATGGCACACTCGGATTCAGGAGACCGGAACCCCGGACATAACGGCAAGTGCCATCATGGGGCCAGTCCTGAATATCACGGCTCAATTGCCGCCGGGACAAATGAAGCAGTCAGGGCGTCAGCCTCGCTGGCAAAGCACCCCCCCCTTCATTTACTCCAGCAAGGCGGAAGCGCGAACGGAGGGGCGCTCAGAGCTCCGCCCACTGACGCAACAGGTTGTGATAGGTCGAGGTCAGCCCGAGTACACCCGGATGATCATCGGGGAGTGCCTTCCGGGTCTCGATGATCGAACGGTCGAAGTCGTACAGAAGGGCACGCTTCGTATCGTCGCGCACCATGGACTGGCTCCAGAAAAACGAGGCCCAGCGTGAGCCGCGTGTCACCTCACTCACGCGATGCAGGCTGGTAGACGGATACAGCACCATGTCACCAGCGGGCAGTTTGACACGCTGCTCACCATAAGTGTCCTGAATCACCAGTTCACCCCCGTCATATTCATCCGGCCCGGTGATGAAGAGCGTTGAGGACACATCGGTCCGGATTCTGAAGCCGCTCTCAGGGATGGGGCGTATGGCGTTATCGACATGGGCGCCGAATTTCATGCCCACATCGTAGCGGTTGAAGAGCGGCGGGAAGACGCGCAGCGGCAGGGCGGCACTATTGAACACGGGGTTTCGTCCCAGCGCCCGCAACACGATCTCGCCCAGTTCGCGCGAGGCCTCGCAATCCTGAGGCACCTGAAGGTTGTGCTTGGCTTTTGCCGATTGCTGCCCGGCGGTCACCTTGCCGTCCAGCCACGACGCCTGCTCAAGCATCTGACGGCAATGACGCAGCTCTTCAGGTGTCAGGACATTGGGAATGTGAACCAGCATGGGCGCTCTCCTGTGCAATCGTTTTCTTGTAATTGAGAATGAATCTGATTAACAGGTACTCAGCGGATGGTTACACCCCGTAACAAGAGCAAAATGTCCCCGGATGGGTGACCGCCCCTCAGAATGACAGGAGAGCCCCATGGCTGCGCCCGCTGGCGACCTCGCCTCACTTCCCTTCACCCCGTGGGAAATGTTCCTCGGTGCCGGCCCCGTCGTGCGCTTTGTCATGATGCTGCTGATCGTGGCTTGCGTGATCAGCTGGGCGGTGTTTGTCGCCAAGGTCGTTGAGGTCATGCGCGTCAGGCGTGCGCTGTCGCAGGCCGAACTGAAGCTGGAAAACGCAGCCTCGCTTGCCGAGTCCCAGTCGCTTTGCCCCGATATCGGCATTGTCCGCGCCCTGCTGCTCGCAGCCTCCAATGAATGGACACGCTCTGCCGATGTGCTGGAAGACCGCGAAGGACTCAAAGAGCGCATCATGCTGCATCTCGAGCGTCTGGAAGCGGCAGAAGGGCGCCGCCTCATGCGCGGCACGGGAATTCTGGCCACCATCGGCGCGACATCGCCGTTTATCGGGCTTTTCGGCACGGTATGGGGCATCATGACCTCGTTCACCGGTATTGCCGCCACGAAGGCCACGAGCCTTGCTGTGGTTGCCCCCGGCATTGCCGAGGCCCTGCTTGCCACTGCGCTGGGGCTCGTGGCGGCCATTCCAGCCGTCGTGATCTATAATTTCCTGTCGCGACAGTGCCTTGGCTGCAAGGCGCAGGTGGGTGATCTCACAGCGCTTATTCTGCGTCTCGTCTCACGCGACCTGAGCCGCCTGCATGTGCAGGGTGGCGGTGGGCAGGTGCTGCGCTTTGCCACACCGCGTGCCGAGCAGGTCGGACGCTGATCATGGCGTTGCGTATGCGTCATGCCGACGACACGGCGCTCGATGCCCATGAGCTGAACGTGACACCGCTGATCGATGTCATGCTCGTGCTTCTAGTTATCTTCATGGTGACGGCACCGCTGAGCACGGTCAACGTTCCGGTGGATCTGCCCTCCTCAACCCAGAAACCTGCCCCGCGTCCGGCCAATCCGATCTTCGTCACGGTGAAAGCCGACAAATCCCTGGCTCTGGGTGAGGACGATATCAGCAATGAGGCACTCCCCCTGCGTCTCATGACCCTGACGAATGGCCACAAGGATGAGCGCATCTTCCTGCGCGCAGACAAGACCGTGGATTACGAGACGCTGATGAAAACCATGGATCTGCTGCGCAAGGCAGGGTTCCTGAAGGTGGCGCTCGTCAATCTGCAAGGTCAGGAGGAGGGCGACGAACCGTGACCGCAAGGCGTTATCGCACGGCGCCAGCCACCCCGGCAGCGGCTTCACCCGCAGCAGGAGACATGCTGTCCTTTCGCGCTGTCTACCAGCTTCATCAGAAGCTTGAGGGGCAGAGGCAAAGGCGTCTTGGTGGCTGCTCCGCACTCGCCATCCTTGCCGTGACGGGTCTCGGGGTCTGGGCAGCCTCGACGCTACGCGCAACCCCGCCCCTTCCCTACGCGCCCCCGCCTGCTGCGATCGCCATCGATCTTGCACCCGAGCCCGCCAGTATTCCTTCACCGCCCCAGGAGCGGCCGCCCGGGCCGCCTCAGGTCGCCACGCCGGAACTGCCCGCGCCTGAAAAACCTCCCGAAATCATGGCCCCTCCGTCGCCCGCCCCCCTGCCGCCCGTGCCGGTGCCTGCCAGGATCAAGGTGCCGCCGGTGCGCCGCAAGGTGACGCCCACACCGCCCGTACCGCGCCACGTCGCTCCACTCGTACCAACGCAGTCAACAGCGAATACCGCACCCCCACCCTCGGATGCGCCCCCATCAACCGTATCGGCCACCAGCGCCAAGGGCGCGCCTTCGGCGCGGGAAATGTCGCAGGCCAAGGCAAGCTGGCAGGGCAGCCTTCTGGCGCGGCTTGAACGCTTCAAGCGCTATCCGGCACAGGCACAGGCCGAGCATCAGGAAGGAACGGTGATGCTGCGCTTTACGATGGACCGCAAAGGCCATGTGCTCTCGGCCAGTCTCGTCAGACCGACCGGCTATGCCCTGCTGGATGACGAGACCCTCGCACTTGTCCGGCGCGCCGAACCTCTGCCTGCCCCGCCCGACACCATACCGGGTGCCACACTGAGCCTTACCGTTCCTGTGGAATTCTATATGGAGGAACACTGATCGATTGGCCCGGACCGGGATGTCGGGGCAAGAAAGCGACCCGACTGCCGCCGCCCGGAACGGTCTGCAGTGATCACATATCGGGCAGCCTGCCCCCGGGTGGAGCCCGCTGTTCTTGCGCGGGCGCAGTCTTGCCCTCACAATACACCCTTATGATGGCAGCAAACCAAAAGCCTCCGGTACGGCCCCGACAAGACGCCTCCTGTCTAGACAACCGGACAGCGTGACGGCCTGATGCGTCACACCCCCGACACCCCCCAAACATCGCCTGTCCTGAACACGCGTCCAACGGCCGACACGGCTGGGACGACGCCAACCGGCCGGTTCGAGATCATCCCGCCCCCTGATCGCATGACGCGGGACACGGCATCTCTCCCAGCACGACTCGTCCTGACCGGATCCTGGCTCAGCCATGATTCAGCGTTGCCGGTTTGCACGGTTGAGGCACTCGCACCAATGGGCAAGGCCACCATACTGGCCTGCGATGTCTCTGGCGTCACGGGCTGGGATACCGGACTGATCGCGTTTCTGTGGGACGTGCGCCGCCTGTGCGATGCATCACAGCGCATGTTCGACACCACGCCCCTGCCACATCCGATGCAGCAATTGCTTGATTTGCTTCCTGATCAGGCTGGCCCCGCGACCCCGGAGAGAAAACCCCGCCAGCCCTTTCTCGAACATGTCGGGAGCAGGGCGATTGATGTGTTCGCCGAGACGGGAATCGTGGCTGGCATGGCCTCACGCACGGCGCTGGCGGCGTTCCGCTCGCTGTTCCGGCGTGTTGGCCTGCGGCGTAGTGACCTGTTTTCCGATCTGTTCAATGCTGGCCCGTCAGCCCTGCTGATCGTCGGTGTGGTCAATTTTCTTGTGGGTGCCATTCTGGCCTTCGTCGGTGCCGTGCAGCTGCAGAAATTCGCCGCGGGTATCTATGTCGCCAGTCTGGTCGGCATTGCGACCGTCCGCGAAATGGCAGCGGTCATGACGGCCATCATCATGGCCGGGCGCACAGGCGGGGCCTATGCCGCACGCATATCCACCATGCAGGGCAATGAGGAAATCGATGCGCTGAAGGTTTTCGGCATTTCGGTTTCTTCCTACCTCATCCTGCCCGCCGTGCTCTCACTTGTGGTCACCATGCCGTTTCTCTATCTCTATGGCTGTCTGATAGGCATGCTGGGCGGTTATGTGGTGGCCATATCCATGCTCGACATCACGAGCCTTGGCTATTTTCATCAGACCGTCATTGCCTTTGGCATCGGCCAGTTCATTTTCGGCTTCATCAAGAGCATCGTGTTTGGCGCGTTCATCGGGCTGACGAGCTGCCGCATCGGTCTCAAGGCAGGGCGCTCGGCGGCTGATGTCGGCATTGCCGCTACACGAGCCGTGGTGATTGGCATTGTCGGGGTCATTGCGCTTGATGCCATCTTTGCTGTCCTCGCCAATAGTCTGGGGGTCTGAGCCATGAGCCACGAGACAGACACACAACCCCGCGCGTCCGCCATCCTGACAATGCAGGACGCAACCCTCGCTTTCGGCCCCAAGGTCATTCAGTCGCATATCGATCTATCAGTACGGCGGGGCAGCATTTTCGCGGTGATGGGGGGCTCGGGCTGCGGCAAATCCACCCTGCTCAAAAGCATGATCGGCCTGCTGCGTCCCACGACGGGCCGCTTTATGGTTGGTGAACGTGATTACTGGAAAGGCACGGATGCCGATCGCACGCAGATCAATCACCGCTTTGGGGTGCTGTTCCAGAGCGGTGCCCTATGGAGCTCCATGACTTTGGGCGAGAATGTCGCCCTGCCCCTGCAGATGTTCACGTCTCTCGATGCCAAGGCCATCAGACGGCTGGTGGAGCTCAAACTCGCTCTGGTGGGCCTGCTTGACGCCATCGATCTGGCACCGTCGGAAATCAGCGGCGGCATGCGCAAGCGCGCTGGTCTTGCGCGCGCTCTGGCCCTGGACCCCGATATCCTGTTTTTCGACGAGCCCTCTGCAGGGCTCGACCCGATCACTTCAGCGCGTCTGGATGACCTCATCCTTAATCTGCGTGACGGTCTGGGCGCGACCATCGTCATCGTGAGCCATGAACTGCCCAGTCTGTTCAGTATCGCAGACGATGGCATTTTTCTCGATGCCATCACCAAAAGACCCATCGCCCACGGCTCGCCGCGCTTTCTGCGCGATCACTGCGACGACAGTCAGGTTCATGCTTTCATGAACCGGCAACGCAACGAAGAAGGATCCCCCTCATGAACAGGCAAGCCCTTGTCGGCGCATTCGTGCTGGGTGGTATGGCCCTCATGGTGGCGGCCTTTGTCTTTTTCGGCAATTTCCATCCGTTCACCCATACAGATCGGGCAGTCCTGATCTTTCGTGGGTCAACCAACGGTCTTTCTGTGGGTGCGCCGGTCAATTTCCGTGGTGTTCAGGTCGGCGCAGTCGATCGCATTGCCATCGAATACGACCCGAAAAATCGCGAGGCCTATATCCCGGTCTATGTCACGCTGCGACGCGACGATATTCTGGTGGCCGGGCAGAAGCATGGCCATCTTCCGAGCCTGAAAAGCCTCGTCGATCATGGTCTGCGGGGTGAGATGAACCTCAAGAGCTTCGTCACGGGCACGTCGCAGATCGATCTGGATATCTCGCCCGATACGCCGGCAATCCTGCATCCCGAACTCACGAACGAGACCGAGATCCCGACGCGCCAATCGTCCATTCAGGCCATTACCAACACCATCACTCACCTGCCTCTGCGCAAGCTCAGCGATGATGCCGCTGCGACAATCGCCATCATGCACCATCTGGCAGAGACGCTTGATGAGCGCCTGCCGGCCCTTGCCGACAACCTTCAACAGACCTCGCAGAGCACACGCGCGACACTCGATGCGGCACATGACATGATCACAGCCGTTCAGCCGCAATTGCTGCGTACCCTGGCCAGCGTGGATCGGCTGGCCACGACCGGGTCCGATCAATTGACGGCTCGCGGGCAGGAATTGCGTCTGCTGCTGCAAAACAGCCGCGAAACCATGGTGACCGCCAACAAGACACTGTCGAACCTGCAAGGCCTGACCTCACCCCGCTCGATCGATCGCGCCAATCTGGATGCCAGCTTGCGCGATATTGCCTCGGCGGCTGCGGCACTGCGCGGCTTTGCCAATGATGTGGAGCGCAACCCGCAACTTCTGCTGACAGGACGCCGCCAATGAAAACGCGCCAGCTTATTCCAGCCATCGCTCTGGGCCTGCTGACGGCCTGTGCCTCGGCGCCCGTACAGTTCTATACAATTGCCCCGGATCCGGGCACGGCCATACCGGCAGGCACGGGAACGGCGGTGGTCTATGTTCCGCGTATCGTCATGCCGGACTATCTGGATACACAGGATATCCTTGCCCGAGATGGTAGCCGATTGATACGCAGCAGCAACGGACGATGGGCCAGTCGCCTGTCACAATCAGCGACCGATCTGATCGTGGCGCGCCTTTCGCAGGACTGGCCGCAACGCACGATCACCGCCCATTCGCCGCTGGAAACCCCTGAGTCACGCCTGAGCATCACCATTGAGCGTATGGATCTGACCAAGCAGGGTCAGGCTATTCTGCTTGCCTCATGGAGCGATCTGCCTAGCGACGACGCCCGCCCGGCGCGTCAGGGCCGTGCCAGTCTCAGCGTGCAGGGCAGTGTGGCCGATGATGCGGCCAAGGCGGCCCTGCTGCAGAAACTGTTCGAGCAACTGGCTGACCGCATCGCAAGTACGCTGCCCCAACGCTGAAGACCGCCTGAACAAAGGGGCTGCCCTTCCCGCCGGGTCGTCCCGAGCCGGTCAACAGGTTCAGAAGGCAGCCTGAATACGGCTGCCCAGCGCATTGATCGAACGGCCCTTGTTATTGACCGTGCCGACCGTCTGGGAGCGCGTGGCATCGATGTGACTGTATTGAAGCTGGATGCGATAATGCCGGTTGATGTACCAGTTCAGCCCGCCCGACCAGACGGTCTGCGTGCCACCGCGCACCCCGCCCGTCACCGAGGCAGGCGTATCGCCGCGCAGATTGCTGTTGAAGTCGAGCACACTCCAGCGTCCGACCACTTCGAGCGCGCCCCATTTGTTGTTCCAGATATCGAAATCCTCTTTCGGGGCGGGCGACGAAAACGCGGCATCCTTAGGGCTGTAGCGCCGCGGCTGTCCGAACAGGGTGTAGCTGCCCGCCACGTAATAGCCGTCAAAGCCAAGATTGGGCGCGGGACCCTTGACCCTTGCAGCCGCGGTACGGTCGACACCGATATGATAATATTCCGCCTGGATGAGCGCGGCCTTGTAGCGCAGGGCAATTTCCGGGCCGATCGCCCAGACCTTGCCGATATCGGCGATGGTCCCGGTAGAAACGAGGCGCTCGTTGGTCAGGCGTGTCTCAGGACGATCGCTGAGCGAGAGGACACGTCCTTGCGATGTCTGGTTGCGTTTGAAAGACATGGTGGAGGACATGCCAAGGTGAAGATCGACATTGGGTGTTGCCACCGGGCGACCCGCCACACGCAGCAAACCACCCATCTGGCTGTCGGACACTGTGGGGTCATTGGTGCGATCACCATAGGTCTGACCCGTCAGATAAGCGCCGAGATACCAGCGCTTTTCATGCGTGCGCCCACCAAGGCTCATGCGGGTATCGCCCGCAGCAATCAGACGCACCACTTCTGAAATCGAGGCACGCTCCATCAAAATAAAGCCGTTGGACGATTCTGAATCCTGCATCGTCACGCGCGGCTGATAATAGCCGAGAGTGAACTGCGAATTGTGAATACCACTATAGACCATATTGGCCTCATAGAGCCCAGCCGTCCCGTCGACCGTGCGCCCCCATTCTGGCGTAAGGTTGGCCAGAAGATTGCCATAACGCCATGTCAGCGGCAGACGCAGACGACGGGCATTTTCGTTCATTTTGGGGAAACGACCGGTCTGACCCTGCGCCGTACCGCCCGTTGACGGAAAACCGCCAATATCCAGATGCATGACCAGCCCCACCGAAAAGGCATAGAGCCCGTCACTGGATGCAATAGTCGGACGTCCGGCAGGAAAGCCAATACGTATCCCCCCGATATCGACCGTTTCAGCAGATTTCGTGGCCCGGCGGAAATCGGCCAATGACATGTTCAGACCATGATCGGGCGGCGGAATCAGATGGGTATCATAAGCTACCTGTGGGTCAGAGGGCTTACCCTCCCCGCGTGACCGGGCCAAGGCCAACTGTATGCCTCCCCCACCTGCACCGGTCGCCTGAGCAGGCGATGCAGGGCCGGTCGATGCAGTGCCCGGCGATGCAATGCCCTGCCCTACCGCCCCGCTCCCCGGGCTGAAAGGAGACGCCGAGGTTTGCCCTTCCCTAGCGGTTTGCGAGACAGCGCCACCCCCCCGGGCTGATGCGGTGAGAACACGAGACGCATCGTCATGAGGCCCGATGCGCTGCGGTCCGGTGGATTTCGCATGCAAACCCGGTCGCGCATCAGCGACATCATGAGTGCTGGCTGTTCCAACAACGCCGGTGACATGACCATGATGGTTAGACACCGCCTTGTTTTGCGCAAGCTCCGACTGACGGCGCAGCGTGCGTTCCTTCGCCAGTTCCCGACGCAGATCGCTGATCTGCCCCTGCATCTGCGCCCGCATTTCAAGCATTTCACGGCGCAGGGCGGCAATGTCATCTGATTGCCCCGCGGCAAAACCGGTTTCCGGCATGACAACGCCGCATAAAAGCAGCAGGGAAGTAAGGGAACGCGCGCGCATGAATTTGACTGACTTTACCTCTGGACCGTATGCGCGATGCTATAGACGACCCAATAAGTCAGTTGAATGACTGTTTTATGACAAAGTGAACTTTTTGCAATCAAACGAAAGAAATGTTTTGTCTTAAAAATCAGTAGCACAATAACCAAAGCACTTATACCAGACAGACTCCACTATCGCCCGCACAAAGTCTCACCTAACGCACGTTTCGACTACACGCGTGTAATCAGCCATCTATCACGGCAAGAATTTCATAGGGCATCCGTTTAGCCTGGACCTCAACCCCGCGGAGAACGGATAGGCCGCGCGTCGGGCGCGCATGATATTGCCAAGCGGTCTGTGCGCCTCGAGCCCATGCCAGGGTGAAAACGAGAGACATTCATCAATCTGGTATGATCGCGCCTCGTTCCAGCTATCCTGTGGCGGGAGTTCGAGCGTTGCCACAGTGTGGAAAGGGCTGAGAGCCTCGCTCCATTCTGTTGCGGCATTCTCGATAGGTTGCTGCTCTTCATCACGGCACAACTGCGCACGCAGGCTGAAGCGCCCACCTTCCTGCGCCATGACGCGCCTGATCGCCCGGCGTATCGCAACCGGATCATGATCGATATCGATGAAGCGGCCTGTCAGCCGACGAAAGCTCTCTGACTCAGGTACGAGATCGAGCTTCGCGACATAATCACCAAAACGCACCGGCACCTGCGAGTAAAACCGGTCGCCCAGCGGATGAGTGGGTGTGAATCCACCCAGCGCAGCAAGCGTGGCACTGGGTCTGGCAAAGCGCGTCAATAAACGCTGTATCAGGCGCAGCGTGCGCGAAAGCCACGCTTTGGCGCCCTCTGCCCGATCGGTTGTCAGCGCCAGCACGCGCAGATTCTTAAGAAATCCCCTGGCATCGGGTGCCCCGAAAACGGCACCGTTGGCAAACAGGAAGTCCTGTACCGCCACCCCCTTGTTGTCTTCCAGCAGCGGACCGGGCACGTCATGAATTTTCAGGGCAAAGCCACGTGGACCTGAAACGGCATCGCGCAGCGGATCGCCGGGTATGGCTGAAAGCCGTGCCGTCAGGCGATAGGCACCGGGTGTCGCAAAAAGCCCTTGTGCAAGCTCCGGCGGAAGATTGGCCGCCACATGCAATGTCCCTTCAAGCAGGGCATGGCTCTTGGCATGAACCCCGCGCGAAGCCGTGCCGATATCACGATGCGTCGCCGTAATGATGCGCCGGAATGTCCGACGCAGTTGCTCGTGAGTGGCCCCTTCATCTGTCGAGCCTTTCTCGATGTCGGGGTGGTAGGCGATGGGTGCGCGCATCGATCGGCTCCGGCAGGTCTGGGCGAGGAATTCGATTTTCCTCGCTCCCAGCGTCTGGCGACCGTCCGGGTTGCCATAGGCTCGTGCCATCGGTGTCAGACACACCCGAGGCACGACCCCACCTGTAGCTCGATGGCTGCCCCATCGGATGCAACACCGGCCAAGAGCACCTTGCCCGGGATTAACCGGTCAGGCGTCGAATGTGACGACCTTGGTCAGATGACGCGGCGCCAGCGTGTCGAGCCCGTTGGCGCGCGCCACGTACTCGCCCAGAAGTTGCAGCACTGGCAGACATACCAGCGGTCCCGCGCCATGATCGCCGCCCACAGGGAGAGAAATCGTACCCAGACCGCCAAGCCCAAGCACGACCGCCCCCTTCTCCATCACCTCACGCGCTACCTGCTCTTCCTCTTCGCGGGTATCAGGATGATAGAGCATGACCACGAAGGAATGTTCATCGATCAGGCTGGTCGGGCCATGACGATATTCGAGCGGATGATGCGCCTCGCTCTGGCTAAGGCTCATTTCCTGCATCTTCAGCGCCCCCTCACGGGCTACGCCATAATACGCGCCGCCGCCAAGAAACACGAAATGCGAGCGCCCCTGAATCAGTGAAACGAGATGCGGGTCGGAAGCCTCCAGCAGGGCCTCGGCAGCGACGATCGTGTCAGGCGTAATGGACAGCCCGGCATAGCGCAGGCCCGTCATCAGCATCAGACTGGCCGAGGCGGTCATCACGATCCCTTCCTCGGGGTGGGTCTCAGCCTCGAAGGATTCGCTCGAAACGCGCGTCAGGGCGCTGCCGGGCGCACAGGTAACGCCCAGAACATCGAGCCCTGCCCTGAGCCCTGCCGCGGCGGCTGCCACGGTCTCGGTCGACTCACCACTGCGCGACAGCGCCAGCATGCGGGTGGGTGTCCCGGCCGGTACATAGGATGAGGCACGACGCGTCCACTCATTGCCCGGCACCGCGCGCGCGGCAAACCCGGCCTCGTTCAGCGCGCAGGCAATGCTGTCAGCGATATGCACCGAAGTGCCACAGCCAATCACCACATGGGCAAAACCGGGCTCGGGCGAAGAACCGGGAGACGACAGCGCCCGCCAGAAGGAGAACTGCTCACGTATGCCGCGTTCGGTCGCATTCATAGCCCAGTCTTTCACGCCAGGGGTGGGAGGTGGGCGCGATCATGACACAAGCTGCCCCGCGTTCCGATACCCCCTCTGCCCAATCGGTCAGGTTTTTTCCGTTGCCTGTTCGGCAAAACGGACATCGCCCAGATCCTTGAGCAAATCCTCCTTAAGGGACTCCAGACCCGTGACACCCAGCAGGGCCAGATCCCGGCTGATTTCGGTGCTGAGAATGGAAATGGCCTTGTCGAGCCCGGCACTGCCCGCCAGCGCACAGGCCTGAAGGAACGGACGCCCAAGCATGACCGCGTCGGCGCCAAGCGTGAGGGCCTTGAGCACATCACCGCCACAACGAAAGCCGCTATCAACAATCACGGCCATATCGCCCGCGGCCTGCCTGATTTCGCCAAGAGCCTCAAGCGGAGCGATGGTAGAATCGAGCAGACGGGCACCGTGATCGGAAATGCCAACCGCATCGGCCCCGATCCGGGCCGCTTCGGCAATATCCTCCGGACGCAGCAGCCCCTTGAGCACGAGCTTGCCTTTCCATCGCGACCGGATGTGGCGGATATGGTCCCAGGTGAAGTGAGGCGACCCGCCGACAGCGGCGATCTCATTGGAGAAGAGGCCTGGCCCACCCTGAGGGCGGATGTTCACGATCTTCGGGTTGCGATCGCGCAGGATCGTGCGGCCCAACGTGCCGAAGGTCCAACCGGGATGCGCCATGCCACCGAGTGTAGCGCGCAGATTGGGCCGGATTGGCATGGAATAGCCTGCCCGTGTCTCGGCGATACGTTGTGCAGGAACAGGCACGTCACAGGTAATGAGAAGGACGGGATAGCCCGCCTCCTGCACACGATCGATCATCCCATCGATGATGCCCATATCGCTGGGCAGATAGGCCGCAAACCAGGCCTTGGGATTGATGCGTATGATCTCTTCAAGAGGTGTAAGCGAATTGGCCGAGAGCGCATAGAAAAGGTTATGGCGACGCGCGGTCGATGCCTCGATCCGGTCTGCGTCATAACGGGTCATGGCGGCACCACCCGTCGGGGCGAACCCGAAAGGCTGGTCATAGGTCTCACCCAGAAGGGTAATTTTAGTGTTGAGACAGGACACATCGCGCAGGCGATAGGGCCGCCACAAATAGCGCTGGAAGACGGCCCTGTTGCGGCGAAGGGTTATCTCCGACCCGGCGCCATTGCGCACATACTCATACACAGCCTTGGGCAGATAGCGTTTAACGGCCTTCTCGAAATCGGTAAGCTGATAGATATCTTTCAAACGCCGTTTGGCCGTGATGGACATGAAAAGATCTCCCGAAGGTTCATGCGGATACGATGGCAATGGAGCAGGAACGGGGCCGGAGGCTTCTGGCGCTTTTGCAGCGTCGTCACGTTAAAGTGACATCTCGCGCACCACGCTGATCCTATCCCGGTTCATCCCGTTTTCAGCATCGGATAACGCAGGAAACAGCGAATTCTGATCATTCCGGTTCATGAATATAAAATAATTTTACAAAGTATGAAAATGAACATTCCCGCTTGACGCGACGTTGCTCTGGCACACAGCCAATCGCCGGAGCATCAGAGCCATGTCCATGAATGTCAGCGAATTCATGTGGAAACGCCTTCAGGAATGGGGCCTGAAAAGGGCCTATGGATATCCCGGCGATGGTGCAGGCGGGATTGATGTGGCGCTTCAGCGCGAGATCGATGCCGGGCGTGTGGAATATGTTCAGGTGCGCCATGAGGAAATGGCCGCGTTCATGGCTTCCGCCCATGCCAAGTTCACAGGTCAGGTCGGGCTTTGTTTCGCCACCTCCGGGCCGGGTGCCATTCACCTGCTCAACGGACTTTACGACGCCAAGCTCGATCATGTGGGTGTCGTCGCCATTATGGGCCAGCAGGCGCGCACCTGTATCGGGTCGAATTATCAGCAGGAAGTCGATCTGCAGTCGCTCTGCAAGGATGTCGGCTCGGAATACATCGTTACCGTTACCGAACCTTCGCAGATGAGGCACGCCATCGATCGCGCCGTGCGCATCGCTCGTGACAAACGTGCCCCCACCATCGTGATTGTCCCCAACGACCTGCAGGAGCTGCCTTACAAGGAAGCGCCTGTCGCGCATGGCTTTACCCATACCGGCATTGGCGAGACAGTCATCAGCCCCGTGCCGGAGATGCATGGCCTGCAGGCCGCCGCGGAAATTCTGAATTCAGGCAAGAAAGTCGCCATTCTGGCCGGCGCAGGCGCGCTGGAAGCGACAGATGAGCTGATTGCGATCGCCGACCTGCTGGGCGCCGGTATTGCCAAGGCGCTTCTGGGCAAGGCCGCTGTGCCAGACGAACTGCCCTATGTGACTGGCTCACTCGGCCTGCTCGGCACCAAACCGTCCTGGGATCTGATGAAGGAATGTGACACCTTCCTGATGGTAGGCTCGGCCTATCCGTATAGCAAGTTCCTGCCCAATCCGGGTCAGGCACGCGGCGTGCAGATCGATATCAACGGCTCCAACCTCTCTCTGCGCTACCCGATGGAGGTCTGCCTGCAAGGCGACAGCGCCGCAACACTGCGCGCCCTGATTCCGCTTTTGCAGCGCAAGAGCGACCGAAGCTGGCGCGAAAAAATCGAGAAGGAAGTCGAGACGTGGTGGAAGGTTCTCGAAGCCCGCGCCATGACGGATGCCAACCCGATCAACCCGCAGCGTGTGTTCTGGGAACTGTCACCCCGTTTGCCTGAAAACGCGATCATCACCGCCGATTCAGGCTCGGTCGCCAACTGGTTTGCGCGGGATCTGAAAATCCGTCGTGGCATGAAGGCCTCGCTCTCGGGCGGCCTTGCCTCGCTTGGGGCTGGCACACCTTATGCGGTCGCCGCGAAAATGGCCTTTCCTGAACGGACCGTCATTGCCTGCATGGGCGACGGGGCGATGCAGATGAATGGCCTGAACGTGATGATCACGATCTCCAAATACTGGAAGCAATGGGAAAATCCTAAACTGATCGTTCTCGTGCTTAACAACCAGGACCTCAATCAGGTGACATGGGAAGAGCGCGTCCAGCTTGGCGAGGGCAAGACGACCGCCACGCAATCCATTCCCGATTTCCCGTATCACAAATACGCCGAATTGCTCGACCTCAAGGGTATTCTGGTCGATCACCCCGATCAGATTGCCGGTGCATGGGAAGAGGCCCTGAACGCAGATCGACCTGTTATCCTGGAAGCCCGCACCGATCCCGACGTGCCGCCCCTGCCGCCGCACATCACCCTGCAACAGGCCAAGGCTTTCCTCTCTTCCCTGCCGACCGAACCGGAACTGCTCGATGTGATCCGCGGGTCAGCGAAGGAAATGCTGGCCACGTTCCTCCCTTCGAAGAAATCCTGAGTGCCGCGTTATAGTGGCCCGCGTGGCGCGGTTGGCTGGGCCCTCGGCCTGACCGGCGCGCTCACAGCGGCGGCCTTCGCTGCCGCAACGCGGGGCGGGCGCATAAGCCGGAAATCCGCCCTCCCTGCCCTTGCGGCAGAGCCGCCTCCCTCGGCGGATCGCGCCAATCTCGCTGCGAGACGCCTCAACCGTTCCGCTGGCACGCTGGCCGCTTCGGTTCTTTTCGACAGTGCCGTCGAGCACTACCGGGGCGATTTTGCGAACAAGGCGATGTACACCCCCCTTGTTACTTCGGCCCTCGCCCTCGCTGTCTCGGCGCATGGCACGGCGGATAGACGCGCTCATGCGCATCTGGTCCGTGACGGAGTTTATGCTCTGACAGGGCTCGTGGGGTTGGTAGGCACTGGGTTTCACATCTGGAATGTCGTCCAGAAACCGGGACGATTCATCTGGCAAAACCTTTTTTACGGGGCACCGCTCGGTGCGCCCATGGCCATAGGGCTCTCTGGCCTTCTCGGTTTTTTTTCTGAACGAGTGCGCGAGACAAAACCGGGCGACGTGCCAAAACTGTTCGGCCTGCCCGCGGGGCGCGTCATCGGCGCGGTTACCGGCGCTGGCATGGTCGGCACAACGGGTGAGGCCGGGTTGCTCCATTTCCGCGGCAGTTTCCACGACCCGTTCATGGTCCTGCCTGTTGCCATGCCGCCTGCCGCTGCCGTGGCCATCACCCATGCCGCGCTGGGCGATGCCCGGACGGACCGCCGCCTGACACGCTGGTGGCTGCGCGCTACCGCCATCATGGGGGTGTCCGGCACCGTTTTTCATACGATCGGAGTTGGGCGTGACATGGATGGCTGGCGCAACATCCAGCAGAACCTGCTCAATGGCCCCCCTATTCCGGCCCCGCCCGCCTTCACCGGACTGGCCCTCGCCGGGCTGGCCGCGCTCGATCTGATGGAGGATGACCGCGATGTCTGAGCGCTATCCGGGTTATGATGTGCTGAATAAGCGTCTCGGTCCTTCGTGGAACGATGCAACGCGCCGCGTGATTGACGAGCGCCTCGCTGTACCACGTGAGGCGCGCTTTCTGGAGCAGGCGGAATGGCTGACGCTTTGCGCCCTTTGCGACAGGGTTATGCCCCAGCCGAATGACCGCCCGCCCGTTCCGCTTGCTGCCTATGTTGACCAGAAGCTGCTGAAGGATGAGCGCCCCGGTTTTCGCGATGCAGCCCTGCCCCCCCAGCGCGAAACATGGAAGAGCGGCCTGGCGGTATTCGAAGCCGAAGCCCGCGCACGCCACGACGCCTCATTCCACCGTCTATCCGCCGCCGATCAGGAAAACCTGATGCGCGAAGCCGGAGCCGGTCGTCTGGGCCATGCCGGGTGGAGCGCTGAGCAGATGCAGCTTTTCTTCAATGGGCATGTACTGACCGACATCCTCTCCGCCTATTACGCCCATCCCACCGCCTGGAGCGAGATCGGGTTTGGGGGTCCAGCAAGCCCACGGGGCTACGTCCGTATGCAGAATGACCGCCGCGACCCTTGGGAGGCGATCGAAGCCACGCCCGAAACGGTCGAGAAAGTGCGCAAGGAAAACCGTCATGTCCGATAATCCCTTGCTCACACCGCGCGCCATCAATGGCCGCGCTCCGGATGTCTTTCGCAAGGGCGAATGGGTGCCCATGCGCGACTATGCGCAGAATGAACCGGTGGATTTCGTGGTGATTGGCACCGGGGCGGGTGGCGGTCCCCTCATCGCCCGTCTGGCTGAGATGGGTTATTCAGTCATCGGGTTCGATGCAGGTGCGTACTTCAGGCCGCTTGAGGATTTTGCCTCTGACGAGACCAGTCAGAGCCAGCTTTACTGGACCGATGAACGGCTGATCGACGGGGCAAATCCGATCAAGATGGGCAGCAATAACAGCGGAAAGGCTGTTGGCGGCTCAACAGTCCATTTCGCTATGGTTTCATTACGCTTCAGGCCCGAATGGTTCCAGTCACGCACCAAGCTGGGCTATGCGGTCGACTGGCCGCTCGATTGGCGCGAGATGTGGTCGTATTACGACAAGGCTGAACGCGACCTCGCCATTGCCGGGCCGATTTCCTACCCATGGGGGCCAAAACGGCCACGCTATCCCTATCGTGCGCATGAAATTGGCGGCGCGGCAGAGTGGCTGGCGCGTGGTGCCGAGGCAATGGGCTATCAATGGTCTGAAACGCCTCTCGCCACGGTTTCGGCACCGCGCGGCGACTCCCCCTCTTGCGTCTATCGTGGCTTCTGTCGTGTCGGGTGCTCGACCAACGCCAAGCAGAGCCAGCTTGTAACCTATATTCCCCGTGCCCTGAAGGCCGGTGCCGAGATACGTGATCTTGCCATGGTGGGACGTATCGAGACCAACGCGCAGGGTGTCGCGACCGGTGTGCATTATCATCGCGAAGGGACGTGGCATTTCCAGAAGGCGAAACAGGTCATCGTTGCCGGTTATGCCATCGAGACGCCGCGGCTATTGCTCAACTCGGCCACAGACCGCTTTCCGCAAGGGCTCGGCAATCGGTCGGGTTATGTGGGGCGCAACCTCATGGTGCAGTCCAATCAGGCTGTTTATGGCAAGATGAGAGAGACGGTGCGCTGGAACAAGGGGCCGCCCTCTCTCACCATCACCGAGCACTGGAACTATGAGGACAAGAAGGATTTCTTTGGCGGGTATTGCTGGATGGCCCAGGGTCCCCTGCCGCTGGAATGGTCCTCTGCCGTGTCCTCATCGCGCGGGCTATGGGGCGAGGCGCTGCGCCAGAAAATGATGGATTACAACCATCAGGTCGGCCTCAAGATGGTAGGGGAAATGCTCCCCAGCATGAATAACCACGTGACGCTGGCTGATGAGAAAGACCAGTATGGCCTGCCCATCACACGTATCACCTATGGCTGGCAGGATAATGACAAGGTCATGATCCAGCACGCTCTGGGCGAAATGCAGCGCTCACTCGAACTCATTGGCGCACAGGATATCTGGCGTCAGGAAAACGATACCAACCATCTGGCGGGAACGGCGCGGATGGGGTTTTCGGCAGAAACCTCGGTCGTAGATGCCGATTGTCGCAGCTGGGATGTCCCTAATCTGTGGATCTGCGACGGGTCGATTTTCCCGACCACAGGGGGCGTCAACCCCTCACTGACCATCACCGCCATTGCCCTGCGCACCGCCGACCGCATCCAGACGCTGCATCGTCAGGGAAAGATCTCGCTCTGATCACCCTCTGACGCAGGGCCCTCAGTCAGCGCGCAAAAACAGCACGACGCCGAGCGAGGCCTTGTCCAGATCGATCCTCACCCGGCTTTCATCCCGAACGGGCATAAAAGCCAGACTGAATGGGGCAAACCGGGTGAGGCGCGGACCTGTGAAAGGCTCGCCCGAGTTCCAGCTGGCTTCATCATGACCATAGGCGCAGAACAGCGACAGACGCCCTCCCGGCTCGGGCTGCCCCCCGGCCACACCCGTTGTAAGAACGAGGCTGATCCGGTTCGATCCTGAAAGAGCCGCGGCAAGCGATGCGCAATGGGCAAGGTCCTCTGCCAGGAAATCCGGATATCCTTCCTCCGAAACAAGAGCCTGAGCCGCCTGCATCACCTGTTCGACCGTTCCTGAGAGCGAAAGCGGCTCCAGAGGCGGCAAGGCGTCTCTCATGGCCTCCACCCAGCTCTGTGGAGGTTGGCGCGTCCAGATGACCATATCGAGATCCTGACGGGTCAGGCTTGCCAGTGTGTCCTCCAGATTACCGGCGCGGACATGGGGAACCTGGCCTGACAGGGAAGCCATCCCGTGCAGCATATCCTGCCCGTCGGGCCAGCTCTCAATGGCGAACATGCAACCCCGCATCGTCGTCCGGCGCGTGCCCGTCCTGCAGGGTCAGGCCGCGATCAGCTGTGTCATGGTCCTCTTCGCAGCAGGCATCGATCAGACCGTCATGCCCCAGCGCGGTCTCGTCAATCGTCAGCAGCAGCCTCCCCCCGACCTGAAGCTGTGCCGCTGTCATCGGTGGAGACCGATGTCGCACCGTGCATTGTTCGGACCAGTCGGGATGGGCCGTCCCGGCCAGAAAGACAACCGCCCCGGGCGGGGTATCCTCGATATGGGCGCCGTCATCGCGTGTCCATTGCACGCCCGGCCCGACATAGCTGCGCAACAGACGCAAGGCGAGGTGATCGACATGGAATTTGCGGCAGCTATCCGTCACGATCCGCTCAAGCCTGACCCGCATGACAGAGTACCCCGTCATATCGGCGTAGAGCGCCACAAGCGACATGATATCCCCACGCAAGGCGTCGAACGTGCCCTGCATGGCATCGGCCAACTTCGCCCCCAGTTCGTTGGGCGTACCGCGCAGCACAATCACGGCAGGGCGGGTTGCTAGGTAGCGATAGGCCGCGTCGCGCACCTCTGTGTGCAAGCCCAGTGGCAGCGTCGTCAGGTCGCCGGAAGGGAGTGTGACCGCCAGCGGGCTTTTACGGAAGGCGAGGATACGTCGCGTCGGGCAGGAAGCAATCATGGGTAGCCCTCAGAGTAAGTTATGTTATAACATAACAGTTCCAGTAAAGATTTCAATCCTTCCCCGTTTCCTTGCCCCGAGCGCCTCATGCCCGATTCATCCAGCCTTTCCCCCGCTCATCTGTCCGGCGAGACCGCCGAAACCCTCGCGACCAACAAGGGAAACCGTGACACGCGCCTGCCCGTGACCATCCTCTCAGGATATCTCGGCGCAGGGAAAACCACGCTGATGAACCACCTGTTGCATAACCGCGAAGGCTTGCGGATAGCGGTGATCGTCAATGACATGAGTGAGGTGAACATCGATTCCGCACTCATTCGCGCGGGTCATGCCGATCTGACGCGTGCGGAGGAAAACCTCGTTGAGATGACCAATGGCTGCATCTGCTGCACCCTGCGCGACGACCTTCTGACGGAAATCAGCCGCATTGCCGCCCTCGATCGCTTTGACTACCTGCTGATTGAGTCAACAGGCATTGCAGAGCCTATGCCCATTGCCGCCACATTCGAGTTTCGTGACGAGGCAGGGCATAGTCTGAGCGACGTGGCGCGGCTCGATACGATGGTGACGGTGGTCGATGCGGTCAATCTGCTCAATGACTTCTCCTCCACCGATTTCCTGCATGAGCGGGGTGAGAGCGCTGGCGTGGATGACCATCGCAGCCTTGTCGATCTCCTGACGGAGCAGATCGAATTTGCCGACGTCATTGTGCTCAACAAGATCGATACGGCAAGCAAGGCACAGCGCCGGGTCGCACGCTCCATCATCAACGCCCTCAATAGCGAGGCCCGGGTGATCGAAACCTCGGAAAGCCGTCTTGCCTCGCGGGAGGTGCTTGATACCGGCCTTTTCGATTTCGAGCGGGCCCATCGCCATGCCCGCTGGTTTCAGGAACTCTACCACCCGCACATGCATGCGCCAGAAACCGACGCCTATGGGGTGACCAGCTTCGTCTATCGCGCCCGACAACCCTTCGAGCCGGAAGCCTTCGCCTCACTGATCGCCCGCTCATGGCCGGGGCTTGTGCGCGCCAAGGGGTATTTCTGGCTGGCGACCCGCCCCGACTGGGTGGGCGAGCTGAGCATTGCCGGCTCGCTGGCGCGCAATCAGGCCGCCGGGCGCTGGTGGGTGAGTATCCCTGCAGCAGACTGGCCGAATGATGCTGAATGGCGGCAAACACTCGATGCGCTATGGGACCATTGCTATGGCGACCGCAGGCAGGAGCTCGTTTTTATCGGTGCCAACCTGAACGAGGCCGCCTTGCGTCAGGCGCTTGACGCGTGCCTGATCACACCGCCCGATACCGGCGCTTTCAATCCCGGTCTTTATGCCGATATGCCAGACCCGTTTCTCCCATGGGGGTGATAACGGGCCCTGTGATACCCCTTACAGCGCGGTATAACCGCCATCGACAAAGATCTCCTGCCCATTGATCATGCCCGAGGCGGGCGCGGCGAGATAAAGCACCAGATCGGCCACTTCCTGCGGCGTGGCCACACGGCCTGCGGGGATTTTTTCCAGGAAACGCTGGAGCTTGTCCCCCTCCCCCCATACGCGCTCGCCCATGGGCGTCCAGACCACGGTAGGACAGACCGCATTGGCCTGGATGTTATGCTGGGCCCATTCAGCGGTCATCACCTTGGTCAGGCCATTCAACCCTGCCTTCGACGCGACATAGGGACCATGATCGACGAGCGCCACACCGCTGGCCATCGAGCTGATATTGATGATCTTGCCTGCCTTGGCGGCAATCATGCCAGGTGCCAGCGCACGGGCCATGAGCCAGGGCGCACGCAGGTTGAGGTTCAGGATGGAATCCCATTCCTCAACGCTCTGTTCCGTCAGCGAGCGCGGGATGCTCATGCCCGCGTTATTGACCAGGATCGTCGCGTCACCCAGCGTCGATTTGATCCGGGCCGTTACTGCCTCGGCGGCCCTGGCATCCAGCAGATCTGCGGCCAGAGCCAGACATTCACGTCCGTTCGCCGTTACGCGGGTTCGTGTCTCTTCCAGCAGGGCCTCGTCACGCGCCACAGCCACGATATCGGCGCCAGCTGCGCTCAGGGTCTCACAGATCGTGACCCCCAGACCGCGTGAGGCACCGGTCACGACGGCAATTTTTCCTTCAAGCGAAAAGCGGTTCGAGAGAGCGTTCATGACAGGGTCGGTCCTTCGGGAAGAGGCGCCTTGTGGCACCCGGGAAAACAGGGGGCGGTAATCTGGCGCGAATGGTTCCGGAACTGTCGCGGCGTGCAGCCACGCAGGCTCAGGAAAACCCGGTTGAAATTCGAGAGATTGCCAAAACCGGCCTTGAGACAGACCACCGTGATGGCATCATGCGTGGTGCTCAGAAGATGGCAGGCATGATCGATGCGCAAACGCTGCACAAAACTCATGAATGTCTCACCGGTAACCGCGCGAAACTGACGCGAGAACCCCGATGCCGTCATGCCCAGGGTGGCGGCAATATCCTCATGGCGCAGCGTTGCCGGATCGGCAGATAGAAGCGCACGAACCAGCTGGTTGATTCTGACGGCGCCCGAGCCCCCCTGTGCGGAGGGGTCCTGCATTTTCTGGCACTTGCCGGAAAGGCGCCTCCAAGGGGACGCCGCAGGACGCGCCATCAGGGCGATGCAACCAGCCAGACGCGCACCGCGATCAGCGGCAGCACGCTCCATCGTGTCATCGGTCGAACAATCCGGCGTGCAAGGCTGCTCGCCCATGGACTCCCCAACTGAGCCACCAAGATTTCTGAGCGCCAGACCATTGGCGAGGGCTTGCGCGCCCGTAAACTCAACGCCGTAGCGGGCATCAGCCAGCAGACGTGTCAGGCCCGCAAGTTCAGGGCAGAGGGCGATCAACCCTTCTATCCAGCTCTGGCTGAACTGAAGCACCACATCGCGGCCTTTCAGCACCTCCCCCTCAGCAAGCGGGCTGAACCATGCATGAGGCAGATCGGGGCCGACAAGCACCAGCTGTCCGGCTTCAAAGGGGCCGATATGATCACCGATCATTGCCCTGCCGGTCCCACGCGTGATCAGGTGGAGCTCATATTCCGGGTGATGGTTCCAGCGGGCAAGCACCGCCGGATAATCGTGCTGATGCCAGCGGAAACTGAACGATTTCCGCTCCGGGATCAGTTCGAGCACGGCCGGATTGACGGCCCCACGCCCACCGCCACCCGCTGGTCGTCTCGGTACTCTCGGATGATGCGCAGAAGACAGCACGGTGTTGTCTCGCTCAGGGGAAATGGCGGCGCGTCAGAGCGTGATCTGCAATTTGACATCCTCGGCGCGCCCCTCTGCCGCGCGCTCAAAGGCGGCGATGGCGTCACCGAAGGGATAAGTACCCGATACAAGCGGCTTGAGGTCGATACTGCCCGAGGCAATCAGGGCAATGGCGCGATCATAAACGTGGGCATAACGAAAGATCGTCTCCATGCTCAGCTCTTTCGCCTGGGCCGCCACGATATCGAAAGCGACCTTGCGCGGCGGCATGCCGACTAGAACGAGACGGCCACCGGGGCGCGTGCAGGCTATCGCATCGTCATAGGCGCTCTCGAAACCACTCGCCTCGAATGTGACATCAACCCCCCAGCCCTCGCCACAATGCAAGGCAATGCGCTCATCTGCTTTCCCTTCTGCCAGATTGATCGGCACAATATTGGGGTAAGCCCCGGCGATAGCGAGTTTGGGGGCCGAGAAATCGCTGATGAAAACCCGGCTCGCCCCGGAGGCAAGCGCCGCAAGCGCTGTCATGATCCCGATCGGCCCTGCCCCTGTCACCAGACAGACGTCGCCGGGCTGTAGGCGGGCCTTGACGCAGGCATGAACCCCGACCGCCAGCGGCTCGACCATCGCCCCTTCAGCAAAGCTCACACGATCAGGCAGTTTGTAGGTGTAAGCCGCCGGATGCACGACAGAGGCGGTCAGACAACCATGCACAGGTGGGGTTGCCCAGAAGCGCACGGCAGGGTCGATATTATACTGCCCTAGACGGGAGGCACGCGATTGCGGGTCGGGGATACCCGGCTCCATGCACACACGATCACCGATTTTCAATCCCGAGACGCGGCTGCCCAGTGCAGTGATTGTCCCTGAGGCCTCATGCCCGAGCACCATGGGCTCGCACACGACGAACGGCCCGATGGCGCCATGCGTATAGTAATGCACATCGCTCCCGCAGATCCCGACCGTATGGATGGCAATACGCACATCATCAGGGCCAAGCGTGTCATCAAGGGCAATGTCCCGCAGGGACAGTTTGCCACGCTCTTCCAGAACCAGTGCCTGTGCCATCTCGTCATTCCTTACAGGTCCCGACATGCTCCAGCGATACGCGAACATGACAGAATTGTTAGATATAACGACATTATCTCATAAAATAGATCTGTTCTTCACAAAATACGATGATTTCTTGCGTGAGCAGAACACCACTCCGTGATTTTTGGTTTCAACGAGAGCCTCTGTGAGCAGGCACCGCACTGACCCGAGGTACTGCGTAGCGACCCGGTTTGGCGCTGGGTCATCGCTGACCTATGCTGGTTCTCCATCGGGGTGCGCCCCGGCCCTCCCCCAATGCCGACAGAAGGAGTTCTGATGACCGAGCGTCCCGTTTTCCCCGGCTTGAGCCGCCGCCGTGCCCTCGTCTCCCTCGCGGCGACGGGTGGTGGCCTGATGGGAGCGGCATTGGCGCAGGCAGCTCCCGGCCCTGTGGCAGCCCCCAAGGCACCGGACGGGGAAAGAAAGGCCGAGCCCAACGCCTCGCATCCCTCCCCTGCTGACCAGCCAGGAGCCACCGCCCATCCGGTCATTCGCACGCAAAGCGATGCCCTCTATCGCCCCACGATCCATTTCTCACCCGAGAGCGGGTTCATGAACGACCCCAACGGGCTTATTCATGATGGGTCGGTTTTTCATCTTTATTATCAATATGACCCCTTTGCCCCCTATGCCGGTCACGTGCATTGGGGGCATGCGACGAGTAAGGATCTGCTGTCATGGCAGGATCAGCCGATTGCGATCAATGAAACGCCGGCTGGTGAGGCCTTTACCGGATGCGCCGTACTTGACGAACAAAACAGTTCGGGTCTGTTCAAGGAGGGGCAAGGTGGACTGGTCGCCCTCTACACTCGCGCAACCCCCAAGAAGCAGTCGCAGTATCTGGCGATCAGTGAGGACGGGGGACAAAGTTTTCACGATATCGCCCAGAATCCCGTGCTCGATATCGGTAGCAACTCATTCCGCGATCCGCAGGTGATCTTTCACGAACCTACTCGGCAATGGGTCATGGTGGTTGCAAAATCACGACAGCATCAGATTGCGTTCTACGCTTCAATCGACCTCCGGCACTGGGTGCATCTCAGTGATTTCGGTCCGTCTGGACTGTATGGCGTCGATTATGAATGTCCCAATCTGATCGAGATTCCCGTTGAAGGCGGCGGGTCGCGCTGGGTTCTGTTCATCTCGGTCAATCCCGGCGGGCCGACGGGGGGCAGCATCACCCAGTATTTCGTTGGCAGCTTCGATGGCAGTCGCTTCACCCCCGATGACACCGTGATCGGGCTGACGGATTTCGCCAAGGATGCTTATGCCCTTCAGTGTTACCAGAACATGCCGGGCAAGCAGGCCGTCTCTATCGCCTGGCTTGGGAACTGGCAGTACTGTCAGGAACTCCCGACCCAGAGCTGGCGCGGCTGCATGACCCTGCCCCGACTCATGACACTGCGCCATGATTCAGCCGGCTGGCTGCGCCTCGCCCAGGCCCCGAGAGGTCTGGAAACGCTGCGTGAAGCGCCCATCGCTCTCACCTGTCAGCGTCTGGCCGCCGGTGCCAGTGCCTCGGTGCCCCTCCCGCAAGGCGTGGCGCTCGAACTCGTCCTGAGTGCGACCGTTGACCAGATGCCCCCCAATCTGCCGCTGGGGGACAAGGGGCGCACAGGAAGGTTCGTCATCGTGTTCGGCAATGATATGGGCGAGAATCTGACCATCGGTTTTGACGCCTTCAGCGGTCAGCTCTGGATTGATCGAGCCGATCTCAATGGTTTCAAGCAGCCTTTCTTTACCGGGCAGTTCTCGACCCCCCTCAATGCCGATGACCGCCATTTCGACATACGTCTGGTGCTTGATGCCTGCACGCTTGAGGTCTTCGCCAATGGTGGCCTTTCGGTAGGAACTGCCTTGCTGTTTCCAGCCAACCCGCTCAGCTTCCTCAAGCTTGAGGCGACGGGCGCAGGGGCAAGCATCGAGACGCTGGGCCTGTACCGGCTCAGGAAGGTCATGCCGCGCGAGACAGCCCTGTAAGCCTCGGCCACCCTATGATAAGGCGGTGATCCCGACGAACCAGACCGGAGCTATTCCCTCTCATGTCCTTCACCGCCTGTCTTTTCGTCATGCTCGGCGGGGCCCTTGGCACGCTGGGGCGCTATCTCGTCTCTGTCGCGACCGCGCCCTATAGCCGCTCCATGCCGTGGGGTACGATCCTGGCCATCAATACGGTCGGATCGTTCGTCATCGGTTTTTTCGGTACGCTGACGCTCGCCCATGGCCGCTTTCCCGTTTCGGAAAACATGCGGCTCTTTGTCATGGTCGGGATTTGCGGAGGGTACACCACCTTCTCGTCATTCAGCCTTCAGACACTGGATCTGATGCGTGCCGATGCATGGGGCCGCGCCATGCTCAACATCATTCTTTCAGCCGTGCTCTGCCTTGGCGCGGTATCGCTGGGGCATCATGCCGCCTCGAAGCTCAATGCCGGGGCCTTTCAGATTGCCCAGAACGAGACCGAAGAGGACGCCTGATATTCTGACGACCATCCCGCCGGGCCAGAGCCTAACGGGACACAGGGTTTGCCTTGTTCGCTCCCGCAGAGGTTGCTCTTCAGGCTGAGAGCGCTTCGAAGCGGGCTGTCTGCTCGTCACAACGATAAATATCGGCCATCGGGTATGGCTGTCGCGCAAGCGTCGCCACCGCGCTGATGACCCGATCCACCTTCTCGTCGCTCATCAGAACGCTGAAGTTCAGCCGGGTCCAGCCGGGCTTTTCGATTTCATGACCCGACAGGATCTCACGGCGCAGGATTGCCGAGGCGGGCTCATCGATGGAAAGCAACCGATGCGCATAAGGCCCGGCGCAGGCACAGCCGCCACGAGCCTGAATACCGTAGCAATCGGACAGCAAGCGAGTAAAAAGCTGCTGATGGATATGACCGCCGCGCTGATGATCGCGGATGCGCATAGAGAAGATGGGCAGAGCCGGCTTGTCGGGTGAGGCACCGATCAGTTCGATCTCTGCCACGTCGCCCCAGGCCTTCAGCGCCCGCGCGCGCAGTTCGGCATGACGTTCATCCATGAAATCCTGACCGATGGCGTCCTTCACCAGAAATGCCAGCGCCGCCCGGATATCGCCCACCACATTGGGTGTGCCCGCTTCCTCACGGTCGCTCACGCGATCGGAGTAATCATGCCCCCAAGGGGAGACAAAACGCACCGTTCCACCACCGGGCAGGCTCGGGCGTGTGATGGCCACAGCAGCCTCACGAACGATCATCACGCCTGAAGCACCGGGCCCGCCGACGAATTTGTGGGGCGATACGACCACCGCATCGAGCTGGGCAGGCGTGCCGGCTGCCATATCGATGGCGAGATACGGCCCGCCGCCCGCATAGTCCCAGACCGAACGCACGCCATGTGCATTGAGCAGGGTCGTGATGGCCGCGACATCGGTCAGGATACCAGTCACATTCGAGGCTGCGGAAAAGGCCGCCACCACCAGCCGACCCGGGATGAGGGCCTCCAACACGTGGGTGAGCTCTGCCACATCAGGCCCGCCCTGCACGGCCTCGCCAATCTCGATGATTTCCGCCCCGCTCTCGCGCCACGGAAGAATGTTGGAGTGATGCTCGTAAGGCCCGATCAGAACGAGCGGCTTTCTGCCTTCAGTGACGGCCTGTGTAACGCCCATAAGGCTGACAAGACGGTTGATGCCTGACGTCGCCCCTGAGCCGGTGAAGACAACGCTGTACGCCTCTGATGCCTTGCAAAGCCGGGCGATGTGAGCGCGCGCCGAGGCACGCAGCCTTGTCATCATGCGCCCGCAATAGGATGCCTGGGTATGACTGTTGGCATAGTAGGGCAGAACCTGCGTGAGGACGAAGCTCTCGACCTGCTGAAGCGCACGCCCCGATGCCACGTAATCGGCATAGAGAAGCGGATGATCGCCAAACGGACCCGGCACAGGCACACCCTCGCCAATGACCCCATGGCGAAGCCCCGCCAGCCCCTCTTCGCCCTTCAGCGAAGCGGCAAAATCATCGAGGCAAGTATCGGGGTTCAACATGGTAATGGCTCCTGTGATCGGATGAACACAGGATAGAGCGATAGAATGGTGAAAAACTCACCCTATTTCATCGTAGATTCTGCTTTCTTTCTATCAAATGATCTGTTTTTCTCATTTTCATGGATCATATAGACCGCGCCATTGTCCGAGCCCTGCAACAGGATTCATCGCTTTCCCAGCGGGGTCTGGCCGAGAAAGTCGGGTTGTCGCAGAATGCCTGCTGGCGCCGGCTAAATGCGCTTCGAGCCAGCGGTGTGATCGAGGGGGAAACCGTTCGGCTGTCGCAAACGGCCATAGGGCTGGGTGTGACGGTATTCGTCATGGTACGCACGCGCTACCACTCACGCGAATGGCTGAGCCAGTTTCGCGAAGCCGTTCTGGCCATACCCAATATCGTGGATTTCCACCGCCTGGCGGGTGATTACGACTACATGCTCAAGGTCGTCGCCAAGGACATGAACGCATTCGACCGCATCTATCAGATGCTCATCAGCAAGGTAGAGCTGGACACCGTCACCTCCTATCTCTCGATGGAGGCTATCGCCGATAATCGTGACATGCCTGTGTGATTGCGCGAGACGGCAAGGCCTTTCGCCACAGCCACGCTGACACATACAAACACTGATGATGGGCAGACGCTCCAAGGGCGCCGCCCATCATCAGTTTCCAGGCTAGAAAAGGCTCAGCTTGCTTCAGGTTTGGTGATCAGTTCGAACAGAAGAACCGAGCGCCCTGTCACGGTATAAACCTGCTCCTGCTCAAACAACTCGGATTCCAGCGCCTCGCCGTCATCTGGCCGGTTGGTGTCCAGCAGCAGCTTCCATTCGTCTCCTTCCGCCTTCGGCAGCGTGAACTCCACCACATCGTGCCAGCTATTGAGGATGAGCAAGAGCGTAGCATCAGCGCCGCGACGCATGATACCGCTGGGCTGGGCCCGGCCATCCAGCATAAGCCCGAAACACTGCGCCAATGACCACTCATCCTGCTGCATGTCGCCACCTGACGCGCTGATCCAGGTCAGTTCCTTGACGTCAAGTTCAGGATTATAGGCCTCGGTCAGGAACCGGGCACGACGCAGGATCGGGAAACGTCGACGGAGCGCGAGAAGTCGCGTGGTGAATTTGGAAAGACGTGCCCCTCCTTCGCTGAGACGCCAATCAACCCAGGAGATGTCGTTATTCTGACAATAGGCATTGTTGTTGCCGCCCTGGGTTCTGCCGAACTCATCCCCCGCCACAATCATGGGGGTGCCTTGCGAGAAGATCAGGGTCGCCATCATGTTGCGGCACTGACGCCAACGCACTTCGCTGATGGCTGCATCGTCCGTCTCACCCTCCACGCCGTAATTGCATGAGCGGTTATCCGACGTGCCGTCCTTGCCGTCCTCGCCATTCGCCTCGTTGTGCTTCTCGTTATACGAGACGCAGTCCCACAGCGTGAAGCCGTCATGAGCCGTGAGAAAATTGACACTGGCCCAGGCCTGACGACCCAGATGGTTGAACAGGTCAGGGCTGCCAAGCAGGCGCGGCGCCAGCACATCAGCCTTTGCCTCGCCGCGCCAGAAATCGCGCACCGTGTCACGAAACTTGTCGTTCCATTCAGCCCAGCCCGGAGGAAACTGGCCAACCTGATACCCGCCGGGTCCAATATCCCAGGGCTCGGCGATCATTTTGAGATGGGTAAGGGTCGGATCCTGCTGGCAGATGCGCAGGAAGCCCGACTGACTGTCGAACCCGTCGACCTCACGCGCGAGGATGGTGCCCAGATCGAAGCGGAAACCATCCACTCCGATTTCGTTGGCCCAGTAGCGCAGACTATCAACAACAAACTGTAATGATGCAGTCTTCGTCAGGTTGAACGTGTTTCCAGTACCCGTGTCATTAATATAGAATCTCTTGTTGTCGGGCATGAGCCTGTAATAGGTCGCGTTATCCAGCCCCTTGAAGGAGAGGGTCGGGCCGAGTTCGTTGCCTTCTGCGGTATGGTTGTAAACCACATCCATGACCACCTCGATGCCCGCCTCATGGTAGGCGGCGACCATGCGACGTACCTCGGTCAGGGCATCATCCTGATCCGCAGCATAGCGCGTGTCGGGGGCAAAAAAGCCGATCGTGTTGTAGCCCCAGTAATTCGTAAGGCCCTTGTTCACCAGATACTCGTCCGCGACGAAGCTCTGGATGGGCAGCAATTCGATTGTCGTGATGCCAAGCGATTTCAGGTGCTCGATCACATGGCGATTGGCCAGCCCCGCATAAGTACCGCGCAGGCGCCGGGGAACGCGAGGATGATTGAGGGTGTAGCCCCGGACATGGGTTTCATACACCACCGTATCTGACCACCGCGTACCCAGCGGGCGCAGGTTCTGAGCGGCAGGATCGGTAATCACGCATTTCGGCATGTAAGCTGCGCTATCACGCTCGTCGAAGCTCAAATCCTTGTCGGCATGGCCAATCTGATAGCCAAAGAGCGCGGGATTCCATTCGATCTCGCCAAAATGCTCACGAGCGTAGGGATCAAGCAGAAGCTTGTTCGGGTTGAACCGGTGTCCCGCGTCAGGCTCGTAAGGCCCATGAACACGCAGGCCGTAAAGCTGTCCCGGACGAAGGTCCGGTATCCAACCGTGAAAAACCTGGTCCGTGTATTCAGGCAGGCGTATCCGGTCCGTTTCCTTTTCGCCATTCTGGTCGAAAAGGCAGATCTCGACCGCCTCGGCATTGGCTGAGAATACGGCAAAATTCACACCCTTGCCGTCATAAACAGCGCCTCTCTCGGCCGGGCTTCCTTCTTTCAGGCGTCTAGCAAAAGAATCACTCATGAGCTTCTTTCCATCATGACCCGATAGACCGGCATTTTCCCTATCTGCTCCCGGGTTCGAGGGGCCTAACGCTACGGAACGGGAAAGTGGCGATAACATAAACGCGAGCAATTAACGATTTCAGGCACGGAGCGTTTCAGAAGTATTAGCATCCTAAAAGGCTCTGCAATTTCTTCCCGAATGACCCACCGAGGCTTCCCATGACCTCAGACCAAATCGTTACGCTACCGACAGATTTGCAGCTTCTCTCTGTCACTGCGGAGATGTTTCCCTTCGTCAAGACGGGCGGGCTGGGAGATGTGGCAGCTTCGCTACCTACGGCCCTGCGCCATCACGGTGTGCGCACGCGCACAATCCTGCCCGGGTATCCAGCGGTGATGAAGGCCCTGACACAGAAGGTTCAGGCCTATGTCTTCCATAATATGCTTGGCCATCATGTGACCCTGTGGGAAGGCAAGGCACACGGACATCATCTCTACGCCATCGAAGCCCACGACCTCTATGAGCGCGCCGGCGGCCCCTATCTCGGCCCTGACGGGCGTGACTGGCCTGACAACGACATGCGCTTTGCCGTTCTGTCCCGCGTGGCAGCCTGTATCGCGCAGGGGTGCCTCGCCAACTGGCAACCCGATGTCGTCATGACCCATGACTGGCAGGCCGGGCTCGTAAGTGCCTATCTGCGCCATGATGCCGTCAAGGCGCCCCCCGTGGCCCATGTGATCCATAACATGGCGTTCCAGGGCCTTTTCCCGCGGGAAATTCTGGGGCGTATCGGTCTGCCTGAGCAAGCGTTCACGGTTGATGGCGTCGAGTTCTATGGCAGGGTAGGCTACCTCAAGGCTGGTCTGCAGCTTGCAGAAAAGCTCATAACGGTGTCGCCGACTTACGCTGAAGAGATACAGACTGCCGACAATGGTATGGGTCTGGAGGGGCTGCTCAGTGCGCGTGCGACCGATCTGCATGGCATCCTCAACGGCATTGATCTGCATGAATGGAACTCGCTTACCGACCCCGCCGTGATCTTTCCCTATGCAATAGGCGATATTGCTGGCCGACGGGCTAACAAGCGCGTCTTCCAGGCAGAATTCGGCCTTCCTCAGGACCCGAATGCCATGCTGCTTGGCATCGTCAGTCGCCTGACACGTCAAAAAGGCGTCGATATTCTTGCCGAAATCGCGCCGCGCCTGTTCCAGGCCAATATTCAGCTCGCTGTTGTCGGTGTAGGCGATCCTGACATCATGCAGGCGTTCCGCACATTGCAGTTAAGCTACCCACGCAATCTCGTATGCCATCTGCGTTATGATGAGGTATTGGGTCATCGTCTCCACTCCGCGGTCGATGCGTCGCTCATTCCCTCACGGTTCGAGCCTTGCGGCCTGACACAACTTCATGCCCTCCGCTATGGTTCGGTGCCGATCGCTGCACGTGTGGGCGGCCTGACAGACACAATTGTCGATGCCAACGCCGCCGCTATTGAAGAAGGCGTGGCCAACGGTTTTCTGTTTTCTCCGACGCAGGGGGACGCGCTGTATCGTGCCATTCGCCATGCACAAAAGCTGTATCGCCAGAAATCCGTATGGGCGCGTCTGCAACGCAACGGTTCACTGCATGATGTCTCATGGCACGGCAAGGCCGCTCATTATGCGCGCCTCCTGCTTGAGATGGCCGGTCGTGCGCCCACGCGCGCAATGGGTGACGGGGAAATTGCGCCGCGGCTAGGTGATGTCGGCATTCCACTCGCGCCCAATACCTCTTTCGCGCGCACGGCCAGAATGCCGCAAAGTCGCCCGCGCAATCCTGGTCTTGGCCGTACGGATCTGCCCCGCTTTGGCACCAGTGTCTGATAATTCTCAACGATAGCCTGCTCCAGTTGCCTCGCGGGGTCCGATTCCCCGCGAACCGAGCCGCGTTCGTACACACCCCGAAGCGAGATCATTTCTCCATGACCGACACGACACCCTTGCAAACTGAGATCAGGGCCATAGAGCCTCGGGAACAGTCCATAATCGATGAAATTGTCGAGGGCCGCGCCCATGACCCTTTCGCCTATCTCGGACGCCATCGCGAAGGGCGCAACGGGGTCGTCCGGGTATTCTACCCCGACGCCGTAGAGGTAAGGCTTCTGGCGGAACGCAAGAACAAACCCCCTCTCGAAAAGAAGATGGATCGCATCGACGCGCGTGGCATCTACAAGGCAACCATAGCAGCCACCTCCCCCCGCTACAGCTTGCGCGTTCTCTGGGCGGATGGCTGGCAGGAAACCTACGACCCCTACAGCTTCGGTACAGTGATCGGTGATCTCGATCTCTATCTTTTTTCTCAGGGCAATCACCGTGATATCGATCATATCATGGGGGCGCATATCTCCGAGATCGATGGGATCCAGGGGGTTCGTTTCAGTGTTTGGGCACCCAATGCCCATCGGGTCTCGGTTATCGGTGACTTCAACATCTGGGACGGCCGCCGTCACATCATGCGTTTGCGCCACAGCGCGGGCATATGGGAGCTGTTCGTTCCCGGCATCGGGTCTGGCGAGCGCTATAAATTCGAGGTCATGACACAGGCTGGCATTATTCTCCCGGCCAAAGCTGACCCCTATGCACGTTATGCCGAGTTGCCCCCAGCTACAGCTTCAATCGTGGCACCGCCGCTTGAACACGACTGGCAGGATCAGGACTGGATGGCCCATCGTGCGACGCGACAATCGCTTGAGGCACCAATCTCGATCTATGAAGTGCATGTTCCCTCATGGCAGCGTCTCAATAGTCCGACTGGTTATGTGAGCTGGAATGATCTAGGCGACAAGCTCATCCCTTACGTCACCGAACTTGGCTTTACTCATATCGAGCTCATGCCGATCACGGAATATCCCTTTTCGGGCTCATGGGGCTATCAGCCGCTCAGTATGTATGCCCCCACGTCGCGTCACGGCACACCCGCCGAATTCGCACGCTTTGTGGATCGCTGCCATCAGGCCGGTCTTGGGGTCATCATGGATTGGGTCCCGGCGCATTTTCCAGCCGACACGCATGGTCTTGCTCAGTTCGACGGCACGCATCTCTACGAATACTCCGACCCCATGGAGGGCTACCACCAGGACTGGCACACGCTGATCTACAATTTCGGCCGGACCGAGGTTCGCAATTTCCTGACAGGCAGCGCACTTTACTGGCTTCGGAATTTTCACATTGATGGGCTTCGTGTCGATGCTGTGGCCTCGATGCTTTACCGCGATTACAGCCGCAAGGAAGGGGAATGGCGCCCGAATATCCACGGTGGGCGCGAAAACCTCGAAGCTGTGAGTTTCATGCGCGAGCTTTCAGGTATCATCCGTGATTATTGTCATGACGCAGCCCTGATTGCCGAGGAATCCACAGCCTGGCCCGGTGTTACGGCGCCTGCCGAGGTTGGTGGACTGGGATTCCGCTTCAAATGGAACATGGGATGGATGCACGACACGCTGCACTATATGCAGCAGGACCCGCTATGGCGGCGTCACCACGGGTCCAACCTTACTTTCGGCATGGTCTACGCCTACACTGAACACTTCGTCCTGCCGCTGTCTCATGATGAAGTAGTGCACGGCAAAGGCTCTCTTTTATCGCGCATGCCGGGTGATGATTGGCGCCGACACGCCAATCTGCGCGCCTATTACGCCCTGATGTGGGCCTATCCGGGCAAGAAGCTGCTCTTTATGGGCGGTGAACTCGCCCAGTGGGAAGAATGGCACAATGACCGCGAACTCGCCTGGAACCGCCTGCACGATCATCTCGGCAAGGGTATGCACGATACGGTCGGCCTGCTGAACGCGGTCTATCGCGAGGAAAGGGCGCTTAGCGCCCATGATTTCCACCATGACGGTTTCAGATGGATCATCGCAGACGATACCGAAAATACGGTTTTCGCCTGGCTGCGTCAGGCCCCGGGGGCTAACCCTGTTCTCGTCGTGTGCAACATGACGCCCGTGGTCCATCACGCGTATCGCATCGGCGTGCCGTGTGGTGGGGCGTGGGTCGAACGCGTCAACACCGACCGCAGCGAGCTGGGTGGCTCTGGTGTAGTTCATGACAATCCCGTCATGGCGTCGCAAGAATTTGCTCATGGCATGGAACATTCACTCGTCCTGACGCTTCCTCCTCTCGCCGTTCTGTATCTCGTCCCGAAGCACGGCTGACCCGTCCCCAACCGGAGGCACCAATGCCAGAAGCGTATCTCTACCAGACCCGTTTTGGTGCCACCCCCCAGAGTGACGGAACAACACGTTTCGCGCTCTGGGCGCCGTCATGCGAGGCCGTCAGCCTCGAACTGGAAAACGCGGCGCCCCTGCCCATGCAGGCCGAACCTGACGGTACGTTCACCCTGACAACGTCATGTCCGTCAGGTGCCCGCTATCGCTATCGCGTACGTGACGATCTTGCCGTTCCCGATCCGGCCAGCCGGAGTCAGCCGGATGGCGTGCATGGGCCGAGCGTCGTGACAGACCCATCTTCCCATGTCTGGAAAACACGGAACTGGGCTGGCCGCCCCTGGGTCGAAGCCGTCATTTACGAGCTTCATGCAGGCTTGCTCGGCGGTTTTGATGGCGTGCGCGATCGTCTGGATGAGCTCAAGGCGCTGGGTATCACGGCCATCGAGATCATGCCCGTCAACAGCTTCGGCGGCACGCGTAACTGGGGGTATGATGGTGTCCTGCCCTACGCCCCGACGCAGGCCTATGGCGACCCTGATTCGCTGAAGCGGCTCATCGACACGGCTCATGCCAAAGGCATGATGGTGTTGCTGGATGTGGTTTATAACCATTTTGGCCCGGACGGGAATTTCCTGCATGACTACGCCGAAGCATTTTTCGATCACGATAACAATTCCACCTGGGGCACTGGCATTGCTTTTGCCAAGCCCGAAGTGGCCGATTTCTTCATCGACAATGTGCTCTACTGGCTGATGGAATTCCGGTTTGACGGTGCGCGCATTGATGCGGCCTCGGCCATTACCGATCATGCGTGGTTCGGCAAGCTGCGCAAGCGCGTCACCGGGACAATCGAGCCCGGTCGCTACGTGCATCTCATTCTCGAAAACGAAAACAACGACGCAGGCCTCCTGCGTGATGGCTATACCGCCCAATGGAATGATGACGGCCATAACGTGCTGCATGTCATGCTCACGGGGGAGAAGGAGGGCTATTATGAGATGTTCGCCGACAACCCCACGCGCATACTCGCCCGCGTGCTGCATGAGGGATTTGCCTATCAGGGAGAGATGAACCCGTATTCGGGCAAGAAACGCGGCATGCCGAGCGGTGACCTGCCCGCAACCAAATTCATCCTGTTCCTTCAAAACCATGACCAGACCGGCAATCGTGCCATGGGTGAACGTCTGATTTCACTCGCAGCGCCCGAGGCCCTCCATGCAGCCTATGCTCTTTTGCTGCTGAGCCCCATGGTCCCGATGCTGTTCATGGGGGAGGAATGGGGCTGCACCACACCCTTCCTATTCTTCTGCGATTTTCATGATAAACTGGCTGACGCCGTGCGTGAGGGCAGACGCAAGGAATTTGCCAAATTCGCCTCGTTTCAGGATCCCGAAAAGCGCAAGACCATCCCTGACCCCAATGCGCTCTCGACCTTCGATCAGTCGCGCCCGGATCGTGATGAGCGCGCCACGCTGGATGGGCGTATCTGGCTTGACCGCACCCATAGTCTCCTCTCCCTGCGCAAACGCTTTCTTGTGCCAAGACTCTCGAATGTGCACAGCCTCGATGCCAGCGTGATCGGCGATAAATCGGTGCTGGCGCGCTGGAAACTCGACGATGGATCAATCCTGTCGATCGCCATCAATCTTTCTGACCACGAGACCTGCAAGATTTCCGAACCTGCCACGCTCCTTTATAGCTCGGCAGCGCGACGCGCCGTAGAAGAACTGCCACCCGGCAGTCTGGTGGCCGGACTGGAGTGACGCGCATGACCTATCTGCCTCTGACAGCAACCCTGCGGCTGCAATTTCATCGTGAATTCACCCTGAATGACGCCATCCCGCTGGTTCCGTATTTCAGAAAACTCGGGATCAGCCATCTCTATGCATCGCCGCTCCTGTCCTCCACCCCCGGCTCCATGCACGGCTATGACACGGTCGACTGCCACACGATCGACCCTGATCGTGGCGGCATTGAAGGGCTGCAGAATCTGGTTGCGGCGCTACGTGACCAGGGCATGGGGCTTATCCTCGATATTGTCCCCAACCATATGGGGGTCGGCTGCGCCAATCACTGGTGGATGGATGTCCTGCGCCACGGGCGAGACAGCGCCTATGCCCAGCATTTCGACATCGACTGGTCACCAGCCAGCCCGATGCTGCACAACAAGGTGCTGCTGCCATTTCTCGGCGACCCCCTTGATGACACCATCAGGAGCGGTGACCTTAAGATAGCTTTTCATAAGGCGTCCAACCATCTCGCCATCCATTACGGCGATCAGTTCTATCCTCTGTCCGCACAAAGCGAAGCCGCATTGCTTGCCGAAGCCGGAAGCGTTGGAATGTCGGTCATGACCGATGAAACCCTGGCGAAACTCAATGCACTGATCACCCCTGACAGCAAGAGCGGGCGGGAGAGACTGGAAGCCCTGCTTGAGGCGCAGCACTACCGTCTGGCCTGGTGGCGCGTTGCAGGCGATCTGGTCAACTGGCGCCGGTTTTTCGATGTTACCTCTCTGGTTGCCCTGCGTATGGACCGGAAAGACGTATTCGATGACGCGCATAAACTCGTTTTTGAGCTCTATCGTGACGGCCTGATCGACGGCTTGCGCGTGGATCATGTCGATGGCCTCGCTCGCCCGGCGGAATACTGCACGAGACTACGCGCCCGTCTGGACACCTTGCGGCGGGAACGGCCTGAAGGTCTGCGCGATCAGGCACCTTTCTTCATCGAGAAGATTCTTCAGAAGAACGAAATCCTGCCACTGGAATGGCCGGTCACGGGGACGACTGGTTACGATTTTCTTGAGCAGGTTGATCTCGCCCTTCACGACCCGAGTGGCGAGGCACCATTGACCACGTTCTGGTCCGCTTACGGTCCGGCTGATTTCGAGACTGTCGAGCACGCTGCCCGGCATGAGAAACTCGACACTTCTTTCGTAGGCGATTTCGAGGCGCTGACCACAAGGCTTGCGGGGCAGTTCCCTTCCGGGCGTGACCTTACCTCGCACGCCATTGGCCTTGCCCTGCGCGCCCTGCTGACCGTCTTTCCGGTCTATCGCAGCTATTTCGCCGATGGTGGCGATTCCGGGGCCGATTTCCGCGCCATCGACAGGGCGCGTCTTGCAGCACAGCAGATTCTGCCCGTCTATCAGCACGAGATATTGAACCAGATTTGCCAGTACCTTGCCGATGCCCGGATCGACACGACGGAAAGGCAGGATATTCTCGAACGCTTCGAACATCTCACAGCGCCTCTCACGGCCAAGGCTGGGGAGGATACAGCGTTCTATCGCTATGCCCGCCTTCTCTCGCGCAACGATGTCGGTTGTAGCCCCGATCGGTTCGCCGCCTCTGTGAAGAGCTTTCACAGCTTGAATATCGAGCGTCTGGCCAACCACCCCCAGGCACTCCTTACCACCGCAACGCATGACCATAAGCGCGGAGAGGATGGGCGGGCTCGGCTCATGGTTCTCAGTGAGCCCGCAGCCGACTGGCCGGAAACAGCGCGGCGCTGGCAGGACCAGAGCCAGGCTTTCCTTGAAAAGACTGCCCATGGCCCCTCCCCCATACCAGCCGATGCCTATTTCATCTTCCAGACGCTGATTTCCTCCTGGCCCCTGGATGAGGCTGGTGTCAGCGATTACAGCGAACGTATTGACGCCTATCTGATCAAGGCGCTGCGCGAAGCAGGCAGCCAGACCGGGTGGAGCAATCCTGACGAAGCCTATGAAAAAGCCTGTCTGAATTTCGCCCATCGCTGCATGACCGGGGATTTTGGCAAAAGCCTGTCATCCTATGTCGAGCGCATCAGCCCGGCGGCCACGCTCAACAGCCTGTCCCAGACCTTGCTGCGTGTGACCAGCCCCGGGGTTCCGGACTTGTATCAGGGCCGTGAAACCTGGGATTTTAGCCTTGTCGATCCGGATAACCGTCGACCCGTCGATTATCCCGCCCATCGGGCAATGCTCGATGAAGCCCTGCCCTTCTCCCAGAGTAGCGCCGGGTGGAAGAATGGGCGCATCAAGCAGGCATTGATCACAACTGTTCTGGCTCTTCGCCTCGAGAACACGGATCTATTTGCTTCCGGGCGTTATCTGCCACTCATTGCCACCGGCCCTCTGGCAGAGCATGTGATTGCCTTCCAGCGGCAAACGATGGAAGGCTCCTGCCTCATCATTGCGCCGCGGCTGACGATGGGGATGGCCCCGGATGAAGGTCTATGCGTCCACCATCGTGACCTGAGCGAAACGATGCTTCCTGTTCAGGGCGCCTGGCGCAGCCTGCTGCATGACGGTATTGCGCCCGAGACAGGTACTTTCTCGCTGGGTTATCTCAATGGCCGCCCGCCAATTGATATCCTGATCAATCGGGACTGATTTTTTTCTTGTGCGACAGGCTGAGACAATGCTGCCTGTCGCACACCTTCGGGCATACACATCCCTATCCCCACCGGACGCCCTGCCGCGAGGAACTGGCGTCGGCAACCATCCGCAGTCGGCTTTGCAAGACCGCTCGTGATTCTGCGAGAGTCTCCCAAGCGCCACAAGAGGGAGCCGGACGAGGAATGTGTCCCTGAGCGGCGCAACCCGTTCTCTCCCGAAAACGTTACATTGCCCCATGAGCGAGGTGACGCGTGCATATACTCCACATTGCGTTGGGCGGCTGTTTGCGTGCGCCCCCGGTTACCTACGGAATTACACCTGATACGGGCGGTCATATCGCTTATGTGCTTGCGGCAGCCAATGCACAGGCTGCCCGTCCTGACGTTGATCATATCACAATCATTACGAGACGTTTTCGTAATGACTCCCTCGGTCTGATTCACGATCAGGAAATCGAAAGTGTCTCGGAGAAGATCACAATCCAGCGCATCGGTGCACCAGCCTCGCCTTACCGCGAAAAAGATGCCGCCCTTGCGGACCTCCCTGCCCTGACCGAAGCCCTGCTGCGCCATGCGAGCCGCCCGGACCAGCATTACGACGCTATTCATGTGCATTTTGCCGATGCTGCCCAGCTTGGTCTGGCGCTTGCGCAAAAGCTGAATATTCCCGTCATCTACACGCCCCATGCGCTAGGCATCGATAAATTGCAGGCGGGAGGGCGCAATTGCCCGGCTCTTCACGCACGTATCACCATGGAGCGAAGCGCCATCGCTCAGGCCGATGGCATCATCGTTTCAACTCGCGATGAAGCGAGCCACCAGATCCCCCGCTACGGCGTCGCCTTCAACCGCTCACGCCTTCGCCTGATCACACCTGGCGTCCCCACGCTCGATCCCGCACCCGCCGCGCAAGGGCGGGCCTTCATCGCCCACCATCTGGCTCATCCTGATCGCCCCGTCATCCTGGCCATCGCCCGCGCTGTCGAGAAGAAGAACCTTGTTCTTCTGGCTCAGGCCTATGCCAGTGACCCTGGCCTGCGCGAGCGCGCCAATCTGGTCATCCTCGCAGGGCAACATGCCGGTGTGCAACCCGGCACGGAAGAAGCCGATGTGATCGCACAACTGCATCACATTCGGCATGAAGCGGGGCTGGAGGCGCAATTTGCTCTACCTGCCGCTCATGAGGCGCGTGATGTTGCCGGTCTCTACCGGTTTGTGGCGCATACAAAAGGCGTTTTTGTCAATCCAGCGCGTCACGAACCCTTCGGTCTTACCCTGCTCGAAGCGGCCTCGGTCGGGCTGCCCGTCCTCGCCACAAATCGGGGTGGTCCGGTCGATATCATCGCCAGACTGGGGCATGGCCTGCTTTTCTCCCCTGATTCATCAGACAGCCTGACGGAACGGCTGAACCATCTGCTGTCGTCGCCTGAACTATGGGCACGGCTTTCAGGCTCAGCGATCGGTCATCAGGCGCTTCTGGGCTGGGAAAACTACGCCGCAGACTCTGTTGCATTCTACCGCAAGCTTGGACGCCAGCGCCAACGCGTGGCACGCCCTGCACCGCGCAGGGTCGCGGCAACTGTCTTGCCGTCGGGCAGCATCGCGCCATCGGTTCTTCCCTTGCCTGCGTTCTCCCAGTTGCTTGACGGCGCAATCCAGCCGCAACGGTCCGGATGGTCCGCATGACACGCCCTATTGGTTATTTCGTGCATCATCAGGGTCGCGGTCATGCCGAGCGTTGCCTCGCGATTATCAACGCTCTGCCCGATACGCGACCGGTACGCATTTTCTGTGCCCGCGCCGATCTGTTTCCTGACCTGCCCGCTCATGTCAGCCTGACCGTCATTCCGTCGCTTTTCGAAGCGACCGGGGCGGAAAACGCGGCGCTGGCAGATGTGCCCACGCCGCGCACCCTGCATTGTGCGCCGCTTGGCTGGCCCGGCATACGTCAGGCCATGGGGCAGATAGTGGCATGGTTTGTCGAGGCAGACCCGGCCTTGATGATTTGTGATGTCTCGGCCGAAATTGCCCAGCTTTGCCGCCTATGCAGTGTGCCGCATATCAAGATCCTGCAACATGGCGACCGTGACGACGAGGGCCATCAGGCTGCTTATGATGGCGCGGTCGGTCTGCTGGCGCCGTTTTCGGCCCAGCTTGCACAGCCTGAATGGACGGCCTCACGGCTACAGCAGATTTTCTTCGCCGGTGGCCTCGGCAAGCCCGAGATCCTGCCAGAAAAGGAAGTGGCCCGACAACGCATCGGCATTGCTCCCGACCGGGAGATGATCCTTGTCATGACGGGCGGCGGCGGATCGGGCTTCACTCTGGCCCCCATCACGGTCGGCGCACGCCACCACCCCGATGCTTTGTGGGTCACAATCGGCGCGCTGGAACGCGACTGGCACGCAACAGAGCCTGGCAATATTGTTCATCGCGGGTGGGTATTGAACGCGACGGACTATATCGCCGCGGCCGATTGCATCATTGCAAGCACAGGCAATACGACCTGCCAACAAATTCTCGCTGCCGGCAAGCCGTGGCTCGCCATTCCTGAATGGCGCTATTTCGATGAACAGCGTCGCAAGGCTGAATGCCTCGAAGCCGCCCATATGGCCGTCATACGCCAGCACATGCCGGCTTCGGCGCTCGCATGGAGAAAAGCGCTTGATGAGACCTATGCGAACCACCATCCCGGCATCCAGCGCAGCGCCATCGATGATCGTCCCGCCGAGGGTGTTGCGCACTGGCTTGAAACCCTGATTGCCCGCCTCTGGAACGAGCCCCCTTCCACCATGACCGGCGCTACCGCGCATGAAAGCTTCCTGCCATGAACACGCTTTCGGTTCTGACCCTTGCCAGAGGGCGCGCCAGCCATCTGGCCAATATGTTGCACGGTCTGTCGCGCCAGAGCGTCCAGCCTGACGAATTCATCGTTATCGTGATGCAGGATACGCCCTATGAAAACCTGCCAGAGGTGGATTTTCCCGTACGTCAGATCCTTGCCCCTGCCGGGGTAATGAACCTATCTGCCGCGCGTAATCTTGCCGCGTCGGAAGCCATCGGTGAGGCTCTCGTATTTCTCGATATCGATTGTATCCCGGCACCGCATTGCCTGCGGGATTACCGCGATGCGCTGGAAACCTGCGACGGGCTGCTGATGGGTGAGGTCATGTACCTCCCCGCTGGGGCAAATGATGAAGGCTGGACCTATGCCGCTTTCGAAGCCGTCAGCGAGCGTCATTCCGACCGCCGGGGGCCCCCGGCCTATGGGGTGGAATCCTGCCCAGATTATCGCTGCTTCTGGTCGCTCAATTTCGCCATTCGCGGGACACGCTTCGCCAGTTCTGGCGGGTTCGACGAAGGCTTTACCGGCTATGGCGGTGAGGACACGGATTTTGCCAAGGGTTTCACTTTGGCCGGCAATGCCCTGGCCTGGGTCAACGGCGCACGCGTCTATCATCAGCACCACACGCATCATATGCCGCCCGTCCACCACCTTGAGACGGTGGTGCGGAACGCCGAGATTTTCGAGAGCAAATGGGGCTACCGTACCATGGGCCACTGGCTTCATGCGTTCCGGCTCATGGGGCTGATTGATGACACGCCTGGCCAGCCCATCCGTATCCTGCGTGCCCCCAATGCAGACGATCTGGCCCTGACAGGACAGCAGGCTCATCAGCCCTATGCCAATACGGCTTCGGTCATCAGAATTCTTGAGCAGCGTCAGGCAACACGTGAAGCCGCTTTCGCTGCGCTGCGACCGACTGAAACTGCCCCGCCCCTGCCAGTACCTCATGGCTCTTTACGCCCCGACGCGGTGAACCCTGTCGCCATCGCGGCTGAGTGACGGGTCGTCATCATGAACCACCCGCTCCGCATTGCCCTCGTGGCGCATCCGCGCCACCCGATTGCCGAACCATTCAAGGGTGGGATGGAAGCGCATAGTTTTCATCTTGCGCGAGGCCTGATGGCGCGAGGGCATGACGTCACGCTTTTCGCTGCGGGTGACAGCAATCCCGTCTTTACGATCGACCCCTTGCTGCCTGTTCACTATGACCGCGACTACCCTTGGGAAAATACGAACCCCCATCCGGAGCTCTACACCGTTCTCGACAAGGCGTTTGGCGCAGCCCGCCACCGGATTTTTTCGGGACACTATGACATTGTTCACAACAACTCCCTCCATCGCTTCGTGATGCAGGAAGCAAAACGCACGGGCCTGCCTTGCGTGACGTCGCTGCATGTCCCGCCATTTGACGCCATACACGGCATCGTGCGTGACACGCTGAGTGACACCCATCATGTCACAGTGACATCCGCCCGACAGAATATCTCATGGTGGGGGCAGGCCATCCCGCCCGAGAGCCTGGTTGTGCATAACGGGATCGACATGGCCTGCTGGCCCTTCGGTGCCTCAGGAGGCGATCACGCCATCTGGTGCGGGCGGATTACACGCAACAAAGGTCCGCATCTTGCCATCGCGGCGGCAAAACGCGCCAATATGTCGCTTCGTCTCTTCGGGTATCTGGAGGACAGAGCCTATTTCGATCAGGAGATCGCACCTGAGTTGGGAGAGGGCATCACGTATGGCGGTGTTCTGGAAGGCGCCGCCCTGTCGAGTGAGATGCAGCAGGCCGCACTGTTGCTATTCACGCCCTGCTGGGATGAGCCTTTTGGCCTGATTGCTGTCGAGGCCATGGCGAGCGGATTGCCTGTGGCATCGTTCGATCAGGGTGCTGCGAGAGAGATTATCGGCGAGACAGCCGGACGTTATGCGGCACCGGGGGATGTTGACGGCCTGGCCTTCGCGATCCGGGAGGCGTCACGCGTTGACAGGTCGCTTCCCCGGCACAGGGCAGAGGTTTTCTATAGCCGTGAGACGATGATCGACAATTACGAGGCGATCTATCGCCGCGTGATGGCCGCCTCGTCACGCGGAAGAGAGGATAAGCGCTCTTACGAGACGCTCATGTTGTAAACGGCATACATGGCCCAGAACAAAGTGGCGCCAAGAGCCCAGTAATTGGTGTGGAAGTGATCCTGCATATCGACCGAGGTGCCCGCGATGGCCCAGGCAAGACAGACATGGAACATAAGCACGCCGACCACCATGGCAATCATGCGGTAGCGCAGACGGCGCTGCGCCTTTTCTTCTCTCATTTCCAGCGTCATGTTGGCGACTTCTGCGGTCATTCTTACTCTCCCTGACGGAGAGGCGTCGACGGTGGAGCGAATATCCCCGGCGCCATCCCGTTGCTGGTTTTCCTGGATAGGGCCACTCTGCCCTGCCGCGTATGGCAGAACCGGAACGCCCTGTTCCCTTCTCTCGCACCGTGCCCGAAACTGACTGCAAATGCAAAATATTGTATGGACCGAAAGGCCATACAAACGGAACTATTGAGGATTTTAGGGGATATTATCTGATACAACACCAAACAATATACTAATCATTCAATGACAAATCATTGCAACAAGCCTATGCCATTGAAAACGAACAGGTTTTCGCTCTCTTTTTCGTGAACCACAGCACGCACTATCTCGTTCATACGATATCTGAAAATCCGCCTGCGGGGCGATAATCCAGTACGGAGCGCAGATTGATAAGCGAGTCCCGCAGCCCGGAGAGGTCAGGGGCGCTTCCAAGTGCGATCCTCACCGCCGGGGGTGCATGCCCGGTCACCGCAAAGACAGAGCCGGGCACAAGCGCCAGCCCCTGCCGCCTCGCGAATGCCACAAAATCGGCACTGGTCCACCATTCTGGCAAAGGCAGCCATACATGAGGGCTGGGTGAACGGTCATGAAAATGATCGCTCATCACCTGCCTCAGCACATAATGGCGCTGGGTCAGCTCCTCGCGGATGCTGCGCAGGCATTGCTGGGCGATACCGGTCTCGATCCAGCGTGACACGAGCGCATCCAGCAGGCCTGCCTTGGCCTGACAAATGGCCCGCACGCCCGAGGTGATGCGGCGGGTCATCTCCGCGCCGGGCAGAACGATATAAGCCGTGCGCAAACCGGGGCTGAGCACTTTGGACAAGGTGGCGACATAGATGACACGCGTCGGATCGAGCATCGCCAACGTTGGCGGCGACGCCTTGAGAAGGAGACTATAGGGATCGTCCTCGACAATCTGCACCTGATAGCGTCTGGCGATACCCAATATCGCCTCACGCCGGGCGACTGACCAGGTGGCCGTGGTCGGATTGTGCAGGGTCGGGGTGCAATAGAGAACCCGGGGTCTGTGCTGCGCGCAGAGTTCCTCCAGCGCTTCAGGGTTCATGCCCTCCTCATCATGTTCGACCCCAAGCAGCACATAGCCAAACTGGGCGGCAATCGACCTCATGCCCGGATAGGTCAGATAATCCGTGACAATCGCCTCACCCGACCTGACAAGCGAACTCATGATGGCCGACAGCGCGACCTGGGCACCCGGCACAATCAGCAATTCACCTGCCCGCCTGCGCCCCAGAACAGGAGCGAGCCAGTTGACTCCAAGCTGGCGATCCTGCTGCGTTCCGCCAGTCACGCGGTATGACATCAGAGACTGCACATCCTGATGGCGAAATATAGAGGCGATTTCACCCTGGATCATGGCCTGTAGTGACGGGTCGCGGGGAAGAGGCGGTGAGTTCATGGTGAGATCGATCACGCTGGCGCCGGTCTGACGCCACGAACCGTCGCCTGCGTTGATCCTGACGAATGTACCGCGTCCGACCGTTGCATCGAGCAGGCCGCGCTTTTGCGCCTCGCCAATGGCGCGGGTCACCGTACTGAGATTGGTGCCCAGACGGGCAGCCATCTCGCGCTGAGGAGGGAGTCTCTCACCCTCCTGCAAATCCCCTTTGCGGATCGCGTGGGCAATACATTCGACCATGACAAGATAGAGCGCGCCCGTTGCCCGGCTGAGCGCTGCTTTCCATTCATCAAGATAAGCTTCGCCTGCCATTTTCCGTCCCTGCCCCGCTATTCGCCATGCTGCACCAAACGGACCCGTTTCTACCCTTCTGGTGACAGTGCAGGAAGAGAGATGAACCCGGTTTTTCAGACCGAGGGTTAAGTGATCGACCGGCCTGAAGGAAGGCGGATTTATGAGCAAGGCTACGCTGGAACGGTATTCGAGCGAGTTCAAGTCCCGTGTTGCGCTGAAGGTAATCCGGGGCGCGAAGACGCTGGCGGAATTGGCTGACGGACGAGCATATGGCTCGTATGGAGCATTCCTTCTGAAAAGCCCTGGCAAGCCGCGCGTCGATAATCGGCGCGCATTCAGCGGGATCATCCTCGTGAACCGCAACGTGCTGCGCTGGCGGGAGGCATCCTGGAAACACGAATTCCCCAGGACGCTCTACGATTGCCGGAAGCGCTGGGGGGGGCTGCCCGGTTTTTTTTGCCCGCATGACGAACGGCCTGGCTACTGGCAGGTCGGGCCATCAGACGATCATGATCGAGGCAACCTGTCTGAAGGCGCACCGCACAGCCGGCAACCTGCGGGCTGAAAAGGGATGCGGGCTGCCTGATGGGGCGAACGAAGAGGGCATGGACACGACGTTGCACGCAATTGCCGACAGGAACGGCCAGCCGCTCAGCCTTATTCATGGCAGCAGGCTCGATCAGCGATCGCACAGATGCCGCGGCCCTGCAGAACAGTCTTTCCGCGGCGGAATGGCTTCTGGCCGATTGCGGCTATGACGCCGACTGGTTCAGAGACGGACTGGAAGAAAAACGGATCAGACCCTGCATTGCAAGCCGAAGATCCCGCACGACGCCCGCGAGCTCTGGCAAACGTCAGTACCGGCGCCGCAATCGTATCGAGATCATTTTCGGCCGGCTCGAGGGTTGATGCTGCGTCGCCAGACGCTACGACAGATGCCCGACCGTGTTCGTCTGCGGCACCTGCCTTGCCGCTACCGTCATGTTCTGGCTATGAACCCGCATCAGCAAGGGAACCAAACAAAACATCTGATACGCAATACGCTTGGCCGAATATATAATATTTAGATTTCACAAACCATGGTGCACCCTATTAAATGCGCCACTCTGTAATATGTCTGATATCTTGGCACCTGATTTTATCTCGTCCTTTATCTGAATAAACATCTCAAGGTTTTTACCTAGCAGCTCCAATGATTTATCAGGGCTCCCAACGACGCTTTGCATATTTGCATTGACATCGGTGAAAATTGTTCCAGAGAGAGAAATGTATTGATTCGCCTCACTGAGTCCGCCGGCCTCGAATCGCTTTGCCAAGAACGAAACGATCTCGTCGTAGATTACGAGTGCCTCCTCGAATATTTTCAACCCGCGCGCATTGATTTCGTCGCTTTTGAAATCAAACCCAATCATTATAACGCAACCGAAAGAGAAATAAAATATCGAGTCAACTAAGTACTTATAGACAATAAAATCCCAATTGTTTTTTCTATCATAAAAATCACTGAACATGATTTTCATCGACTGGAATATTAATTCCACAAACTTATTGGAGAAATCGATGAGTTCCCCCCTATAACCGTGGTCCGTTTTATCGGCAATAATACGAGTCAGGATAGTGTTCTGCACACCAATCATATCGAAACCATTTGAATAATAAGGGTCCCAAAAACCGTAAGCGTCCCCTATGAGGGCCCAGTTTTCTTCGGAAATCGATCTTTCCGACTGACTCGAAAATCTACGAAGCGTCTTGAAATCAAGTATCTTGAATTGTTTCTCTTTTAGATAAGCAGAGAAATATTTTTCTCTTGAATCAAGCCATGATAGGGCCCGATCCAGATCAGATAAATCACCGAAGCTATAGCTGTCTTCGTTGAAGGTTATACCTACGCTCGTAACATCTGCGCCTAGACGCAAGATCCAGACCCAATACCCCGGCCCCTCCAGATGCACCGAAGCTTTGTTGCGGATATCTGCGGAGAACATTGATGTATTTTCATCATTGACAGGATAGATCTCGTTTATATCCAGATCCCCATCAACTCTGAACCAGACAGATGAATGATTTAATGGTAATTTTTTTGTAATTCCTAATTTTCTCGCAATCGTCTTCTTCATTCCTGAAGCGTCGACAAGCCATTCGGCACTCAAGTGTTTTTCTACCCCAGCTTCGTCTATAACGGTCAGCGTTTTCAGATTTTTTTCCAGGTCCGTACCAATGCACTTATATCCTGTTAAGAACGTGACATTGGGTTTAAGCATTTCGTACAAGTCATTTTCAAATTGACCTCGTCTGAAATGAAACGATGCGTTGAGTGGTGTACTGTTTATACCGAGCTCACAATAACCATCTTCTTTTTCGAAGAAGAATCTCATTCCTTTTTTCGAGAAAAAAGATGACGCCATGTGATCTTTCAAATCAAGTATAGAGGAAACATATATACCTCCAACCTCATTCAATGACTCGCCTATAGTATGAAGTGAGGGATCTCTAGGAAACTCTTTCTGATCTATGACGCAAATATCTATGCCAGAGTTTTCTTTTGTAATTTGATAAGCAAGAGTCAGTCCGGCAAAGCCGGCGCCAATTATCGCTACATCAAATCGGGTCTTTTTTACTGACACTATTTTACTTCCTTGACCAAGCTACCTGAAGATAGTCTCGTTAGAATATTGCAGAAATATACAGTTTATTCATATATTATATATTTCGTATTCACATATATGCGGCATCTATGCATATCGTTACCCTGCCTATCTTGGTTGAAAAAATATACCGCGATAAGTCAGAGGTATGTCTCTCTGCAACATACGACTATATTTTGCAAATCACAAACCTACACAATAACATGGAATTAATATTCATATCTTCTGATTGACAATTTTTTTCAATTTTATGCGTTTTTTGTTTGATATCGTTAGCTCGGACTGCCCTAATATAAGAAGATCACCGGAAAGGAATACATTGCGCGTGTCACCTAGCCGTACCTTACCGCTAGGTGTCTTGAGTACGCTACCGGGACGCAACAGGAATACGCGAACATCCTCGACAGGGAAACTTGCGTATATCCTTCTAACCAAGTCGTTCGCCAATCCGTCACGGATAGTCCCAGACAAGCGGCTCATCTCGACAAGAACAAATAAGGTTTGGGCAATACGGCTCGCTTCGACAAATATGCAAATAGATGAGAGTCGGATTTCGGAACCGAAAGGGCTCAGGCAAGAAATAAGATCGTTCGAGTCAAAAACACAGTCGTCCACGGCGATCCGATGATCGGCTCGTCCTGTAACGAATAAATGATTGTCGAAAATGAATCCTTGATCTCCCGTCCTCAGGATATAATTTTCACTTCCATCTTCTGATTTTTTAAATATTTGATCAATATTTTCATTTTTCTTAATATACCCTCTAGAGACGCTAGCGCTCTTTATGATTATTTCTCCCAGAACCTTCTCTGGAACGGCAGCATTGGTATCACCATCGATAATGGACACGCTAATATCGTCGATAAGATTCCCACAATCAGCCAATATGCGCGTGTCTTGATCATCGATTGGAGATGCGACAACACCTTGGGCCAAACCGGATCTCGAGACTTCCATGAAGGAGATACCTCCTCCTTGATGAGATGCTGTCACTAATAGCGTAGCTTCTGCCAAGCCATAACACGACAGGAACGATTGGCCATCGAACCCGCAGTTCGAGAAACGTTCTCCGAAGGCTTTGATCGTTTGTGACCTGATATGGTCCGCACCCGTGAAGGCAACTTTCCATGATGACAAATCTAGAGTGGCATACTGCGTGGGGTCGATCGTGCGTGTGCACGTATCATACATGAAGTCAGGGCCGCCGGAAAAACTGGCACGATAGCGACTGATGGCTCTCAACCATCGCGCAGGCTCCTCTGCCACAGTTTCCGGGGGCAATAGCACGCAATGCCCTCCTGCCGCCAATGCCATCAGGGCACCGCCAATCAGCCCCATGTCATGTGAAAGAGGCAGCCAATTTACCCCGCAATCACCGTTTTCATAGCCGAACACTTCTCCCTGCTTATATAAATTGAAAAGGATGTTCCTATGGCTTAACTCGACCCCCCTGGGTGATCTTGTCGCCCCAGATGTATATTGCACCATGGCTATAGAACTTGCCGGAATTGACTTTAGATTAAAATGAGCATTCTGCCCTCTACCGTCAGTAGAAATCCAACGGAAACCGTTATCCTTCTCTACGTCCGCACATGCTTTCTGGAAATTACGCAGAGTTGTCTGATTTCCGATGGTAGCGACCGCCTCGGAATCTTTTTTGATCGTCAGGAAACGATCTCGAGCCCCGAAAGCTGTGGCTTGTACGCCGGACACGGGAACAAGGCCTGCGTTTATGCAAGCCAGTAGCCCAATCATGTAATCGAGGCCGTTATCGTACAGGAGGATCACACGAGCGCTTTGCGGAAGCAGACCTGTGAGCCACCCTGACAAGGATGCCACAAGCCTTGCAAACTCGCTCATGGACACGCTCTCGGTTTCGTTCTCTCCATCTCCAAGGAATGTATACAAACGCTGATCAGGCTTTCTTTCCGCCTGGAAAGCAAGGAGATCAATCAGGCTACTATAACGCCAATCGAGAATTTCCTGCCCGTTAGCCCGTGCCAAAACTACGAAATCGTTACTCATTATTTTTCGACAGTATGTTCGACGTATAATTTTTCGAGAAAGCTTTGGGCCATCTGCTGGATTGTCTCATCACGTGCGAGCATAAGCACGGAGATGTCGACTCCTAATTCGATACGTAATGCACTTTGCAATTCGACACCGGCAAGGGAGTCGATCCCCAGTTCTGAAAGGCGTGCCGTGTCACTGATTTTCGAGACGTCAACATAAAGTATTTTGGAGACGATCTCTTTTACCTGGGCCACGACATAATCGAGACGCTGATTTTCGTTTAATGCTCGCAAGCGCGTCAGGTGCTTACTATCTCGGCCGTCGCCAGACCTTGTGGAGCGTAGCAGCGAAAATCTGGGCATGTTGTCCATCGCAGGGAAAACGGAAGCCCACTTCTCCCAGTCAATCTTGGCACATGACAACACAGGAAAACGCAGGGAGAGCATATATGGCATTTGCTCTAGCGCTTCGTCCGCGGACATATTGCCTATTCCCGCAGTCTCGAATAGTCGTGCAGCAGCCTCATTTGCATGCAGCATTCCGATCCCGGAGATAGCTCCCCATTCCACCGAGAGTGCTGCCTTGTTTTGCTCGAAGCGATTGAGCGCAATGGCCGCGAGTGCTGCGTTTGCAGCAATATAGGCGCTCTGCCCGAGATTGCCGAGCAATGTCGTAACTGAGGAATACAGGACAAAGTAATCCAGATCGAAATCAGCAGAGAGCTCATCAAGAATCATCGCGCCAATCACCTTGGGTCTGATGACATTTGCGATTCTGTTTCGATCAAGATTATGTATCAACGCGTCATCGAGCACCCCCGCGCAGTGGAAGATACCCTTGAGTGGTCTTTCCCATCGCGAGATCTCATCGAACATGACTCTCATCGAGGTCAGATCCGAAACATCGAGCGCAAACGTGGAAATTTGAACGCCCTTTTTGCGATATTGTACAATCTCCTCATAGTAGTCTGACTGCTCTTCAGAACGTCGACTTACGAGAACCAGACGGGTCGCGCCGTGTTGGATAAGCCATTTAGCCGTGGCCCAGCCAAACCCACCCAAGCCTCCTGTTACGAGATACACACCGTCGCCCTGAACCGTTGGTATAGGGCGCAGCATCACATCGGCCTGGAGTTCATCAAGGTTGGAATAATCAATGACAACCTTACCGATATGCTTTGCGGACGCCAGGAACCGAAACGCTTCGGATGTTCGATACGCTGGAAAACTCGTGTACGGCAGAGGTTCAACACCCCCATCTCTGGCAAGCTTGACGACCTCAGTGAGAAGCTCTCTCATCAAAGCGGGGCGCTGCAGCATAAGCCTGTCCAGGTCCAGCGAAAAGAAGGACAGATTGTTGTTGAATTGGGTCAAAGGAAGCGATCCAGCTTCCACGATATCCTTCTTGCCGATCTCCACAAATCTACCATATGGGGCAAGCAGTGCGAGACTATGCGCCTGCCCATCTCCTGACAGAGAGTTCAACACCACGTCTATACCCTTGCCCTTCGTAACTGTCTTGACTTCTTCAGCAAAAGACAGGGTCCGGGAATCATATACATTTTCGCAGCCCAGCGATCTCAAGTAATCCCGCTTTTCTTCATTACCGCCAGTTGTGAAAACTTTGGCACCAACCAATCTGGCCAACTGTATCGCCGCGAGGCCAACCCCACCAGAACCACTGTGGATCAGAACGGTTTCTCCAGCCTGAAGACGAGCCAGATGAATCAAGGCATAATACGCAGTGACAAAAGCAATCGGTAGTGTCACCGCATCTTTCGGTGAATAGGGCTCTTCAAGTGGAAATGCCAGAACCGTTGCGGCATCTGCATAGAAATGCGTCGCGAAGCACCCTGGCCACGGCATCAGGTAACGTTCTCCCGGCACGAAACCCTCTACGCCGGCGCCTACTGATATAACTTCGGCAGAGGCCTCCATACCCAACTTGTTGCCATTGAAGGTTCCGTCGACGACACTATCAGGAAGTAATTGCGTTGCCTTTAGTACATCCTTGAAGTTCAGGGCGCTCGCAATTGTTCTAAATAAAATCTTTCCCGGAGGCGGCGCTTTGCAAATCATGCGCTCATAATGCATTCGATCCAGCAAACCGCTGGAATCTGGCACGAGGCGCACTCCAACAGGGTCGCCGGCTACCTCTTCATTTTGGGAAAACAACGATTGCTCATGGGCCTTCGCTGATTGGACTTCAGATACTCTTCCTACAGCCCTGAAATTGGGCCGCAAGATAACATCATCTTCCTGGTCTTGCTGAGAGATCTCGGCACACACATTCAAAGCAGTGGCCTCATCTTGCAGAAAATTGCCAACATCGACGAGTTGCACCCGGAGATCAGCCCGCTCGGAAGACAAGCCTTTGGCAAACCCACGAATACAGGCTTGCGCGACATCGACATCTTCTTTGCCGAAGCCCTCGGGAGTCACAGCACCCTGAGTTATGATCATCAGCTTCTTGCGATTCACTTCCCCATCGACCGCAGATGAAAGCTGCGCAAGACGTAGGAGATCCCCGATGGCCTCTTCACCGGCTCCGGTTGCTTCTCTGCGAGAAATATAGATCAGTACACTCTCTTGGTCAGACAAGATATCCAGCAAGGCTGAGTCTGCCAGTCTATCAATATCCTGAATGTCTACCGTCAGCCCGTATGACTGGCATTTCTGCCGGAGGAGAGAAACTGATGCCGGCGCTGTTGTCAGCACAGTCACTTTCATAGCCTCGATTAACAGCGCTTGTTGCTCGACTTCAATCCAGGCCTGATGATAAAGCCTTATTCCCGACGCCTCTTTTTTCTGACGTTTTTTTCCGTTCGGAATCGATGTAGCTCGAAAGCCAGATATCTGGACTACTGCTTTCCCATCCAGAGTCGTCAGTCTTATATCGCCTTCCACGTATTTGTGAGATTTACTTGTGATTTGCGCATATGCGATAAGCTCTTCATGCTTTCCGCCCCAATAGACAAGCTGCTGAATGCCGGTAGGCACATACAGGGTGTGCTCATCCTGACTATATGCAGCCCCAATAAGCGTTTGAAATGCGCCATCAAGCAGGGTTGGATGCAGGTGGTAGTCATTGATTTCTTCGACCAGACGAAGTTTCAAATGAGCAGAAGCAATGTCGTTTCCGACATTAATAGCATCCAATACTCTGAAATATCGACCATATTCGAGACCCAAGCCGCTCAATCGGTTATAGAACTCGTCTAATGGTAGCTCTTGTGTGGCATGTGTATCAAACTTGAAAGCCCCTCGATCCTCCCAAGGCCTGCTTATTAACAGCGTGCAAGAAGCATGCTTTATCCACCTCTTGTTTTCTTCCAGGTCGCACGTTGAAGAGGCCGTAAGTGTTCGCTTGCCTGGATCGAATGCCCACTCCATCTGAACGGACCCAGTTTCATCAAGCGCCAACGCATGCGGAATTACAAAATCCTCGAAAATCAGAGCTGATGACGGCTCGATCTGGTCACACAGGGCAATGCAGCCTTCGATATATCCAGCGGCAGGAAACAGACAGATTCCATCAACCTTATGGTGCTCAACCCAGGGTGCAGAGTCCTTCTCCAAATCATAATGCCAAACGGGCATAGATGCTGAGACCGGATTACCGAGCAACGGATGAACGACGATATCCAGTCGATCTCTTCTGGATTCCTCAGTTTCTGACCAGAAATATTCACGCGTCCAAGGGTAATGCGGTAATGTTATACGCTTACCTCCGGTCAAATTATACCAATCCAGTGGAGCGCCGGCGATGTACAGTCGCGCTATACAGCGAGATATAGCCAAACTCTCACTTTCATTACGACGTAGAGTAGGAATGACCGTCAGGTCCTTGCCGTCGTTCCGGGCTGACTCACGAATCAAGGATGACAGGACAGGATGAGCGCCGATTTCAAGAAAGATCTGATGCTCATCATCAAGCAATCGCTGTATCGCATCATGAAACAACACTGGCTTACGTGCGTTGGCAAACCAGTATTCAGCGTTGTGAAGCCCCTCGTCGGTCCAACGTTCTCCGGTCACTGTAGAGTAAAGCGGAATCTGCGGCACTTGCGGGTCAATACCCGCGAGTGAACTCAGCAACTCGTCGCGGATCTCATCCATCAGAGGATTGTGATAAGGGATTGTGACGTTGAGCCTTCGGTTGAAAATACCATCCCTGTGGCAAGATTCGGAAATCATTCCCAGCGCACTGGTATCGCCGGAAAGAGTACAGGAACCATTACTATTGAGAGCCGCAACGGCAACGAGACCAGGATACTTGCCCAGAAACCTCGATGTGGCTTCTGCTCCCGAAAGGGCAACAGCGAGCATTCCACCCCGCCCCGACAAGCAGGCCTGCAGGCGGCTGCGATGGTAGATGACCGTTATCGCATCCTCGAGAGATAGAGCGCCAGCCGCATAAGCTGCTGCGACCTCCCCTACGCTATGACCGACGATCGCAGAAGGTATGATACCTTTTACCTTCAAGGCCTCTATCAAAACGACCTGAATGACGAAAATTGCCGGTTGGGTGATGATAGCCTCATCTATCTTGGATTCCGGCTCAGGGCGTAATATCTCATCAATGATCGACCAGCCGGACAGCTCCGTGAAAAAGCTGTCCACACGCCGAATGAGCGATTGAACCTTTTGCTCGGGATCTCGCAGAATGGAGTGACCCATACCTTTCCATTGGGATCCCATCCCGGAGAACACGAAAACAGGATCTCGCGTCGTCTCGCGTTGTCGTCGACCTGTGATAATATGATCGGACGCTCTTTTCTCGATAACCGCCTCAAGACCGGCGACAATATCGCTTGTAGTTTCACCGCATATGACAGTTTGCAGTTGTAGTCGTGCGCGATGCAGGGCAGCTGAAAAACAGATGTCCTCTATTGCAGGGTTTTGGGGGCCTTTTAGAAAATCCAGGTAAGAAATAGCCAGCTTGCTTGTTGCGGCTTCGGCCATTGTGTTCAGTGGGAGGAGCAATGTATGGCGTGAGCGAGCCGCCTCAGAACGATCAAAACAAGAGCGAACGGATGGAGACCGCAGAAATGCGACTGCATTTGTGCCGCCATATCCAAATGAATTTACCCCGACAATCGTCTCGCTCTTGCCTGACGGGAGATATGCCAGTTCCCCCTCTACAACTTTGACCCCGAGATCAGCGAAGGGTATTGTCTTGTTCAGTTCGACAAGATTTGCCTGAGGCGGAATTGCCCGCTTATCAAGACACAGGATCGCCTTAATCAAACCGGCAACTCCCGCTGCTCCCTCAAGATGTCCTATATTCGCTTTTATAGAACCGATCAGAAGCGGTGTTTCTCGGTCTTCCCCTTGACCGATCGATCTTCCAAGCGCGTTGACTTCGATAGGATCACCGACAGGGGTGCCCGTGCCATGAGCTTCGACGTAGCTCACATCGGCAGACGCATAGCCCGCTTTCGACAGGACCTCGAGTATCAGACTGCGCTGCGCTTCCTCGCTAGGGGTAGTAAGAGTAGGTGTGCGACCGTCTTGATTAACACCAGTCGCAACGATGACGGCATGGATTTTGTCACCGTCCCTCTCTGCGTCGGCAAGACGTTTGAGGACGACGATCCCACACCCCTCGCCTCGGCCATAGCCATCCGCCGTTGAAGAGAAGCTTTTGCATCTTCCATCCAGTGAGAGGAAATGCCCCTTTGACATCGTGATAGATGATATGGGGGAAACCATGATATTGACCCCACCGGCAATCGCCGCATCGCTTTCTCCCGTCAAGAGACTCAGGCAGGCCTGATGGATGGCAGTCAAGGACGATGAGCATGCCGTATCAATCGACATACTTGGTCCCTTGAGACCTAAACTGTGGGATACGCGCGCGGCAAGCATGGTCACCGAGGCAGCAGTCGCGGAGTAATGATCCTTGATAAGGCGGCGATTGTAAACGGAGCCACTTACCCCCATCCAGTCTAGGGAGAAGGTCCCCATAAACACGCCAGTCCGACCAGCAGCATAGACTGCTGGCAGAATGCCTGAGTCCTCCATGGCCTCCCATACAACTTCCAGTGTCAGCCGCTGTTGTGGGTCCATACAGGCTGCTTCACGCGGCGAAATACCAAAGAATAACGGATCCATCTCCGCAATATTCTGGTCAATGAAAGAGCCTCGTCGCATGTATGTTTTACTGGGCGCAGCGATATCTGCGCTGTAGTAGCGCCTGCTTCCCCAACGATCTGCAGGAACATCAGAAGACGCATCCCCCTGCTTACACAGAAAGTCCCAGAGCTTCTCAGTTGTATCAATTCCGCTTGGAAAACGAAGCCCGATACCGACAACTGCAATTTCGCTTTCCCGGTCTACCATATAGTTTCTTTTTCCTTTTTGGGGTGATTTCAAAGGTTTTGTTTATGCAACCTGAAGAAGTTGCGAGAGCAACAGGCGGTCGGGGCGGCCATTTTGAAGATGGGGAATATTGTCTACCCATATGACAGTGACCGGCGGCAGCGTGGGGAAGACTTTTCGTATCCAGAAGGAAAGGTGATCCAGTGAGAAATTATCCTCAGCGACAAGAGCCACATGAGGCATCGACATACCGAGGGTGTCAGGCACAGTAAACATCGCGCATTCTTTGACCCCCTCACAGTCAAGTATATGACGGTCAATCTCTGCGAAATTAAAATTATCGCCTCCGAGGCTGATCAAATCGTCAATACGTCCCGTTATATGCAGAATGTTCTCCGCATCGAGATATCCCAGGTCACCGGTGTAAAACCATCCATCCCTGAACTGGTCATTGGCGTTTCCCGAAGAGTTACTTCGTTCACGCACGATTCCCGTACCACATACTCTGACTTCCCCCAGGCTCTGAGCACCGACTACCCTGCCATGACCGTCAACCAGCTCAAGCCCCACCCATGGCAGAACCTTGCCAACAGCAGAGTCCGGCAGATCGTCACGTGAGATCGAGGCAATTGCACCACACTCATCGGCGCCGTAGACAATTTCTACGTTTGGCGTCAGCTTATCCCTGATCAACTTTCTCAAGGCTGAGGGAGTCTTACCGCCAACGATCGTCAAATAAAGATTCTGCATAGGCTGCATGCCTGGTGGCAATTGCGAGATAATTGCCTCGGCATGTCTTGGAGAAATCAATGCCGCTGTGGTTTTCCTTTGACTGAAAGCTATGCCAAGCTGGCTTGCATCCAGAATATGCACATGAATTTTTGCCAGCAGACAGGATATGACCGTCAAAAATCCTGTCGCCGTAGAAAATGACAATACAGGAATCACTCGTAGATCATCTATTTCGAAGCCGCGCCCAAAAACACCTTCAAAATAAATGTGGTACGCCGAGATCTCGATGTATGAAGACGTCAAATCGAGGCGTTTGAGAAGATCGCTCGTTCCATCTGTTACAGCAACGCGCACAACCTGATCCGGATGCACAACTGCCGGCGGCGGGGCCGTACCGCTCCAGCGCCGAGCCTGTTCGAACCACGGCGTGTCCAATAAGAGCTGACGCGTCGTCACGGAGCGTATGTCGCGATCAGTTATGATGAGGTCAGGCCGGATGAGATCGAGTTCCTTGTGGAATCTCACCCCTTCCAGATCGAGCAATGATGCAGATGGTACACCAATCCGTGCGAGCGCAAGAATGAATACCAAATGCACATACTTATCAGCGTAGCTGATTGCGACAACTTTGGGAGACAACTCAAGCAGCGCATGCAGCGCAGCTGCAACACACGTAATATCCCGCTCTAACTGTTGATAGGTGATCTCATAACCAAGTGAACTCACTGCTATCTGATCTGGTGACTTGCCTATACTGCGAAGCGTCAAGCGACCGAACATCTAGGCAACACCTCTTCATATTTATCAAGCCGGGTTGAAAGGCAATCAGCGCCAGACCTGATCATATCGTCTGGCGCCCTTTTTCATTTGGCGGACAGCAGCCGAGGCTCACTGTCGTGAAGGGTATAAGGGCCACCTGCCCGGACTTCGAACGAAAGAACTGATTGTTCCGTGCTACCCAGATCAGGGAGCTTCAAAAGCGCATCTCCAGTGGTCCAACGTGCATTTCCGTCCTCCACGTTATTCCACCCCGGGAGCCCCTCATGCGTCATGAGATGGTCAAGATCAGCACGTCCGCCATGCGTCCAAAGCTCAATATTTGCTATCAGCACGCCAAGAACACGTCGGTCATCAACAAAGGACCCATGAACGTCGCTGGGACGTGCGAAACGTGAGACCAGGCGGACCTCATCAACGCCTCCTGGTATAACGAACACAAATCGTCCGCCTTCGGTAGAGCGTGTGAAATCGATGCGTTGCCCGGCAGGAGTAACAAGATGAAGATCCATATCCTGAGTCAGATTCGACTGGGCCTCGCGTGGTGTCACATTCATTGACACTGCTCTTTCAAGCAACTGTTCAAAGAGAGACTCGACTTCATGACGCGAAGTTAGGAGGGGTGCTGCAGCGTCGTCGGCCCAACTCGAAGCCGTATCACCAGCAAACCGGACGATATTACCGTTTTGAGTAAACTCTCTACGATTGCCCGTATTGAGGTAACTTTCGCTCAAAGCCCCATTCGCCCAGAGCACAGAATGCGATGACGTTTCGATATGATAGTATTTATAAGTGCTTGCGCTGGTATCGTAATAGATTGTTCGGCCGTTCACGAGCATACGTGCCGGAACAAATCCCCCCTCGAAATACATACAATGCTCAGGGGTTACGAACAAGTCCTGACTTGGGACCCCAGGCGCAATCGCATTCGCCATGATACAGACAGGATATCCTGCCCGATCCAGAGGTAGATCTCTCCTGATCTGCGCTGTTTTTTCACCCACCCATGTAACGGTCTTGATAACCTCACGGCCATCTTCATAGGTCACAACTTCGTCGCCAATTTCGAAGTCCTCTACTGCCTTCTCGCCGGCAGCAGTGCGTATCATCGTGCCGGCCAGATAACATATAAAGGTCAATATTGTACTGCCGTCCGAATCTTCCGATAGAATGAAATAATCAGAATCTTTGAATGTTCCATTGAATGTCGTAGTCCATGTATTACCCCCCTGAGTGACAGTAAGTGTATTTCCGTTCAGGTGAACTGTTCCACCAGAGACATACTGCATCCAGTCAACATCTATGACAGCGCCGGAGGTAATGTTGGTTCCTGTCAGAATCGAGCCCGCTTGGAGGATAAGCGATCCGCCAGATCCTACGCTCAGGCTGTCGGCAGAGCCTCCTGAATATACAATCTCGGTTCCCCCGGTAAGGACGCTACCGCCCGAATTGATGCCGCCGGACATGACGAGTTCTGTGCCACCAGCGCCAACAGAAGCCCCCGACACGATTGCGCCGCTCGAGACCGTCAACGTTCCATGAGCAAGAACCACACCCCCAAGCTGTATCGCCCCTTGATTTAGAAAAACCTGGCCGCCCGAAATAGTTGGCACTGTGACCGTCGCACCAGAGCTCGCCACAATAGTACCACTGCTGGCCACAAACGTACTGACGCTCGTTCCGCTCCAATAGACATTTTGCGCACCCCCCGAATTGACTGTATTATTTACAGTCTTCCCTCCAGATGAGACATATTGCTCACCTTGGATTATGGATTTCGTGTCAGTTCCACCAGGGAGAATATAGCTGGTGCCGCCGGTTAGTACCGTGCCTCCTGAAAGAGCTCCCGGCCCACCAAGGTCGGTCAGGCCTTTCGCCGTCAATATGTTGCCAGCCTCGGTTCCACTCACATTGCCAGCGTAAACTCGGCCACCCGAATCAACCTGATAACCATTAACGACCGCACCTTTCAAAGCAAAAATTGCGGCATCGGGCGCTTTCACCACGGCGTTGTTCAGCGTTCCACCTATTCCTATCAAGGCGCCGCTAGCGGTAGCACTCAGGTTCTGCCCCACGCCGGTACCATCGACCATCAAGGCACCGTAACCAACCGCCGTTGCCCCAGATAGAGTGACCGAACCCAGACGATAGTAATATTCCTGGATATGAAAAGTACCACTACTATCGGTCCAGGCAGATCCCGAAATCGTTCCACCATTGGACATCGAATTGATACGAACAGAAGTTTCGTATGTTGTGGGACCCGACGTTGCGCGCACCACTGCGGCTCTCGTGTTTAGAGTGCTACTGACCGATGCAGACGCACCACTGCTTACCACAACTGACATCTGATATTCCTTCTTATTATGATAGCGACTGCTTCGGTCTTTCAATGGCAGAATATCTTACACGCGCCACGTGCGTCGCAACCTATCGATACTTCAGTTCAATCTATTATCGTGAGCTTAGCACGATGCACACAGCCGTGAGAACCCCATCCGACTACAAACAGATACATGGGTATTTGATGAAATTTTTATTAACTATATGTAGATAATTTATATGATATTGGTTATTCAAATACGTAAATATCTGCTACGAGAAAAAATAATTTCTTTACTTCAAAATAAAGAAATATTTTTCAATAATTGCCGATGTCGCCTCGACGCACTCAGCATTCGATGCCTTTTTATAGACCAATAGCCCGGTTTTGGACCTGCATCTGCAATTTTTCAGGCAATCTAAATCTGTGGGCAACTTAAACCCGTTATATCCTGAAAATAAGGTGGGTTTGCATGGCTGTTCATGATCAGTAAGATGCAGTCTGTAATTTCTAGTGATACCTGGATGTTCAGGCTCAGGCCTTGTAGTTAGAACATGACGGTAGCGGCAAGGCAGGTGCCGCAGAAGAACACGGTCGGGCATCTGTCGTAGCGTGTGGCGACGCAGCATCAACCCTCGAGCCGGCCGAACATGATCTCGATACGATTGCGGCGCCGGTACTGACGTTTGCCGGAGCTCACGGGCGTCGTGCGGGATCTCCGGCTTGCAATGCAGGATCTGATCCGTTTTTCTTCCAGTCCGTCTCTGAACCAGTCGGCGTTATAGCCGCAATCGGCCAGAAGCCATTCCGCCGCGGAAAGACTGTTCTGCAGGGCCGCGGCATCTGTGCGATCACCGATCGAGCCTGCTGCCATGAATAGGCTGAGCGGCTGGCCGTTCCTGTCGGTAATCGCGTGCAACGTCGTGTCCATGCCCTCTTCGTTCGCCCGATCAGGCAGCCCGCATCCCTTTTCAGCCCGCAGGTTGCCGGCCGTGCGGTGCGCCTTCAGACAGGTTGCCTCGATCATGATCGTCTGATGGCCCGACCTGCCAGTAGCCAGGCCGTTCATCATGCGGGCAAAAAACCCCGGGCAGCCCCCCCCCCCCCAGCGCTTCCGGCAATTGTAGAGCGTCCTGGGGAATTCATGTTTCCGGGATGCCTCCCGCCAGCGCAGCCCGTTGCGGTTCACGAAGATGATCCCGCTGAATGCGCGCCGATTATCGACGCGCGGCCTGCCAGGGCTTTTCAGAAGGAATGCTCCATACGAGCCATATGCTCGTCCGTCAGCCAATACAGGGTGCTTATACCCAGCCTCCTCGCAGAGCCTGAGTCAGATCTGCCCACCCAGATCAATGGGCCCTGTACTCAGGCAAATTCATGCAACGGTCACACACTGGCTGGCGGGAATCCTTTATCGAGGCGCCGTAACCCGGCACTCTTCTGGAAAAGGAGCAGGTCAATGGAACTTCAGCTTCAGCACGACAGATTCTCAGCCCCTTCAGATCGCTGGCGCCAGACGCTGGTTGCGGCATGGCGGGAGCACCGTCTGACAGCCATTTCCATGCAATCGCGTCGCGGCGCGCTCATGGCTCTGGATGAAGAGCCCCTGCGAGAGGATGACCAGACCTGAGGCGCAATCCGCCTTACATCCGGTCCCACGTTTCAGACAAGAGGCCGCTTCTCTCCTCGCCACACAGATGTTATCGCCGTTGACCATGATTCGTCCGACACGTTCTCTCGCCGTTGCCCTTCTCGCCCTGACCTGCCTGAGCCCTAGCCTTGTTGCGAAACCAGCACAGGCACAGACCGCCAATGATGCGGCAGCAGGATTCCAGACCAGGACACCCATCAAGCATGTGGTTGTCATTTTTGACGAAAACGTTTCCTTCGATCATTATTTCGCCACCTATCCCCAGGCAGCCAATCTGGAGGGGGAGCCGATCTTTCTACCGCAGCTTGGCACACCGCCTGCCAATACCCTTCTGCGCGCCAATCTTCTGACCCATAACCCCAACACCAACCCGGCGAATGGTGCGGACGCAGCACTGCCTTTCCGGCTGGACCGGACGCAGGCCAGCACGGCCGACCAGAATCACGGCTACACGGCCGAGCAGATGGCCTATAATGGCGGCAAGGCCGACCTGTTCCCGCTCCATACCGGCAGGGCCTCACCCGGCGGTGTCGGGGCTTTTGCCACGCGGGGGCAGGTCATGGGCTATTTTGATGGGAACACAGTAACAGCACTCTGGCGCTACGCACAGCGTTTCGCCATGAGCGACAATGCCTTTACCGACACCTATGGCCCCTCCACGCCCGGCGCGCTTGAAATCGTCTCGGGTCAGACCAATGGGTTGCATATTACGGCCTCGTCGCAGCAGCCTTCAACGGTCAAGGCCGTCTCGCCGTTCATCAATGACGGTCAGGGCAGTATGACCATGATCAACGATATCGACCCCAGTGGGGATGTCTGTTCGCTTCCCGGTGAGCAGGTCTGGATGGAAGGCCGCAATATCGGTGATCTGCTGACGGCAAAAGGCGTAAGCTGGGGCGGCTTCATGGCCGGGTTCGACCTGTCTGCCCGCAACCGCAACGGGACAACCGGGTGCCAGCGCGCCACCTATTCGAGCATCGTCGCCCAGACAGTGGTGGATTACATTCCTCATCACAACTGGTTCCAGTATTATCCCTCCACCGCCAATCCCAAACATCTGCGCCCTTCGGGTGTTGCGGCCATTGGACAGACGCTTGGCATGGACGGCAGGACGAAAGACCCCGCCAACCACCAGTATGATCTTGAGGATTTCATCACCGCCACACGGGCCGGTCATATGCCTGCGGTATCGTTCCTCAAACTTCCCGCCTTTCAGGATGCCCATGCGGGCTATTCCAACCCGCTGGACGAGCAGGAAGGCGTGGTGCGTCTTGTCAATTTCATCCAGTCCCGTCCTGAATGGAAAGACACGGCCATCATCATTGCCTATGATGACTCCGATGGCTGGTATGACCATACCTTCGTCAAACCCGAGCACAGCTCTCATGATCCGCAGGCCGATCAGCTGGATGGCCCCGGCCAGTGCGGCAACGCGCCTGCCCCAGCCGGGTTGAAGGGCAAACCGGTCAACGGGCGATGCGGTCCGGGCACGAGGACGCCGCTTCTGGTTCTCTCCCCTTGGGCACGCCGTAATGCGATTGACCATACCCTGCTGACCCAGAGTTCAGTCCTGCGCTTCATCGAAAATAACTGGCTTGCCGGGGCGCGCCTTGGTGGCGGGTCATTCGATCAGGACGCGAACGACCTCGATACGCTGTTCGACTTCAAGGGACAGCCCGACCTGTCGCCGCTCTATCTCGCCCCAAGAGACGGCTCGATCCTGCATGATGCGCCGACGGTCTTCTGAAAAATCGCCTGCACCCACTGCATCCCGCACTGACGCACCAAGGCCTTTGCAAGGCTGGCGTGCCCGTCTGATCAAGCGGGTTTTTCCGCTTTGGATCGGGGCCGTCTGGATGCTGGGATGTCATCCCGGTCTGGCCCTTGCCACCCCGCAAAGCGCCGCACCTGAATGCAGCATCCGTGCCGATGGCAGCAATCCCTGCCCTGTCACACTGCTGCGTCCGGTAACAGCGCCCCTTTCCGCGATGGCCCGACTGGGCCGCGATCTGTTCAACGACCCCAAACTCTCGGGGTCGGGGCAGCTTTCCTGCGCTTCCTGCCATGTGCCAAAGGCTCATTACGCGCCCGATGATGACCGTGTGTTTGCCCGCGGTGGACGGACGATGCAGGCTGCCGGCGTGAGGGCGGTACCGTCTCTCACCTATCGGGAGCGCCAGCCGCCCTTCAGTGTCGGGCCGGATGATGCCACCAGTGAGGCCGCACCCGCCGCTCCTGCGCAGGCAGGCCCGGATGCGCCGCACGCGGCCAAATCTGCAGGCAACACGGCGGCCTCTGCCCTGGCCCTCGTGCCTCAGGGCGGATTGTTCTGGGACGGCCGGGCCGATACGCTACAGGCGCAGGCAGCAGGACCCCTTTTCGATCCGCGCGAAATGGCCGCCACGCAGGCTGATGTCGTTCAGCGCCTGCGTCATGCACCCTACACGAATTCTTTGATGGCGCTGGTCGGTGGCTCAGCCTCCGATGACATGCTGGTCGCAGAGGCCCTCTTTGCCCTTGCCCGGTACCAGATCGAGTCCCCCGGCTTTCACCCTTACTCCAGCCGCTATGATGCCTGGCTTGAGGGCAAGGCGCGTCTGACACCTCATGAAGCCGAGGGTCTGACACTCTTCAATAATCCGGAAAAGGGAAATTGCGCCGCCTGTCATCTCAGCACGGTCGATGCGGAGGGGCGACCACCGCTTTTTACCGATCATCAATACGAGGCCCTAGCCGCGCCACGACAGAAACTCGCCTTGCCCGGCAGTGTGGATCTGGGCCTGTGCGCTGCCGGGCGGACCGATATCGGCGCCGCTTCCGGCTATTGCGGGTTCTTTCGCACCCCCTCACTGCGCAACAGCGCCACGCGTCGGCATTTTTTCCATAATGGCGTGTTCACCTCCCTGCGTGAGGTGATGGATTTCTATGTGCTGCGCGATATCGAGCCCGCGCGCTTCTATCCTCGCAACAGAGACGGAACGGTCGCCCTTTATGACGATCTGCCCAGGCAATACCGCGCCAATATCGACAGGAATGACGCGCCTTTCGGGCCGCGTGACAAACCTGCCCTGACGGAGGCCGAACGCGACAGGATTGTGGATTTTCTCGACACCCTGACCGACGCCCCTGATGACGGTCAGGGACACCCCACACCCCCCTGAGCCGCATCTGTCACGCGCAGATCAGACGTTTGATGAGACGAACTGCCCTGACGTGGCCGCAGCGATCTGCCCGACATTCATGTCGGTTGGAACAAAGATAACGGTTGCCTTGCCCGAGCGGCTGGCGGTCACCACCATATCGGCCTGATTGACATTCTGCATGAGGGTCAGGATCGCCTCTTCACTCACACCCGGCACGCTCTGGCGGAACAGCTCTGCCGCCTCGGCAAACCCCGCTGCTATCGCCTTGCGTTCATTGGCGATACCCTCACCCTGCAGCTTCTTGCTCTCGGCCTCGGCGCGGGCAATACCGACGCGCCGCACCATTTCAGCCTCGGCTTCAGCCTGCGCAGCGTCCTTGCGCGCAATGGCGGCCAGCTTGTTGTTCATGGCCTCCTGAATCTCGCGCGGTGGCATGGGCTGCTCGATCGTAACGCCATGGATATCGAGACCCGATTCAAGGGCATCGGCTACCTGATCGGCAATGACGCGGCGGGCAATCTCGTTGCGTTGCGAGTAGAGCGCGGCCAGCGTCATAGTGGACGCAATCTGCCGGATTTCATTCTCTACCCGAAAGACCAGACGCTTGACGGGCTGCGATACCTTGTAGGCGTAGTTGAACACGGCCTCGCTATCATCACGGACACTGTAAAGCAGCACCCAGCGTATCTCGATGAACACGTCATCGAGCGTCTTGACCTCTGAAGAGGTCTCTACCTGCATCTGCTGGAGGGACACCTTGTACGAAACGCGTGTCAGCAACGGAATACGGAAGTGAAGGCCGCTTTCGAGAAGCTTGCGCTGCGGCTTGCCGAGAAACTCGGTGACGTAAACCATCCGCCCCGGCACGATCATGATCCCGCCGAACAACAGACAGAAGACAAGGAAGAGAGCGAGAACCACAACAATGGTGAGAAGAACGGGTGCGGGAATGGTCAGTGTTTCCTTCTTGCAGGAGAAGCCCCCAACCATAGCCGTGTTATCCAGCTAATACAGAGAGAATTGTTACGTCCGCATTGTTGAGCGCACCAGACAAGACGTGCGCCTTTCCGTTGCCGTCGGTCTGCCATGCCGCACTGGCGGCGCGGGGCCGTCTATGTAAAGAACACACAGACCTGCAACAGGAGGTATGTCCTCCCCCGCAATGAGAGGAGCCAACGCCGTCATGACGCAAGCCACGGCCCTGCGTCGCGGATGGACAACCGGAAGCTGCGCTACGGCAGCAGCCAAGGCAGCCTGGTCTCTGCTGCGGCACGATATCTGCCCCGACCCGGTGACGATCAGCCTGCCCGGCGGCAAGGAAGCCTGTTTTGCGCTCAACGGGCATGGGAAAGACGGCCGAACCGCATGGGCCAGTGTGATCAAGGATGCCGGTGACGACCCGGATGTAACCCATGGTGCCATAATGCGCGTGACGGTAGAGCAAGCCTCTGCGGGCACGGGTGTCACGTTTCGCGCTGGCGAAGGCGTTGGCACCATCACCCAGCCCGGCCTGCCCCTGCCGCCGGGGGAGCCCGCCATCAACCCGGTGCCCCGACAGATGATCCGCTCAGCGCTCCTGCAGGTCACACCAGAAGGGGCGGATGCCATCGTGACGGTCTCAATTGCCGATGGTGAGGCGCTGGCCATACAGACGCTGAATGCTCGCCTTGGCATCATTGGCGGTCTCTCCGTTCTGGGAACGACCGGCATTGTCATACCCTATTCCTGCTCGGCCTGGATCCATTCGATCCATCGCGGCATCGATGTCGCACGCGCTCTCAATCTCCCCCATATCGTGGCGAGCACCGGTGCGACCTCGGAAAATGCTGCGCGGTTGCGCTACGGAGTAAGCGAGGCCGCCCTCATCGAGATGGGTGATTTTGCGGGTGGTTTGCTGAAATATCTCCATCGGCATCCGGTGCCGCGCCTGACCCTCGCTGGCGGTATCGCGAAGATGACCAAGCTGGCTGAGGGCCATCTCGATCTGCATTCCAGCCGCACCCTGGCCAATCCGGCCGCACTGCGCAGCATTGCCGCGCCTTTGGGCTTATCCGCCTCCCGCATGGCACAACTCGACGCAGCCAAGACCATCGCGCAGGGCTACGCCGCCCTCGCTGATGAAAGGCTGGGCAACCTCATTGCCGAAGCGGCCTGCGCCACCGCCCGCAAAACGCTTGATTATCCAGACTGTGAAATCGGGGTGCTGGTGGTGGACAGGCAAGGCCTGATTGTCGGTGCCAGCGAGAGAGCGTGACGCAGGCGCACTTGCCTGAGACCCCGGCACGAACCTGGAAATTTGGTGACTTCCCGTAACGAAAAGCGATTGACCATTTCGATATCGTCATTTTATCGTAATTAGAAAGAAACTGATTACGGAAAAAGCGATCATGCGTCGATGGAAAGTGATGATACCAGACAACAGACTCCGTTCTGGCACTTTCCTCATGGTATTCATATCTCTCGGCTACAATCCTTCTCTTGTCATGGCCGCGTCTCACGCCAGCCAGAAGGCGGAAAAATCCGTTTCGGCACGTAAGAAGACACCCGGAACGGCCAGAAAGACTGCTGCCCTGGCCGTCCCTGCGCAGAAAGAGTCGATCTCTGTCAGCGGCAAGCGCCTGCGCAGCCATGCTGCCGAAGTCGCGATCTCGCGCAGCGTCATGGATCGTTTCATTCCCGGCACGAACCCGATGCAGGTCCTTTCTCTCACTACACCGGGGGCCAATTTCACGTCGTCCGATGCTTTCGGCCTCGATACCGCCGCCAATACCTTTTACGTGCGCGGCTTCACGCAGACACAGATCGGCGCAACGCTTGACGGCATACCGCTCGGCACGCAGGGCTTTACCAACCAGAACGGCGTATCGATCACCCAGGCCATGATTCAGGATGATCTGGCGGGGATGACCATCTCGCAGGGCGCAGGCTCACTTGATACGTTCTCGGGGCAGCTTTTGGGCGCCGCCATGACGTACACATCCTCCGACCCTGCGGACAAGGCCGGCGGTCGGGTGAGTCAGAGCTTTGGCAGTTATAACGCCTTTCGCACCTATGGAAGGGCCGATAGCGGCATCCTCAACCCGAGCGGTACGAAATTCTATGCGTCCTTTGCCCGCACCGAGAGCAAACTCTGGAAGGGCGAAGGCTATCAGCGCGAATTACAGGCCGATGCCAAACTCGTGCAGCCTGTGGGAGACCACGGCAAGATCACCGGGTTCTTCGGGTTCGGCAATTTCACCCAGGCCAATTATCTGAGCCTGACGAAAAACATGTGGGAGCGTCTCGGGCGCGATACCACCTACCTCAAACCCGATTACGAGAAGGCGAAGCTCTGGGCCTATTATGCCCAGTTCACCGATGATGTGCCGCCCGGCTATGAGGGCGTTCTCTCCAACAGCGAGGTAGGGAATTACGCATGGGATGGCTCCCAGATCCAGCGTAGCTACCTGTCCTCGGTCAACGGTCATTTCGATATCTCTACGCGCCTGCATTCTGACACGGTGGCCTATGGCAATGTGGCCAGCGGCGTTTATGGCGGCACGAATAATTTCGTGACGTCACCAAGCTACGGTGTGCCCATGCTTCTGGCGGATGGTACGGTGAGTGGTGTTCCCATGGCGCTGCAAAGGGCCCATGCCGGCATGCAGCGCATCGGCTTTACGCAGAAGCTTTCCTACGAAGCGCCGCATCATAATCTCGTCGAGGGTGGGCTGTGGTATGAAAACAATCGCTGGATCTACAACGCACGCCTGTACGAGGACACCCCAACCAGCGCCCACAACATGATGTCCGACCTCAGGAAGGGAACAGGGGCCACGTGGTTCGAGAACACTTATAACTCGAACAGTTTCCAGTTCTTCCTGCAGGATCGCTGGACCATCATCAGGGGTATGACACTGCTGGCGGGTTTCAAATCACTCACCCAGACCACGCATGGCGGCACGAAAAATGACTATACGCAGCGCCTCAAGGCTGAGGGCTGGAACACCTATTATCGACGCCCTGCCAGTGGCTCCCTGACGGCATCAGGCGCCTTCCTGCCCCATTTCAGCTTCGATTATCATTTCCTCGATCATCATGAGATCTACTGGGATATTGCCGAAAACCTGCGCGCCTATGACTACTACTCGCAGGTCGCTTCCGGCACAGCCTGGGGCGGGCTCGGCAATGCCTCGCAGCCCGCGCAACAGGTGTTTGACGCGAACAAGAAAATTCTCAAGCCCGAGCGGACATGGAATTACGTCGTGGGCTACCGCTACGACACCAGTTTTTTCACCGGTACAGTCGACTACTATCATACAGATTACTATAATCGTCTGGCTTCGATCACCGAAGGCACATCGAACAACACGCGCAATGCCTATATGAATGTCGGCCGCGAAACCATGGATGGGGTCGATATCCTCGGTGCCATCCGTCCGGTCAAGGGGCTCGAAATCACCAACAGCTTCAGCTGGAACAATGCGCGCTATCAGGGAACGGGCATCAATTACGGCGGTCAGATCTATAGCCTGAAGGGCAAGCGTCAGGTGTATTATCCAGCCTATATGTACAAGGCCAATCTGGCCTACACATGGCGTGCGACACAGTTCAATTTCAACGTGAACTATATCAGCTCACGACCCATGACATTTCTCAATGATCTGAGCATTCCGTCCTACTGGCTCGCCAATCTGACTCTTGCTCATGATTTCGGCCGCATTGGCTTTGCCGAGCATTTCAAGGCAAGCTTTGGCGTCACCAACCTCTTTGACAAGAATTACATCGGTGGCGTGTATGGCGCGGCATCGGTATCGGGCGATAACAACAGCAATCTCTTTGTCGCATCGCCAAGGCAGTTCATCGGGTCGATCGCCGCAGCCTTCTGACGGGATCAAGCCTAGAGCGTGAGCAGCACTTTCATGGCCTCCTTGCGGTTCGAGGCCAGATCGAATGCTTCTTCCGCTCTCTCAAGCGCGAAGCGGTGCGTGACGAGGGCCGAGAGGTCGGCCCTGCCGCTATCGATGAGTTCGACTGCAAGGGAAAACTCCTCACGAAAACGGAATGACCCCACCCAGTTCAGCTCGCCCGTCACGATACGACTTTGCGGCAGAGTCACATCATCACCAAGACCAAGCTGAACGATCGTCCCGCAAGGGCTCATCAGATTGATACCATTTCTGAGCGCCTGCTCATTGCCTGAGCACTCGATCATCACATCCACCTGCCCCTTGAGCGCCGCCAGCGCATCAGGCTCTTCCCGCCCGTTGATCACCTCATCTGCGCCAGCCTTGCGCGCTATTGCGAGCGGCTCGGAGAGGATATCGGTCACGATCACCCGCCTCGCACCATTCAGCCGGGCGGCAACCGCCACGAGCGTTCCGATCGGCCCTGCCCCCGTGATCAGCACCTTTTTGCCAAGCAGTGCGCCCGCCCGTCTGACAGCGTGGAGCGCAACGGCGAAGGGCTCGGCCAAGGCGAGATCGGCCGGTGATTTGTGATGCCCCCTGACGCATTGAACGGCCTTGCAGACAAGGTCCCGCCTGAAGGCACCATCCACATGCGGGTTGCGCATGGCACTGCCATAAAACCGCATATCGGTGCAGTGATTGGACAGTCCCGCCAGACACATGGCGCAATGGCCACAGGCCAGACCCGGATTGACGGCCACGACATCACCGATTTCGAGCCCCTGCACATCCGGGGCCTTTTGCGCAATGCGTCCAGCCACTTCATGACCGAGCACCATCTTGTGCCTGATGCGCACCGCGCCAAAGCCGCCGTGATGATAGTAATGCAGGTCCGATCCGCAGATACCCCCTGCCTCGACCCGCACCATGACTTCACCGGCCTGGAGGGGCTGCGTCTCGAATGTCTCAAGGCGCAGATCATGGGGCGCGTGGATAATGAGAGCCTGGCTCATGGGTCGGAACAGCCTTTCGCAGTGATTGCCAAAAGAAAGGCTGCGACGCGCTGCATGTTCCGCATGCAGGCTCTCACATCGCCGTGTTCCGTCTGCCTTTCACTCGAAGGTAGCAGACACGGTCGCGATGGCTGCAAAGCCGGTCCCTACGGCATAGGCGGGCTGAGACCCGACAAGCGTCTTGCCCCCCAGCCCCTTGATCCGGCTCGCAGCGCTCGGCGTGAAACCCGTGATGGATGACAGATAATGCACATCGCCGATGTTCATCAGGCTGAGCATCGCCTTGGGTCTTACATGCCCGAAGCGGGGCAGATAACGGCCGATCGAGGCATCGGCCGTGAAATAGGACGGGATGCCCTGATCGTTCATGAGGGTTGAATACTGGGAGTCGGAGTAACGGAAATTAAAATTGCCGAACGTCGTGCCGTCATCGAAGGTCAGTCCGAGCGCTCCGAGAAATTTGGGAGAAGCCACCTCCTGCTTCCCCTTGGTGGGCAGGATATCGCCCATATAGGCGATATTATTGCCGATACGGGTGTGCATGTACTGACCCGAGGCATAGGCGCTGAAATGATGCCAGGGACGGGTCGAAAGCTCAGCCTGCACGCCCTGCGCTGATTCACCCCCGGCATCGATAGGCTGCGAGGTGAGGATGCTAGTCCCAGGAATATAGGAGACAGAACTGATCTGGTGATGGGTCAGATTGTAGTTGAAGCCCGCCACACTCAGCATGACCGGCCCATAATGCCGGAAGCCAATTTCCTCGCCAATCATGTATTCGGGCGTGAAATTTGCCAGAGGCTGCGTGACAGGTACGGGCGTCGTGAAGGTATAGACCGGCACCTGCGCCTGAAACGATGAGGGGGCGCGATAACCTGTGGTGCCGTTCACATAGATCTGGTTATCGGGGTCGATCTGATAGCTGATGAGCACCTGCGGCGCAGGGATGAACATGTTCTTGGTCGATTTGTACGGGGTCGATCCGGGCAGATCTTCAGTGAACTGGCGCGAGATCATATTGGCGCGCAAACCCGCATCAATGGTCAGGCGGTCATGAAACAGCTTAATCTGATCTTCGATGCCGAGCGCGTTGAGCTGCTGGAAGCCGTTGATGTCATACTGGGTGACCGCTTTTCCACCCACAGTCAGATAGCCGTTATTCTGCGTGTACTGCCCCATGGCATTGACCGGATAATGGTTCTGGAACTCGGTATGCACGGCATAGGAATACCAGTAGGAAAATTTCAGCGTATTGATGCCACGGTGCCAGGCAGCGATCATGTTCAGCCCGCTTGAGGTTTGTACCCAGGGGTGAATGCTGATGGCCGTGATCGTGCCGGATTGCGGCGTATAGCCATCCAGAACAGCATATTTCTCGGTACCCCGATACCCGTTCGTCACAGGGATATTCGCGCCATAATTATTGGGACCATAAGTCTCGACGGCGTAAGGCTGGGCATCAAGCGACCAGCCGCTCCCCAGATCGAAATGATTCTTGATGGTGCCGACCACGGCATTGGTGGCCTTGGTATTCAACTTGTAATACAGCGTGTCTCCCGGTGTATACTGACCATGCGTATTATAGCCCGTACCATATTGATGCCATTGCGCGAGATTGGGATAGACCCACTCCGTCTGGTTTGCATAATTATAACCGAAAATCACCTCTGAGCTGCTTTTGGCCGTCCAGTGTTTCAAAAGCGCTGCGTCCAGATGCCAGCGATAGAGACTTCCGGGGCCACGCCACAGATTACCGCTGGAATACGAGCCGGAAACGAAACCAGTCACACCACTATGGCCCAGCTCGCCCGTATCGACGCGTACAAATTCCTTGTTGGTGCTGTGCGTTCCACCTGAGCCTTCGGCGTATAGAGCGAAATGGTCCGAGGGATGACGCAGGCTCATGGTCATCTGGGCGCCATCGGCATTATAGGTTGGCGCCGTAAGGTCCGATGATCCCTGGCTGACCGAGACATTCGCCAGATCCTCGTTATCCACCATCGCCGATGTATAGGCGCTATAGGTGAAAGGATCAGCCAGTGGCATGCCTTCATAGATCATGCCGATCTGGGTCTGGTCGAGACCACGGATATGAATTGTCTCCGAGCTCGTGCTGAGCGGTCCCTCGTTATTACCCTGTACGCCCGGCAGGCTGGAGACCAGCACGCCCGGATTGACCAGCGGCGACTGCCTCGCGATATATTCCTGCGTCACCGTACTGATCGAACGCGCAACGGTCTGCCGCGCCATCAAGCCGCCCCCCAGAACGGCACGACGCCCAGAGACTCTGACGTTTTCATCCTGTCCCTTTACCGACTCATGCCGTTTGGCCCGGCTTGCCGCAGGCCGTATGCCTGAACTGACGGGCATGCCCTTATGCGCCGAATGGGGGGCATGATGCACAGCCCAGGCGGGTCGCGGCGGAAGCAGGGCCACAAGAGCGCCAGACGCGAGCAGAGAAGCCATTTTGCAGGAAATAGGACGCGACATAACCCGGTTCCGATACTGTGACGGCATGCGTGTCGTTACGCTTGCGATATCGGGCGGCACTTTGTGCGAGGGGTTCCCGCGTATCAAACTATAGTTTGATGACTATTTTTGGTCTGATTTGTTAATATTTCAGCAACGTGAATTTCTACTGACAATAGCGAGAAATCATCGCATCTCCGGTCCTATGACCTAAGGCACGGCCAGAGTTGCGCCGCTGATCATGGAGACCGGCTGAAGCAAGGCCGGCAGCCTGCGCGAACGCCGGCCAGCCGGGAAATGCAGGGTCAGTTGCAGGTGTGCAGGACCGATTTTGCGCTCGTCACCTGATAGGAGGTGGCCGTCGGATCATTGGCGCAGGCCGCATGATCGATCCCGTTACAGGAAGTGAGAGCGAGTGCGCCCACCAGAAATGCCATCAATTTGCCCATGCTCGTTCCATCCTTTGCTACAGGTCATCAACGCACCAGCCTGCACAGAGTGTCAATCGGGGTCAGTCATGATCCGCATCACGCCTTGGGGATGGCCGGAGTGGCACGATGAAAGAACGCGCAGCCCCACCCCCGAAACACCTTCAGCGGGCGAACGCCCCTCCAAGAACCGACGAGGACACGAGCGCTGAACAACTCAGCCTGCCCCCCGAGCCGAAACCGGGCGCCCCTGTGATACCGGGCGATGAGAGCGGCAAGCCGCGCAAGCTGCGCATGGCGAGAAAGGCAAAGCACTCGGCTTCGACCATATCACCATTCCACCCTAGCGCTTCCACCGGCGCGACAGTGCCCGGCAAAGTCTGGCCTAGCGCCTGCATGATCGACGGATTGTGACGCCCGCCTCCGCACACGAACCAGCCACTCGGCACCTCCGGCAGGGCGCTCTGGGCGATACTGCGAACCGTGAAGGCCACAAGGGTCGCCGCGCCATCCTCTGCCGCCAGTCCCGACACGCGCTCCAGCGCCATCGCAAAAGCCTGCCGATCCAGCGATTTGGGCAGGGGCCGTGCAAAGAACGGGTCGGCCATCAGACCGGCCAGAATAGCCTGATCGACCCGCCCCGCACGTGCCAGAGCGCCATCCCGGTCGCACGCCACGCCTGTATGGCGCAGGGCCCAGTCATCAAGCAGCGCGTTCCCCGGGCCAGTGTCGCCTGCCAGAATGGTCCCATCCGCCCCGACGAAGGTGATATTGGCCACACCGCCGATATTGAGGATCGCCACTGGCCCCTGCATATCGCCCAGACAGGCCGCATGATACCAGGGTGCCAAAGGGGCGCCCTGCCCGCCTGCCGCGACATCGGCCGAACGAAAATCATGGATGACCGGCAGCCCGGTCAGATAAGACAGACGAGAGGCATCGCCCATCTGCCATGTCCGCCCCCGTTCCGGCGCGTGATACAGTGTCTGGCCATGAAACCCGACAAGATCGGCCGCGCCTTCCTGCTCCAGCACCTGCAGCACGGCCCGCACATGGGCGTCGGTCAGATCGCGCTCGACCGCCCTGAATTCTTCCGGCAGGGCTTCGGGCGTCTCACCGGCAAAGGCGGCTGCCCGGCCGAACAAGGCATAAACACGCTCACGCAATGAGGCATCATAGGGCAGGCTGAGCGCAGCGCCGCGATACCGTACGCTCACGCCATCCGTCTCGATCAGGGCAGCATCCACCCCATCGAGCGATGTACCGCTCATCAGCCCGATCACGCGCAGGAATCTGCCCGTGCCTTCAAATCTGCCGTTATGACCCGTTGGGGGCCCGTCATCCTGTCGGGACGGGATCATGAATCGGTCTCTGCCTTGCGCCCCAGTATCGCATGCAGATCACCCCCATGCACCCTCAGGGCAAGTTCGGCCTCTTCGAGCGTCATGCCGTGACGGAGCAGCACAGCGCGTTTGACGTTGCCGTCGGCCTGTTTCAGCGCATTCCCGATCTCCGCGTCAGTTCCCCCGGCAATGCGGCGCACCATGCCGATCGCACGCCGTGCCAGCTTGGCGTTGGTGACACGCATATCCACCATCAACCCCTGATAGACATGCCCGAGACGAATCATGAGTGTGGTCGAAAGCAGGTTGAGCGCTGCTTTCTGCGCCGTCCCTGCCTTGAGCCGTGTCGAGCCCGCGACCGCTTCGGCGCCTGTTGGCAGCGCAATGCCAAGTTCGGCCTCACGCAGCAGGCGTCCCTCCGCCACGCAGCTTATCCCGATGGTAAGCGCCCCCTTGCTGCGCGCGAAGCCAAGCGCCGCGCAGCTGTAAGGCGTGTTGCCACTCGCCGCGATGCCAAACACCACGTCATCGGGCCCTACATGATTGGCGTCCATCTCCGCACAGGCCGCCTGCTCATCATCTTCGGCACCCTCGGCGGCCTGCGATACGGCGGCACTGCCTCCTGCCAGCAGCATCACCAGCTTTTCAGGCGGCCAACCATAGGTGGGGGTCAGTTCCACCCCGTCCTGCATACCCACCCGGCCCGCCGTGCCGGCACCGACATAAAAGAGCCTTCCTCCCCGCCGTAAACGCGGCAGGGCCGCCTCAACGACCGCTTCAAGCGATGGAACAGCCGCCCGGACAAGCGCCGTGGCCGCCAGCTGCGCTTCAGCCAGCGCATCGAGGATCGTAGCCGTTGGCCAAAGCTCGATCGTGGCGTAGCGCGGGTCCTGCTGCTCCGTCTGGAGTTTCTCCACAGCGTGCTTCTGCGGAAGGATATCTGACGGTGTTTCAGTCACGTTGGGGCTCCTGACTGGCGGCTTTTGGGCAAGCGGCGCGCTGTCCCGCCAAAGCGCGATACAGTCCCGCTGCGCCAAGGTGAAACAGGATGCCCAGTGGCACAAGCCATGAAAAGGCAATCGCGATACCACGCAACTGGCCAACGATCAGTACCAGCGCCATGCAAGCAAGGGATGCGACATATCCCGCCATGACCGCCCGCGCCCCGAGGCCGGGCAAAAAAAGTGCGCAGAGAAACGCCCCCAGTGTTGGCCCATAGGACCACCCGGCGATGGTAAGCCCCAGAACAACCGCCGATTTGCTTCCCATCGTGAACAGGGCCGCCCCGACAAGCAGCACAGCCCCCCATAAAAGGGTCATGAAGCGTGGCGCAGAGAGCGGGCCGGGCCGATAGCCGATATGGTGCATCGCCTGTTCGATCCAGCGACGGGGTCTCGGACCGAAATCAGTCAGGCTTGCCCCGGCCATGGCGTTGAGCGTGGAAGAGAGCGACCCCATCGTGGCGCTCAGTACCCCGGCCATGAGCAGACCGGCAATTCCGGCGGGTAACGCCTCAATCATGAAATGAGGAAAAAGCGCGTCGGAAGACATCATATGATCCGCAGCAAGGCTGCGCCCTGCGCGGGCAACCCAGAGCTGAACCCCGAGAAGGGAGAGAAGCCCGAACAGGGCCGCCACCACAACAGCGCTGCCAATCAGGGCCATGCGGGCCTCCCGCAATGAACGCGCTGCCAGAATACGCTGCACCATGAGCTGGTCTGTGCCGTGAGAAGCAATGGAGAGCACAGCCCCGCCAAAAAGGGAGGCGGCGAGGGTGAAGGGGTCACCCAGCCAGTTCTGTGCGGTCAGGGGATGAAAGACCGCGAGCTTGCCCGCCTGTACCGCCGTGGACCAGCCCTGCCCTGCTGCACCAGATCCCGGCGCGCCATGCCCTGCCATGCCGAGCCAGACATACACCACGCAAAACACCGCCCCAAACCCGTAAATGCCAAGCTGGATCGCGTCTGACCACACAACCGCACGAAGTCCGCCAAGAATTGTGTAGAACAACGTGAAAACCAGAATGGCGGACAGGACGCCCCAGCGGCCCACAGGCAGCCCGCTTTGTGTGAACAGCCAGACGATGGGCAGCGCGCCGGCAAGCAGGCGGATACTCTCGGCCATGAAACGCGTGACCAGAAATGCACTGGACGCCAGGCGCTGCATGGGTGCCCCGTAACGGGCGCCCAGTACGGTGTAGGCGCTCGTCATCGAGCCCTCGACATAACGCGGCAGAAACCACAGGGCGACCAGGCCACGCCCGATGAAATATCCCCCGGCAATACCGAGGAAAACCATTCCCTGCGTATAGCCGATACCCGGGATGCTGATGAATGTCAGGGTCGATGTCTCGGTCGCCACAAGGGAGAGACACAGGGCCCACCATGGCAGGTCATGATGCGCAGAGAGGAAATCCCGCGACGAGCCTACAGAGCGGCGGCTGACACGCCAGACCAGGAAAGATAGCCCTGCGAAATAGAGCAGGATGACAAGACGATCGAGCGGATGCATGGCGTCAGACCTGGCAGAAAAGCGAATAGGTGCCCATGATGGCGAAGAACACTATCATGGCAAGCACACGGCCTGAGCATTTCACCAGTTCGGCCTGTCCGGCCCTGCATCCTGTGACCCGAAACGGGTTATTTCTCGATACGGTGGATCATGTCATCGAGCTTGCTTGTATCAATGATTCGATTCCGGAACGAGTCGCTCTGCGGGTTGGTAATCTCGATGGTCGGCTTTTCCTCCGCGCTGAGCGTTGCATGACTGGAGGCAAATTCCAGCACATGCCCGCTTATCTGGTGCTCATCGTCGAGAAAATGGAAATGAAAGCCGGGAACCGAAATACGACCGAACAAACCGGGCGTCCAGAAACCGATCAATCGGCCCCGTATCCCCTCGAACCTGTCCACTTTCTGGCTTGCGGCAACAGTCTCGACATCGCGATGCTGATCGCTCTCACCTGCGGCCCGATGGGGGCGGCGAAGCACGAGATGGTCGAACAGCCCCGTCACGCTGACCGCCATGAAGACATTATCGGGCGCGATCAGGGTGCAAAGCCTGTCATAGGCCGTCTCATGGGTGATGTTCTCGACCTCGACCTGAAGCTGAGGCCGAAACGCCGTTATCTGCACGAAAGGAACCGCGTCGTGCTGCGGCAACTCATGCAGGGGCTCGCCCGCCGTTGCTTCATAAACACGCCCTTCGCAGATCGTGAGTTCGCCATTGAGCTCGGCAGAACAGCCGAGACCGAACCCGGTCTCGTGGCAGGCGCATAGCGATGCGATTTTCTGCTCAGCCTGCAGATGTCCGGCCATCAGGGCCCCGATGGTTGAAAACTGGGTAATACGGCTCATGACGGTAACTCTCCTTCCATTCTTCAACACCACTGCGCAGCGTCATCCTGTCAGACCTAACGCATTAATCAGGGAATAGTCTGAACCGAGAGGGGGAACGGGTTGAACACCGACCAGCCGGTTCGCTGCACCAAACGCTCAAGCGCGAGCGTTCCCAGCAGGGAATTTCCCTGGCTGTTCAGCCCCGGCGACCACACGGCCACCGAAGCAAGCCCGGGCGCGATGGCCAGAATACCGCCGCCCACGCCGGATTTGCCCGGCAGCCCCACCCGAATGGCAAAGGCACCAGACCCGTCATAATGGCCGCACATCATCATGAGGGCCATGGTGGTACGGGCATCGGGCACAGAAGTGATCATCCGCCCCGAGCGCAGATCCACCCCGCCCGTCATGAGGTAACAACCGATCTCAGCCAGTTGAAGGCACGACATGGTAAGCGCGCATTGGTGAAAATACAGATCGAGCGTGTCCTCGATCGGATTTCTGATATTGCCGAAAGTACGCATGTAATTGGCGAGGGCGGCATTGCGAAACCCCGTATCGCGCTCCTGACGGGCCATGTTCTCATCGATATGCAGCCCCTGTGGCGCGCCGGACTGCGAAAGCGCAAAATCGAGCAACGCCTGACGCGCACCCAGACGACCCAGCCGGGAGACCAGAATATCGGAAATGACGATGGCCCCGGCATTGATGAACGGATTGCGGGGAATACCGTGCTCGCTCTCCAGCTGGACAATCGAGTTGAAGGCACTTCCCGAAGGTTCCTGACGCACGCGGCTCCAGAGTTCACTTCCCTCAAGCGTAAGGGCGAGGGTCAGGCCAAATACCTTGGAAAGACTCTGGATCGAGAAGGCTTCATCCGCATCGCCCGCCACATGGGCGGTGCCCCCGGCGTCAATGACCGCTATACCGAATTTGGCAGGATCGACGCAGGCAAGCGGCGGGATGTAATCGGCCACATGGCCACGCTCGGTGATCATCTGCATGTCACGCGCGATTTCGGCAACGATGCTGTCGAGATCGGCCATATCCTGTCCTTCCTGCCTTTTCCTGTTCTGTCGTGGGGTCCACATTAGTCGCGAGACATCGGCCCTTCATCACCCGGTCCAAACAGCCGGCTGAGGCCAGAGACATGACATGCACGCGGGCGGCGCACAATGCCGGATCAGGCAGGGAGCAGTCAGGCACCGTGACGTGATGACGGGGGGCTACGGCCCTATGACGCCGCCTGTTTTTGGGCTGTGCCCTATGGGCGCCACGGTTGAGCTTGCCCGCCTAATCTGCGATGAGAAACCCATGAATGGCGGCAAGACACGATCGGGCAAGGATGCAGGCGGAAAGGCGGATGTAAAGCCGGGCGAGAAGGCGTTTGCCTTGCCGGGTCTGCCTGATAGCGGCGCAGGTGACATGACCCTGCCCGATATCGACACGCAGTCCGAAGGCTTTCGCCTCAATCGGGCGGCGCGGCGCAATGCCCTGATAGAAGACTATGTGGAGCTCATTGCCGATCTTCTGGCTGAAGGCCATGAGGCGAGGCAGGTGGATATCGCAACCCGCCTGGGGGTTTCACAGCCAACAGTCGCCAAGATGCTTACCCGCCTTGCCAATGAGGGCTACGTGCATCGCCGCCCCTATCGGGGCGTGTTCCTGACCGAAATGGGGCAGGATGTTGCCAATCAGGCCAAGAACCGTCACCAGATCGTCGAGAATTTTCTCCGGGCTCTGGGTATCAGCGAAGAGACGGTGCGGGTCGATGCAGAGGGGATCGAGCATTATGTCAGTGACGAGACCCTGGCCGCTTTCCACAAGGCTCTGGAAGCAGGTCTGATCGCTTTCATGACGCCATCCCCCCGGTCCTGACCACGCTTTCTGGCAACCCTGTAACAGGAACGCGGTAGCGCCAGCGCTCCAGCCATCTCATGCGTGTCTTCACCGCCTGCGGCAGCCTTGGGCGGCAGATCGGCTGAACGAACATTCTCCCCCTTCTGCAGTCCGCGCGTCGCTCGCAGTGCAACCGCCCTGACACGGTAGAGAAACCCTGCCTTTCGTCTGGGGAATATAGTGAACTGACAACGTCCCCTACCGGACGACATCGCTTCGCCCGCCGCGTATCCCTTCTATTCTGCCTGTCTCCTCCCAATGACGAAGCTGCGTGATCAGTCCAGACGTCGCAGCTCGCAGTCTCATCAACCCTCGCTGAAATGACCGGTCAACTTCGCGCCATCAGGACCGTTAGCGTCCATAAAACTGATCACTCGTGAATATAGTATATTGCATATTTCTAAGCCTTGGGTTTGAGTAACGCATCATGTCCTCTCTTCCACCTGCTCGCGGGACGCATCCCAACCCGGCTCCTCCCGGGCCCAAAGCCCGGCGGTTCGTCCGTGCACTGGGCAGTGAGGGACAAAGCCTGCCGGAAGTCTTCTCATCCGTGCGTCTTGCGCCGGAAGGGTCGGGCTGGATACGTCGTTTCCTCTCCTTCGTCGGTCCGGGCTACATGGTGGCTGTGGGCTATATGGACCCTGGCAACTGGGCGACCGATCTGCAGGGTGGCGCGCAGTTCGGCTACACGCTGCTTTCGGTCATCATGATCTCCAACCTGATGGCCATTCTCCTTCAGGCCCTTGCAGCGCGTCTGGGTATCGTGACCGGACGCGATCTGGCGCAGGCCTGTCGTGAACACTTTCCGCCCGCTCTCAATCTCGTGCTCTGGCTCACATGCGAACTTGCGATCATTGCCTGCGATCTGGCCGAGGTGATCGGCACGGCCGTGGCCCTGCAACTCCTGTTCCATATTCCGCTACTGGCAGGCGCGCTGATTTCGGCCTTTGACGCGCTGATCGTCCTGTTTTTGATGAATCGGGGCTTCCGCTACCTGGAAGCCTTCATCATCGCGCTTCTGAGCATCATTGCCCTGTGTTTCACAGCACAGATCGTGGCGGCAGCCCCCCCTGTGGCAGAAGTGCTGGCCGGTTTCATCCCACGGGCTGAAATCGTCACGCATCCCGCCATGCTTTATATCGCGATCGGCATCATCGGCGCGACGGTCATGCCCCATAATCTCTACCTGCACTCATCCATCGTGCAGACCCGTGATTACCCGCGTACCGAGAACGGACGGCGTGAGGCCCTTCGCTGGGCGACACTCGACAGCAGCGTGGCGCTGATGCTGGCGCTCTTCATCAACGCCGCCATCCTGATTGTTTCGGCCGCCGCTTTTCACAATACCGGCCATCAGGACGTGGCAGAAATCGAGGACGCCTATCGCCTGCTCTCGCCCATTCTGGGCATGGGCATGGCCTCGACCCTGTTTGCGGTCGCGCTTCTTGCTGCGGGCACGAACTCGACAGTTACCGGCACACTTGCCGGACAGATCGTCATGGAGGGCTTCCTCCAGCTTGGCCTGCCCCATTGGGCCCGGCGCCTCGTCACACGTGGCCTCGCCATTCTGCCCGTCGTGGTGGTCACGGCGCTCTATGGCAATCATGGCGTGGGCACGTTGCTTATTTTCAGTCAGGTTGTCCTGTCCCTGCAGCTACCCTTTGCTGTCATCCCACTCGTGATGTTCGTCTCTGACAAGCGCAAGATGGGTCAATTCACGATTGGCACACCCATGAAGCTGCTCTCCTGGGGCGTCGCTGGCGTGATCCTGCTGCTCAACTTCAAGCTACTCTACGATACGCTCATGAGCTGATCCCCGCACTTTCCGCCGCGTCTTGGCTCAGCCTGCAACACGGCGGACCATGACGCCTCGGCAATCCCGCATCTTACCGCTTCCTTTCATCTTCTGGCCTCTCAACCCTGTTCAGGACCTTTTCATGCCTCGTCTCGGATTTGGAATTAGCAAATGCTATAATAATGAGCATATGGGATTCAGTAGAGCACTCACTCATAATTCAGGCTTTTTTTGTCGCCCTGCGTTCTGGCTTAGCCTGCCGACGGCCCTCTTTCTTATGTCGGGGACAACCCTTGCCGATCCCTTGCAAAAATCCCCATTGGCATCACCGCCTGAACCGCCTGCGCATCGGGATCGCGCGGTACCGTCTGCCACGAATGCAGGCCGCCAATCTGTCGCAACGTCGAAGGACAGGGCAAAGCCGTCGAAAGCAGGCAGCGAGCCTGCCGTGGCAAATGCCGCCCCTCCCCCGCATCCGGAGGAGATTACTGTCACTGCCCATATGGATCAGGCCCGTGGCCGTCTCGCACCGGGGTTGGGGGCGGTTGCCTATGGCATTGACCAGCGGCAGATACAGGTCACACCGGGTGGTGAAAACGCCGCGTTCAGCCAGATCCTGCTCCGGCTCCCCGGTGTCGTGATGGACAGCTATGGCGAGGTGCATGTGCGTGGCGAGCATGGTGGCCTCACCTATCGCGTGAATGGGGTCCTGTTGCCTGAGGGGCTGAACGGTTTCGGGCAGGAACTCGACAGTCGTATCATCCGGTCGGTGGACCTGCTGACAGGCACGCTACCCGCCCAGTTCGGTTTTCGCACATCGGGCGTCATCGACGTCAAGACCAAGAGTGGCGCAACGCTCAAGGAGAATCAGGTCTCGCTCTATGGCGGGAGCTACAACACGTTCATTCCGTCGCTGCAACTGGGGGGATCGAAGGGCCGGTGGGACTACTTCGTGACGGCCTCATACAACCGCAATGACATCGGCATTGAAAACCCGACGAACAGCTTTCGCGCCACCCATGACACGACCCAGCAGGGCAAGGCCTTCGGTTATGCCGCCTATCAGATTGACGATGAAAGCCGGCTGAGTTTCCTGACCAGCGCTTCCTACGCCGATTTCGAGCTGCCCAACACAACCGCCCTGCCCATTCTCTATCAGTCCTCCACCATTGCGCCCGATGATCCGGACATCCAGTCGCGCCTTTTGCGCGACGGTCAGAGCGAGCAGAATTATTATGCCGTGATGTCCTACCAGCGCAGCACAGAGAAATCGAACCTGCAGATCTCGCCCTATTTCCGCTACGGACGCATCGACTATCGCAATGACCCCAGCAGGGATCTCGCTTTTTCAGGCATATCGCAGCACGAAGTGAATGATTTCACCACGGGCGGTCTGCAAATCGACAATTCCTATGATATCACCCCCCATCACGTGCTGCGCTTTGGCCTGCTCGCGCAATACACGGCCGAGACGCTCGATACCGACACGCTGGCCTTTCCTGTTGATGAGACCGGTGCCCAAAGCACGATCGACCCGAGGCGCATCATCGATCATAGCGGAAACTGGGCCGTCGAGGCCGGGGCCTATATCCAGGATGAATTTCACATCACGCCGCGCCTGACGTTCAATTACGGGTTGCGTTATGACCGCTTTGCCTCGTCCTTCCATAGTGAGGGACAGGTCAGCCCGCGCGCCAACATGGTCTGGAAAGCCAGCCCCTCGACCACAATACATTTCGGCTATTCCCGTTACTTCGCGCCACCCTCGCCGCAATACATATCGGATGCGACACTCCAGAAATTCGCGGGCACGACCAATGCGCCCGATACGATGCTCAACACACCCACACGGGTTGAGAAATCCCATTACGTCGATGTCGGTGTTCTCCAGCATGTCACGCGCGACTATCAGATCACGATCGATGCATTTGGCAAATGGGCACATGACCAGGGCGATCTGGGGCAGTTCGGGCGCGCGGTCATTCTTGCGCCATTCAGTTATCGCCGCGGCCGCGTTTACGGGGCGGAAATCGGCAATTCATGGCGTCACGGAGGTTGGTCGGTCTATGGCAATTTCTCCTTCGTCAAGACCTGGGCGAAGGACATCAATTCGGCGCAATATCAGTTCGAGACAGCAGAACTGGCCTATATCCAACGCCACGGCATACAGCTCGATCACCAAGGCGAATTCACCTCCTCAGCCGGGGTTTCCTATGCCAATAAGCACGATATGGCCTATCTCGATTTCATGTATGGCTACGGTCTGCGCAGCGGCTTTGCCAATCTTGAGAAGCAGCCCGCCTACGCCATTTTCAACATCGGCTACGCCCATACCTTCACGAGGGTGCCGGTTGGTCATTCCCTCAAGGTCAGAGCCGATGTGGTCAATCTGTTCGACCATCGTTACCAGCTGCGCGACGGCAGCGGTGTAGGCGTCACCCAGGCCCAGTACGGCCAGCGGCGGGGCATGTTCTTCTCCATGGTCAGCAGTTTCTGAACCAACGGGCAACGCCGGGGCTGCGGCATGAGGCGTTTTGTGCTTTCCCTCACGCAGAAATGAGACTGCGATTTCGACGCTGGCAAGGTTCGTGCGTTTAAGGTGAGGTTCTGCCCCCTCACCGGAGACCCGTCCATGTCCGAACGCAAGACCGTCTATCGCCCTTATCACCATCCTGCGGGTGGCTGGGGTGCGGTCAAGGCAACGGCCAAGGCTCTGCTGGAACAGAGCGTGGTGGGTAAGGGATCGCGGGCGCTTCTGGCCATGAACCAGCCGGGCGGCTTCAAATGTCCGAGCTGTGCCTTTCCGGACCCCACGCGGCACAAGAAGATCGAGTTCTGCGAGAATGGGGTAAAGGGTCTGGCGGTCGAGGCCACCAAGCGACGCGTTACGCGGGAGTTTTTTGCGCAGTACAGCGTCAGCGATCTTGCCGCTCAAAGCGATTACTGGCTTGAGGAACAGGGCCGCCTGACAGAGCCCATGCGCTATGATGCCCAGACGGATCATTATGTTCCGTGCAGTTGGCCCGAGGCCTTCGCCCTGATCGGACAGCATCTACAGGGACTTGCCTCGCCACATCAGGCCGAATTCTACACCTCGGGACGAACCTCGAACGAGGCGGCGTTTCTGTATTCCGTCTTTGTGCGGGCCTATGGCACGAACAATTTCCCCGACTGCTCCAACATGTGCCATGAGCCGACAAGTCGCGGCCTTCCGGGTGCCATTGGCATCGGCAAGGGCACAGTGGTCATGGATGATTTCGACCATGCCGAAGCCATTTTCATTGTCGGGCAGAATACCGGCACCAATTCACCGCGCATGATGGGGCTTCTGGCCCATGCCCGCAAACGCAACGTGCCGATCGTTGTGGTCAATCCCATGCCAGAGCGCGCCTTGATACGCTTTACCGAGCCACAGGATGCCGTGCAGATGGCAACCGGAGGGTCAACAGCGATTGCGACCGAATTTGTCCATATCCGGATCGGTGGTGATCTCGCTTTCTTCAAAGGCATGATGAAGGCATTGTTCGAGCGGGATCAGGCAGGCGAGAGCGTGCTGGATCATGACTTCATCACCACCCACACTGAAGGTTTTGCGGCCCTGCGCCAGGAGGTGATGCAGCAGGACTGGGCGGAAATCGAGCGTATCGCCGGCGTCGACAGGACCCAGATCGAGCGCGCAGCCGACATCTATGCCCGATCGAATGCCACGATCATCTGCTTTGGCATGGGCATTACCCAGCATCAGCAGGGTGCCCGCATGATCCAGCAGATTGCGGCCTTTCTCATGCTGCGGGGCAATTTTGGCAAGAAGGGCGCAGGAATTGCCCCGATCAGGGGCCATTCCAACGTTCAGGGCGATCGCACCGTCGGCATCGATGAAAAGCCAAGTCAGGCCTATCTCGACCGACTGCGCGATGTCTTTGGTTTCGAGCCTCCGCGGGACCATGGCCATCATGCTGTTGATTCGGTCGAGGCAATGCTTGCCGGTGCGGCCCGCGTCTTTATCGGCATGGGCGGCAATTTCGTGCATGCCATCCCGGACACACCGCGCGCCTATGAGGCCATGCGCCGTCTGGACCTGACCGTGGGTATCGCAACCAAGCTCAATAGAGGCCATATCGTCCACGGGCGCGATGCGCTCATCCTGCCGGTCGTGGCTCGCTCGGAGATCGACCGTCAGGCGACCGGCGAGCAGTTCGTGACGATCGAAGACGCCATGTCGAATGTCACCGCCTCGCGCGGGGTGCTTGAGCCCGCCAGCCCGGACCTGCTCTCGGAAGTCGCCATCGTCTGTGGCATGGCACAGGCCACCCTGCCGGATAGCGCCATTCCCTGGGCGTTGTTCCCGACCGATTACAGTCTCATCCGTGACAAGATCGCGGCGGTCTATCCCGAAATCTATGCCGATTTCAACGCACGCATACGCAACCCCCAGGGATTTCATCTCGACATTCCACCGCGTCGTCGCGCGTGGAAAACTCCGACCGGCAAGGCGCAGTTCCTGCTCTTCCCGGGCCTTGCCGTCGATGATGCGGTCGATGATCCTGACATGCTGCGTCTTTCCACCATACGCTCTCATGATCAGTTCAACACGACCATTTACAGCATGAATGATCGCTATCGGGGCATCTACAACACCCGCATGGTCGTGTTCATGAATGATGAGGACATGGAAGAGCGCGGCATTACGCAGGAAATGGTCGTCAATCTGGAAACGATCTCGACGGACGGCATCCGTCGCCGCGTGGGCGACCTCGTGGCGGTGGCCTATCCCGTGCCGCGCGGCGCGATTGCGGGCTACTACCCCGAACTCAACCCGTTGCTGCCTCTCAACCATTTCGACGAGATCAGTGGCACACCCGCTGCCAAATCGATCCCGGTGCGTGTTTTCCTCGCGGAGGGAGCATCATGACGACGAGACCGGATAGTCTTGCAGCGGCCCATGTGCTGCGCCACGCCATCGAAATTGGCCCCGAGGGCGTTCAGGAGCGGATCGAGCTTGGCATTGCCGAAGAGATACCGCTCACCCTGATTTTCAATGAATTCCATATTCATGCCGTCATGATGGTCACGCCACTTGATCTGCATGATTTCGTGCTCGGTTTCGTCCTCACTGAGAAGATCATTGCGGCACCGAGCGACATGATCTCCTGCCATATCGAACGTCATGAGGAGCAGCTTACGGCGCATATACGCATCACCGGTGCCGATTTCAGCCGGTTGATCCGTCGGGGTCAGCGCCTGCTGACCGGGGGCAGTTCGTGCGGGCTTTGCGGGGTGACCTCGCTTGACGATATTGCCACTGCAACACCGAGCCTTCCCGCGCATAGTATTCCGGTATCGTCCATACGTGCGGCGCTCAATGCCTTGCCAGACCAGCAGGTCCTGAACCAGCAGGTGCATATGGTACACGCTGCGGCCTGGGCTTCACCCGATGGAATCATCCATTACGTGCGTGAGGATGTCGGGCGCCATAACGCGCTGGACAAGCTGATCGGCATACTAAGCCAGTCACCAAGGGATCCGGGGCGAGGCTTTTGCCTGCTGACAAGCCGTTGCTCATACGAAATGGTTGAAAAGGCCTTGACTCTTGGTATCTCGACGCTGGTCGCGGTCTCCTCTCCGACGGATCGCGCCATCCAGATTGCCCGCAAGGCAGATATGACCCTGATCGGCAATGCGCGGCGGGATCGCTTCTCTGTGTTCTGCGGCGGCCATCGCCTTGTCAGACCCGAAACTCTGGAAATGATGACCACATGACACCCAGCGCCTTACCAGCTTCACAGGCAATCTTCGGTTTCGAGCAGGATTTTGCAGGATCGTTACGCTGCATACCGATGTGCGTGCGGATGAAACTTGATCTGACAGGTATCAAGCTCAGCCTGCGCCAGTGGAGTCAGCTTCTTGCGGACGAACGGCGTGAATTACTGGAACGCGCCTGTGTCACGCCAGACGAGCAGAGCCGCTACCATGCTCACCTCATGTCCCTTATCGCGCAACGCTGTGACGCGCCACCAAAGCCCCTCCCGGCAAATGAGGATCATCTCTGGCGTGATAGCGCGGCGATTCCTGACTGTGTCCTTCAGCAGGCCGCTTCAGATGACGTCTCACCGCCAACACGCGAGGCATGGGGCTCGCTGACGTCGCTGCAACGCTTTGCCTTGGTCAAGCTTGCTCGCTCACGCCATGAAAATGAGAATTTTGTTCCGGCATTGCGTGAGTTCGGGCTGTTGATGACTGAGTCCGCGTAATCACGCCTCAAGAAGCGTTGTCAGAGCCAGCAGATCATCTGGCGTATTGACGTTGAAGAACGGATCCGGCCCCTCATCATCGAAGGAGATGGGGGTCATATCGATATGTCGTGCAAAGCTCCAGACGGCCAACTGCCGGTGATCGCCCGATGCCACGCCCGCGCTCAGGTAGTCGTCCAACAGGGGCAGAGACGATACGGGCCACAACGCAACGAGAGGATGAATGCGTCCTCGGCTCATGGCGCAACATGGCGGTGCTTTCATCCGTCTGACCAGATCGTTCGGGACAAACGCGGTGTCTACCGGCACAGTCAATACGGCCGTCTCGCCGAGATCCTGTGCCCACTCAAGCGCTGCGAGGACACCGGAGAGCGGGCCTGCCCCGGTGTATCGATCCTGAAGCAGTGGCAGGTTGCGGCCATAGCGTGTTTCGCAGTCGCGTCGTGTCGAGAGCGCAACCAGACCGACCTGTGGCCGTAATCGGTCAAGGAGCTGATCGAGCAAAGCCCCCTTCCCGGCTGGAATGAGCGCCTTGTCCCGATACCCCAACCGACTGCCTTGTCCCCCTGCCAGAATGACAGCAGGGGTCATGGGCAGCACCTGCTCAGCGTGGACCGCCGGGGGGAACTGGTTGCATGGCCCCGGGAGGTACCGGATGCGGGCGATGATGATGCCTGGGCGGGCGTACAGGGGGTGGGGGTGGTGGCGGTGGCTGCACCTGCACGGGCCTGAACGGCGGTGGCGCCTCTCCGCGGTTGTAATACGGCCCCTTGTAATTGTTGTTCAGCTGGGACGAATTCAGCTGCTCAATCATGTTGTTGCCAGTCCCGTCCGCATAGCGATGGGGTGCCGGGCCTTGCTGCGCGAACGCAAGCGAGGAGGCAGCCAGAGAGAGCGCCCCAAGGGCCACCCCCAGAATACGCTTTGACCCGAAATGACGAATCATAATGTCTTCCCTTTAATGACGAGCCCGTCCGAGACCGGCTTGCCGCGCTGCCAGACCTGAGAGATCAGGTCGATATCAGATATGGTGCGGTCTGGCGCGCCGTCAATGACGAGAAAATCAGCTCGTTTCCCGACAGCCAACACGCCGCGATCCTCTAGTCCCAGAAGAGCCGCTGCCTTCTGCGTCGCCAGATTGATAGCCTGCAACGGCGTAAGACCTGACTCCGTCAGCAGGACAAGCTCGCGATGCTCGGCGTAGCCGGGCAGGCGAAGCGGCGTCGCTCCTGAGTCGGTTCCAAACCCGATCTTTGCTCCAGCACGATACAGGGCAAGAACATTGCGTTCGTTCATTGCCAAGGCTGCGCGTGCCGCGCTGACCGAAGGCTTCGCCAGACTGTCCTTGCGCCACTGCTCATCGGCAACCCTGTCGCGAAGGGCTGGCGACATCGCATCATGTGCCACCGGCTGCCCCAGTGTTTCCGGATGCTCGGCAAAGTAATAGGTCGACTCATCCAGCGACAATGTAGGGATATACCACGCTCCGGTGGATCTGATCTGGGTGATGAAGCCCTGATCGACCGGCTTGTCCCGCACTCCATGCGCCAGAATATCGGCGCCATGCTGCAGGGCTGTTTTGGCGAGATCCAGATCGTGAATATGGACCGCCACGCGCAGATGGCGCCGGTGAGCCTCCTTGATGGCTGCTTCCCAGACAGAGGCGCCGAGCAACGGCAAGGGCGGTTTGCCCGGATTGGTCAGACGCAGATCATCAAGCCAGATCTTGACGAAATCCGTCCCCTCGTCGGCCATCCGGTCGACAGCCTGACGCGCCTGTTGCGGGGTGGACGGGCGGAAAATCTGGTCACGCCCCATCCCATCAATCATGGCCTCGGGTGGCATTCCGGCAGGGGCACCAATACCCTGGTCAACACCGAAGAGATCCGCCCCCTGATTGACCCCTTCATGTTGCTCACGGCGGAGCTGATCGAACAGGGGGGATTTGTTCAACCCCAGTGCCGTCACGGTCAGTACCCCGTAGCGTACGTACTGGTTCAGCGCTGCCAGGATATTGGCGCGTGTATAGTTCGCCGAAGCGGCACTCATACCGTCCACCAGCCCGACATGACTATGGTCGCTGATCAGCGCAGGCATCAGAGTCCTGCCCTGCAGATCAACGATTTTGATCCCGGTCGGCGGTGTCGCAGAAAGAGCGACAATCTGACCGTGATCGACCACCATTGCGAGATCAGTGCGTGCCGGATTACCGGAGCCGTCTACAAGGCGCATATGGGTCAAGGCGACCGGTTCGGCCCTGGCAGACGCCGCGTTGACCAGTGAAACCGTCAAAGCTGCCAGAAGTGCAAATGTCGGCATTGTCAAAACGCTGCGCCGTACCGGCACTATCGAAACCTGGCCGGGGTGTCGCATGAAAACTCCTTTGCTGCACTCGGAAGCCCGCCACGCCATGAATATCCGGGTGAGATACAGGCTGCCTGAGGCTTCCTCAGGAACGCTACAAGTTGCTTGCAGATCCATCGGCTGGTTGACTGATATCGTAACTGTGAATGCTCGTTATCTCGGCGAAAGAAACGGAGCGGGTGCGCATCAGTTAAACAACCGTACGATGGCCGCCCGGGAGCCAGAAGTGGCGGGCATGCCAGTAAAACAGGAGCATCACATGTCACTTTCGCCGCAGGTCAAAGCAATCCTCGCGAATTATGAGTCGGATAATCCCGGCACGAAGGCCAATCTCGTGCGCCTCATGAACACGGGCGTTCTGGCCGGCACCGGCAAGCTTGTCATCCTGCCTGTCGATCAGGGTTTTGAACATGGACCTGCCCGCTCCTTTGCCGCCAACCCGCCCGCCTACGACCCCCATTATCACTTTTCGCTTGCCATTGAGGCCGGGCTGAATGCCTTCGCAGCTCCCCTCGGAATGCTTGAGGCTGGTGCCTCGACGTTTGCTGGTCAGCTTCCCCTCATCCTCAAATGCAACAGCTCGAACTCACTGGCCACCGAGAAGAACCAGGCCGTCACCGGCACGGTTGCCGATGCCCTGCGGCTGGGCTGCTCTGCCATCGGCTTCACCATCTACCCCGGCAGCGAATACTGCTTTGATCAGATGAACGAGCTGCGTGAACTGGCCCAGGAGGCAAAGGCCGCTGGCCTCGTCGTGATCGTCTGGAGCTACCCCCGCGGCCCGATGCTCGACAAGGCCGGTGAGACCGCCATCGATATCTGCGCCTATGCAGCGCATATGGCCGCTGAATGTGGGGCGCACATTATCAAGGTCAAACCACCAACTGACGTTCTGTCACTACCCGCAGCCAAGAAGGTCTATCTGGAACAGAAAATCGATATCTCGACCATGGAGGCCCGTGTACGTCACGTCGTGCAGTCAACCTTCGCCGGGCGTCGCATCGTGATCTTCTCGGGTGGTGAGCATGAGAGCACCGAGGCCCTGCTGGATACCATCCGTGGCATCCATGCTGGCGGCGGGTTTGGCTCGATCATCGGCCGCAACACATTCCAGCGCCCGCGTGAGGAAGCCCTGTCTCTCCTCTCCACCATCACCGGCATCTTCAAGAGCTGAGGCGCGGGTTTACATCAGGACCCATGCGCCCCCTCCAGGCTGTTTCTGGAGGGGGCATAGATGTCAGTACTCAGCCCAACCCAGCAGCCTCGTAGGCTTCAATCACCTCGACGGGCTGGCCATCCATACGAACACGCCCCCCGTCCATCCAGATGATGCGCGTGCACCATTTCTGCAGGATGGGCAACGAATGAGATGTAACCACAAGAATACGAACATATTCGATCAGGCGGGTCAGTCTCTCCCGTGCCTTCTCCTGGAAATGACTGTCACCTGCCATGAACCATTCATCCATGAGCAGGATTTCGGGACGCGGCGATGTGGCCAGACCAAAGCCCAGCCGAATGGCCATGCCCGAAGAATAATGCCGCACAGGGAGATCCAGAAAGGCACCGAGCTCGGCAAATGCTTCCACGTCGGCCTCAAGCGCTGCAGCCTCTTCCATTTTCATCCCGAGAACGCGCGCGTAGAGCCGGATATTCTCTCGACCGGTCAGCTCGGTGTTCATACCGGCCTGCGGGCTGAGCAGCGCATGTACCTCACCCTGCACGTCAAGATGACCGATCGACGATTCATATATTCCGGCCAGTGCCCTCAGCAGCGTGGATTTTCCCGCGCCGTTATGGCCGATCAGCCCGACGCGTTCACCCTCCCTGATGGTCATGGAGATCGCATCCAGAGCCACGACGATTGTTGTATCGTCCTGGCTGACAATGCTGCCACCCACGGCCTGACGGTTCTGGATTTTCTGTCGAACCCCCTTGAACAGGCTCTTTTTGAATGACCGCGCGCTCCCATGAAACATGGGATAGATCAGGGAGTAATCCCGAAGGGTAATGGTGGACATCGTTCCTACACCCAGAACGCAAGACGCTCGCGCGTCCTGACGAATGTCAGGAACCCGAGCAGGCACCAGACGAGACTGACACCGCACGAGACGGCAACAACGCCCGGACTTGGAAGATGCCCCAATATCGGGCCACGAACCATTTCCAGCAGGTCATAGAAAGGGTTGAGCAGCAGGTAACGACTACGTGGTCCCAACTGGCTTGGCTGCCATATGATCGGGGTAACGTAAAAAGCGATCTGCATGAACGCCCCGACGACGGACGTGATGTCGCGGAAACGTGCGCAGAAAGCCCCTAAAAGCAGACAGGCCGCATACCCATTGAGTGCCCACAACACAAGGCCCGGCAACGCCGCAAGGCTGATCAGTCCCGGCCAGACACCATAGAGCACAAAGACACCGATCGGCACGATGATACTGTGAGCGAATACAATGAGATTTCGTACCAGCAATCTGATGGCATGAAGCGTGTAAGGCAGTTTTATCGCATGAATCGTGGCTTCCGCCTCGACAAAGCAGGAGCAGGCTTCCGTCAGCAAACTTGACAGACCAACCTGCCAGAGCGCCAGGGAAAGCGACAGGAAAGGCAGATAGTCACGCAGCACCATGTGGAACAGGCGCGCATAGATCACCCCCATTGAGGCAATCATGATGAGCGCTGAGAGGGTGAGCCAGAATGGCCCCAGCACTGAGCCACGATAACGCAGACGAATATCGTTCCACCCGAGTGTCGTTGCCAGTCGCCACATGAGCAGCCCTGACACGATATCCTTCCAAGCGAGGGCATAACGACGCTGGCTCATGTCTCTCCGGGAATTGCTGACAGTCTCTTTTGGGACAGGCGCCTGAAACACCCTGTGTGCTGGACAATTCGCCTAGCGGATAAGCCCTGTTTCCGCAACTGCGGCACTGCAGACGGCATCGAATCATGCCAGGTCGTGTGATAACGCCATTTTTGGCTTTCTTTCTCTTGGTGCACTCCGTAGTTTTGCCTCAATCCTGCCCCACATTACGGATCACGCTCGGTTGCATCAGGTGAAATCCATCATGGCTCCTTCCCGTCACTCGACCATTGAGGCTGTACAAGATCGTACTGGCCGGTCCCGCTTCGAGGGGATAGCGCCCAACCGCGTCCTGCTGATGACCGGATTTGCGGCCCTGTTGACTGCCTGCGCAACGACCCCGCAACGTCCTCAGGTGCCCGTAGCACAGGAAGCCGCGCACTACCGCGAACACGCCAAATCCTATTATGCACCGCCCGGACCGGCTGATGACCCGTGGGGGCCCTATATCGAGGAAGCCTCGCAACGTTTTGACGTGCCGACCATGTGGATTCGCTCTGTCATGATGCAGGAATCGGGCGGCAGACTTTATGACCGCAACGGCCAGTTCACGACATCGGCGCCCGGCGCCATGGGGCTGATGCAGCTCATGCCCCCCACCTATGATGATATGCGCGTGCAGTACAGTCTGGGCGATGATGCGTATGATCCCCATGACAACATCATGGCGGGAACGGCCTATATCCGTCAGATGTATGATATCTATGGCTCGCCGGGCTTCCTTGCGGCCTATAATGACGGTCCGGGCAGTCTGGATTCCTATCTCCGTCGCGGGCGCGCCCTGCCACGCGAGACAAGACGCTACGTCGCCCACGTTGGGCCGCAGATCGCAGGAATCTGGCCACGCAACCGCTCGGCAGCCGATCTTCTGGTTGCCCAGCATGATCCTTCAGCAGCCACCATGGTGGCCCAGAACGACAGCGAAACCGCGTCTGTTCGTGCAGCCTGGAGGCGCCAGGCGCAGTCGGCCACCTATAACGCCGATCAGCAGGACATGCAGGTTGCAGAGGCTCCTGGTCCTTCTTCCAGCCGGGCCTCGGTCAGTTCTGCCTGGGCAGCGCGCGGTGTCGTGGCGACCCCCTCGCCTGCCCCCGTACAGATGGCAAGCCTGACAAACTCGGCATCAGATTCTTCTGAAGGCTCCCCTGATAATGTTGCGCAGGCCTGGGCCGGTCGTGCCCCTGTGCAGCCGATCCCGGTCGGACGTCGCCTCTCCGCAGAGCCGGTACTCGCTGTCATGACCCCGCGTCCGTCGCGCCAGCCTGCTTCAACCCATGCAGCTGCGACACCTGGCAGCTGGGCCATACAGGTTGGAGCCTATAATTCTGCGGTACAGGCCACGCGGGCTGTTGCACAGGCCCAGAATCATGCAGGAACTTCACTTTCTGGCGCGCGTAGTCAGGTTTCCACGGTGCAATCAGGCCGCGCGCATCTCTACCGTGCGCGTCTGGTCAACCTGTCCCATGACAGCGCCGTGGCTGCCTGCCGGAAAATGGGCCGCGACACACCCTGCGTCGTCGTCTCTCCGGGATCATCATTCTGACCCTGCTCCTTGTGGAGACACCATGAAGCGCCGTTCTCTTTTTGTTGCTACCGCTCTCCTGTCACTCTCGATGGCAGCAGCGCCCCCCCCGGCCCACGCTGCGCTGAAACAGGGAGGTGAAGCACCGGATTTCACACTCCCCGCCACGCAGAATGGGCAGGAAACCAGCTACACGCTGCACGATGCCCTCAAGAACGGCCCCGTGGTGCTTTACTTTTACCCGGCGGCCTTCACCAAGGGCTGCACGGCCGAGGCGCATGGTTTTGCAGACGCCATGCCCCAGTTCAAGGCACTTGGCGCCAGCGTCATCGGCGTATCAATGGACAACATCCACAAACTGGATAATTTCTCGGTCAGTCAGATCAAGGGGCAGTTCCCTGTGGCTTCCGATACGGACGGCAAGGTCACGCGCCTGTATGACGCCAAGATGCCCATGCTCGATATTGCGCAGCGTATTACCTACGTAATCGCACCCGAAGGGCAGATTATCGAAACAATCAGCACGGACTCTCCCGGCAATCATGTCAGCCAGGCACTGGCCGCGCTGAAGACTTTCAAGGCCGATACCATGAAGAACCGCCGTAAGTAGGGATCGGGCCACGCGCTGTGACGAGTGGCCACTTCATTCATGATTTCATCAGACAAGACCCACCATGTTGGTGCTTCGCGCCCCCTGCGCCTGCAGGACGACGTGACCAGCACCGCTCTCTACGATGGCCCAGGTGACTGCTACCGCTACCGCCTGCACAGAATATGGGCGCCGGAGAAGCCCAGCATCATGTGGCTCATGATGAACCCGTCTGTTGCCACCGAGTATGGCGACGACCGCACCGTTGCCAAATGCCAGCGCTATGCTCGCGAGTGGGGGTATGGTGCAATGTTTGTCGGCAATAGCTTTGGCTATCGCTGCACGGACCAGAAGCGTCTGCTCGAAGTAGAGGACCCTGTGGGACCGGGGAATGACTCGGCGCTGCTCGATATGGCGCAGCAGGCCGACAAGGTGATACTGGCCTATGGCTCACCCACCCACCCCTCGTTGCGGGCACGCGGCAACCATGTCGCGCAGACCCTTCACGCCGCCGGGGTCCCCCTGTTCGTCCTGAGGCTGAGTAAGGGCGGCCGACCCGAGCATCCCCTCTACCTCCCGTCTGCCCTGTCGCCTGTCCGGCTCGATGAAGCCTTCTTCAAGGCGCTGGATGGTCAGCCCATCCCTTGACGGGAGCGGTCGGGTGATCCGGCAGGCAGGGTACCGCGGCACCCTGCACCGGTTGATATCGGGAAACGATATCGGACCCCTTTATTTCTCAGTGATCTGATAGGTCAGCACGACATGGTTGTCGTGATTGGGCTGGGTAGCGACTGGCTGGATCTGCACACCCAGATCGTGCTTCTGATAGACCTTCTGGATGGCCACCGTGTCAGCAGTTGCGGCTTCTGCCGTTACAGTGGCACCAGGACGCAGCTTCGTCACAGCTTCGAGTTCGGCGGTCGGCACTTTCTTGTTGCCAACGAACTCGACCTTGTCGAGCACGAACGGCGCGGGGGCTGCGGCGGCCTGCGGTGCCTGCTCTTCGATCACGAGATAGAACTGCACCGTGTTTTTGACAAAGCGCTCCTTCTCGCTGAACTTGGCACCCATATTCTTGGCCTTGTAGAGATCAGCCACTTTCTGCACGCCTGCATCGAGCTGATCGCGCGTGACGGTATCACCCACATGATAGGGGAGCGCTGCCATGATATCGTCAGTCGAGACGGCCTTGTTGCCCTCAACCTTGAGAATCTTGAGCGTCAGCGGTGCATTGGCAGCCGGGGCACTGGCAGCCAATGCCGGTGAAACGAGCCCTGTAACGGGCAGGCAGGGCAGCGCCGCCGTACCGGCCATGAGAGCAAGACCAGCGAGAGCGAGACGGGAGTTCGGCTTCATGTTGTCGTCCTTCTGAACAGGGTCATTCTGAACGGCAGGATCATAGGCATCATGCGAAGCAATTGGCAAAACCCGAGCGTGCAGCGCCGTTCTGTCTCTCATCGTTCAGAGATATCAGGATGTCGGAAACGGGCCTGAAGCAGGTTACCTGGTCAACGCCTGCGGCACTCGGCCTCGCACGCACCAAAGGAATCACGTCGAGAGTAGGAGTGCTCGCAAGAGATGCCTGCTCTCGAAAGCCGCAGAACGGTACGTTTAGGCCTCGTACCCATGACTGGGCTATAAGCACGCTCCTCTACCGAGCAACAGGAACTGCCCATTGCGACAAAGGAGCCATGATAAAGCGACAAATGCTCCTGCCGCCCCCTGTGACCAGAAAAACAGGAGCACAGCTGCGGGGCAGCCCGTAGAAACCCACCGCCCCGGGGGACACTAGCCTTCCATTTCGGCAGGCATGGCGGGGCGGGTATCAGGATTGGCGTGCAGCCCTGTCGCCAGAACATGCTCACGATCCCAGCGCTTCGCCAGCGGCAAGAGGCATACGAGAAAACCCGTCAGGATCAACCCTGCCACAAACAGATCGCGGAAGAGAGGCACATAGAGCGCCGCCGCCGCCGCGCCCGTCGCTGGTGTGCCCGTGGCCGCAGCAAAATTGGCAACCAGGCTGCCAGCGTACATGGCCACGCCCCATAGCAGATACAGTGACCCCATCATGAAGCCGCTGCTTTCGGGCAGGGTGTAGCGAGCGATAATCGCCAGCCCCAGAGCCATAGTAAGAAGCTCGGCAATCGAGATCAGGCCGTAACCCAGAACCATGACCCAAGCCGAAACCAGAGGCTGGGCATGAGAAGCGGCAATCCACCAGATGAGAAAGCCCAGCGTCACGAGGCCGAAGCCAAGCACCATCTTGTGCGCAAGGGACAGGTCGCGCCCCTGACGGGCCAGACGGTTATACAGGGCCGCCAGAACCGGGCTCGCCAGCATGATCCAGATCGGATTGAGCGCCTGAAACTGGCCAGCGCTGAGATGCACCAGGGTGACGCCACCGATACGAAGATCACCATCGACAGCGCGCAGCGCAAACAGCGTGAGCGATGTCATCATCTGCTGATAGAAGATCAGATAGGCCATGCTCTCCAGACAGAGCAGGAAAGTCAGGCGCAAACCGGGTCGGGCGGCATGGCCCGAGCGCCAGTAGAGACGCCCCCACAGGAAGGCAATGGCCGCCGTGGCGCACCAGACGCAGAGCCGCGCGATCCCGGGGCTCGCGATGATGCCTGTCAGCACAAGTACGGTCAGGACAAACCCGCCAAACACAGTCAGAAACGGTTTCAACTGGAAAGGCCCCTGATCCAGCGCTGAGCCTGCATGATGAATCCAGCGGCGACGCCAGAAATAATAGGCCAGCCCCACGACAAGCCCGCCCGAACAGGTCAGGAAGGCGCTTGCAGGTCCATAGCGATCCTGTAGCAGCGGGGTGATGAGCATCGAGACGGTCGAGCCTACATTGACCGACATGTAATAGATGGTGAACGCTGCATCGAGCGCGGCGTCGTCACCTTCATAGATGCGGCGTACCAGATTGGCCGCATTGGGCTTGAACAGACCATTCCCTGCCGAGATCAGGGCCATTGCGAAAAACAGCAGTGAGCGATGCTGGTCAGCAAGTGCCAGCGCCGCATAACCGAAGACCAGCGCAAACGCACCCATCAGCATGGTGCGCCTCGGGCCAAGGATGCGATCGCCGGCAAAGCCGCCAAGAACGGGGGTGATGTAGGTAAGACCAACGAAGGCGGCGATCATGACATTGGCTGCCACGTCGCTCAGCCCCAGACGCTGAACCAGATAGAGCGTCAGTACGGCCTGCATGCCGTAATAGCCAAAACGTTCCCAGAGTTCGATTGCGAAGACGACCGAGAAGGCCTGTCGTCGCGTCGGAAGCTCTGTGAGAGAGGATGCGCTCATAAGGGGGGTCCGGGTCAAGAAATCAGATCAGTGGACCCGAGATATCACACTCCCCCGTGATGGAAAGACTAAAGTCCGGCCCAGATCCCCGAGATCCTCATCCCGCCATAGCAGAGAACAACCAGCAATGCGGTGGAAAGAAGGGCAACAAGTGCCCCCATCACCTCACGGGTGAAGATCAGCTTCCAGTCGAAAAACCCGGCCCTCGCCACCGTTATCAGGCCTCCTGTGCCTGCTGTGCGCGCTGCTCGACGAAGAACGCTTCGAGTTTGGGGTCGACGTCACCGATCCTGACCTGAAGCGTGACGTACAAATTTCCCGCCTTGTGCTGGCCATGCTCGGCGACACCGCGACCACCCAGGCGAAGTACCGTACCGGTATCGGAATGGGGTGGCACTTTCATGGTCACCTGCCCTTTGGGCGTCGGGATCACGATCTTGCCGCCAAGAATGGCTGTTTCCAGATCAACCGGCACATTTGCCCTGAGATCGCGGCCATCACGGGTATAGACCGTGCTTGGCGTCACCGAGATCGTGATCAGCGCATCACCGGCAGGGGCGTTCTCTCCCATACCGGCCCCGCCCTTGCCACTCAGGCGCAGGGTCTGACCATCCTCGATCCCGGCAGGAATCTTGACCTCAACCGTTCCCGCCTCAGGCAAGGTCACACGGCTCGTCGTACCCAGCACGGAATCCTCGAACGAGACCGTGAGTGTATAGGAACGGTCTGCCCCGCGGCGCGTCCGACGACGCCCCCCAAACGGCCCCCCGCCAAAATCGGCGCCGGTGCCACCGCCGCTGAACATGTCCGAGAAAAAAGCCCCCAGATCTTCCTGATTGAACTGGTTGCCGCCGCCATGGAAACCCTGGCCGCCCCCAAAGCCACCGCCACCGAAGGGGCCTCTCTCGTTCCCCTCGGCATCGATTTCACCGCGATCGAAGCGCGCGCGCTTCTCCTTGTCGCCCAGAATGGCATAGGCGGCACCAACGGCCTTGAAGGCCTCCTCAGCCTTCTTGTTGTTCGGATTATGGTCCGGATGATGTTCCTTGGCGAGCTTGCGATAGGCGCTGCGGATCTCCTTATCCGTGGCGCTGCGCGTCAGGCCAAGCGCTGCATAAGGATCTTTCACGCCTGTTTCTCCTTGCTTTCCGTGAATACTACAGAATTCATAAGTTGTATATTGTGCCCATCATCCGCAATTCAAGTGAGCTAGCGCGAGAAGGCCTTTGCAAGGATACTTTGCTTTGCCGCATCGATTGGCAAGGCCGTATCACGCATCGCGACACCCTGCCACCCTGCACCCATCGCCGTATAGAGCGCCACGGAATCGTGCAGCCTGGCCGTACGAGCCACAGCCTCACGATCCTGAGCACCCAGCAAGGTGCGCTGCGTCGTCAGGACATTCAGATAATCGGTCAGACCCGCCGCATAGAGCCGCCTTGCCCGGTCAGCAGCCAGTCCGCTATCGGTTGCAGCCTGATGCAGCTGGGCGACATAATGATCGTTATGCAGCCATGACGTCATGGCGTCCTCAACCTCACGGAACGCATTGAGCACGGTCTTGCGATAGGTCAGACGGCTCGCCTCGGCACGCGCGCGCGCCTCGACCACCTGCGAGGTGAAACGCCCCCCGTGCATGACAGGCAGGGTTGCCAGCATTATGAAAGACCAGCTCATCGCATTGACCTGAAACGCCTGATACATGGCGGATGCATTCGGGTTGAATGTCAGGGGTATCGAGAATTTGGGGTAGAGCTGGGCCACGGCCACGCCGATGCGAGCCGTCGCTTCGGCATAACCACGCTCGGCGGCACGAATATCGGGGCGATTGGCCACGACGATCGAGGGCAATGTGGCCGGAAAGCGTGGCATGACCGGCAGGGAGGCTGTGCCATCGGGCAATGCCTCAAGTTCTGCCTTGAGATCGCCCGGCATGTCGCCCAGCAGGACGCTCACCCCGTGGCTCAGGGTGTCGATCTGGGCCCTGAGGGGTTCGAGTGAAGCCAGTTCGCTATCAAGTTCGCTCTGCGCCTGCGCGGTCTGAAGCGTGTTGCCTATGCCCTCCAGATAGAGACGTTTGGTCAGATCCACTTCACTCTGGGCATTCTTGACGTTGGCCTGCGCGATCGAGAAACGCAGCTGCGCCCCCCGGAGCGAGATATAGGCCCGCACCAGATCCGAAAGCAGCGTCATCAGCGTGGCGCGTCGGTCCTCGATGCTCACATCGATGGCGCGCTCGCTGGCCTCTACCTCGCGCCTGATGCGCCCGAACGCATCGATCTCCCAGCTGGCCTGGGCGCCGTATGTCAGCACGGACGCTTCTGGCCGATTCTGCGGATTGCCAGGCCTTATGGGCCAGTTATCAATATTGATGGAATACCGGCTTGAGCCGCCGCCCGCGTTGACATCAAGCTGCGGGTACCAGGCCGAGGCTGCCTCTTCACGCATGGCGCGACCGGCGATGATACGCTGGTCGGCAATGAGCAGGTCGTAATTGCCCTTGATCGCCTGAGCCACGAGCCTGTTGAGTAGCGGATCGTTATACTGCCCCCACCACTCCCTCATCTCGGCCTCAGTGCGGGCGATTTCCTCTGCGGTGGCCGCGTGATCGGTCTCGACGAAACCATTGGGCAGCTTCATGTGGTCAGGCTTGTAGGCAGGCCCGACCGTACATCCGGCCAGAAGCGAAGCGGCTAGGGTGAAGGCGCAAAGCCTGCAGGGGAGAGACACCATGATCAGAGATGGTTCTGCAACCAGGTGGTCAGACGGCCCCGCTGCCCCTGCGGCGGGGTACCTACCGTGACTGTGCAGGTCATTCCGGCCGCCAGAATGACTTCGGGTGGCACGCGATCAAGGTGGATACGCACGGGAATACGCTGCGCCAGACGAACCCAGGTGAAAATGGGGTTCACGTCCTGCAGCCCGAGCTTGTCTGGCGAGCCGTTCTGGTCGTTGATCCCCCGTGCAATGGAAACGACATGGGCTGGGATAATCTCGCGATAACCCATGAGCTTCACACGGGCAACGTCACCCACATGCACACCCCACATCTTCGTTTCCTCGAAATAGGCGTTGATCCAGAAGCTGTCCGCATCAATGACCGCCATGCGGGACTGTCCCTCATGCGCATAGTCACCCACGCGCAGATTAAGGTTGGTCACATAGCCTTCGACCGGCGAATAGACGATGGAACGCTGGAGGTTAAGCCTTGCCACATCGAGTTTCGCACGCGCTGCATTGACCGCATCCTCCTGCGTTTCAACATTGGAGTTGTAGATCTCCTGCTCTTCCGCCGACACGATGCCACTCAGCCCCATGCGGCGTTTGGCATCATTGCGGCGTAGCTTCAGGTCTTCCTCAGTGCTCGCAAGTTGAGCCTCCGCCTCCTTGATCGCGAGGCGGAACCTTACCGGGTCGATCACGAAAAGCGGGTCACCACGATGAACGAAGTCATTGTCGTGCACCGGCACACTGACCACCGTCCCTGACACTTCAGGCGCTGCATCGACCACATACACACGAACGCGCCCATCACGCGTCCATGGCGCGATCATATAGGTTTCCCACAACGTGTAGCCGAGCAGGATCGTCACACCGAGCACTGCGAATGTCAGAAAGACCCGGATCAGTGTACGAGCGAGCAACACGAAGGCAGTTCCTTGTAAAAGGCCAGTTTACTTGAGGCGGGGATGCAGGGAGCGCTCATGGAAAAACGCCAGACACCATAAGCGACATGATTCATCATACGCCTCCGTGAGGCGGACAAGGCACCATGTCGCTTCCCGACCTCATACATAAAGCACCATCAGGCAGAGCACGCAGACATAGAGCGCCACCTCAAACAGGGCGACGTGCCAGAACCACTCGATGGCGCCCGTGCGCCAGAGGAGGAACCGGATAAAGAGCGTGACGGGGATAGCGGCAAGGGAATAGACGGCAATGGGAGATATGAACACGCCGAAAAGGTTGAATTCCGCGAGCATCTGCCTCCCTCTTCCTTCCAGTATCAACCTTGCGGGATCAGAAGGGAGAGAGCCAAGCCCGAAAGCATGAAACGCGGAAATTCCCGCAATGCTATCGGGACGCAGACACCGGACGACCTGACCGAACCCGGACGAGCCCCGGACCCGACGCCTGAGGCAACTGATGGAAGGTCATAGGGGAAAGCCAGGCTCGCCGCCAGAAGCAAACCTGAATTTTGCATTAGATATGACGCAACAAACCTCACAACGCAGTTAGCAGGCTTATCGTCGGGTAAATATGTTGCGCAGGATCTCGAACAGTTGCCTGCCCGTGAAACGACCAATCGGACCAACGAGCAGACCGGCAATGGTCGAAAGCGCCAGCGTCTGCTTGAATTCGATCATTTTGCGATCACGGCGCAATCTGGCCTCGAACTCGACGGGGTCAGCAACATTACGCGTACCGAGCAGACCGAAGATGATCACAAACAGCAGGTCGAGCCCCAGGACTGAGCACGCTGCAGCGAAAGCGGAAAAGTGAAGGACGCTATAGGCGAAGGCCCAGAGCACAGCATGGAATGAAACCAGCGCGAACAATCCGAAGATAGCTGCGATAACAAAATAGGCCACGCGGCGACCGATACGCATCGCGACGCGCTGCAAAACTTCGCCCTGAGCCTGAAGGGCTTCCTGCCCGACATCAATGACCTTCATGGAGATTCGCAAGCCTTTACGGTGTGGTCGTACCAGTGCTGGACGTGCCAGCGGCGAACCCGCCAGAAATCAACCCGGGCGAGCCGGCCACCGAACATCCACCCCTGAGACGGGTTGGAACAGGAAGCCGCCTCACCGCAGGGGAGAGACAGCTTATTTGGAGACACGTCCCGCAATAAAGCCAATGACGGCAGAAATCAAAACAGCGGCAATCGGGCGGGCACGGACACGCGTCTCGGCGTTGTGCAACTGGACATCCGTGATCTCACGCGCGTTGGCAACTGCCTGGTCAGCACGACCAGCTACGTCGAGCAGCGCCGGATTGATACGATCCTTGAGCAGTTGCTCCAGCTGACTCTTCAAGCTGTCAATCTGCTCCTGAGCCGACTTGCTGGCATCGTCCACAGATTTCTTGACGTCAGATTTGCTCATGTCACAACTCCTCATACGGTCTGAACCGCATCTTACGGTTTCGGATATAACGTTCCTAGTTCAGGCGAGGTTTCATGTCGGGTTCAATACGGGGGCGTCAGCCCCCCCTTTCGGTGCAAGCGCTGTCATTGACCACAAAGGCTCCCGACTTTTCGCTGCAGATAACACGGGGCGAAGCACTAAGTCTGCTGGCCGAAACACCTGAAGTGCTTCGCCGGTTCTGCGACATTCTGGCTGGGTTTGCCGCTCCGGCGGCTGGCCGCATCATCATTGATGGCGTGGACGCTGGGGATAGCCCCCCCGAAGAGCGCGCCATTGCCCTTGTTTCCGTACGTGAACCCTCGTTTGGCCACCTCAATGTAACCGCCAATATCGCATTTCCTCTTCAGGTACGCGGCATGGCACCTCAGGAAATCAGTGCGGGCGTCAGCCACGGGCTCGCCCTTCTGGGGCTGAATGGATTTGCTTCAGAAAGGGCGGAGAGTCTCTCTCCGGAATATGATCTGAGACTGCGCCTGGCGCGCGCCCTCGCCTGCAATCCATCCGTGCTGGTGCTGGACGATATTCTAGCCGGTCTGGATTTACGCGCAGTCGCTCGAACACGGCAGCTGATCACGAGGCTGCACAAGGCGCTTGGTCTGACCCTGGTCTATACAGCGAACAGCCGTGAGGATGCGGTCTGGCTGGGCGGGCGTATCGCCTTGTTCGACCACCAGACCCTTGTCCAGTGCGCCAGCGCCAGCACACTGCTTGACCGCCCCGCCACCCCCTGGGTTGCCTCACTTTTCGCCGAATCCAATCTCCTGACCGGCCGGGTCCTCTCGATCGAAGACGATGTTGCTACAGTACACCTCGCCTGCGGCGGTGTCGTGGAAGCCATGGCTGACCCCGATCTGAATGAGGACAGTCTCTGCGTGCTTTGCATTCGCCCCGATCGCATGACGCCTCTTTTTACCTCTTCCGGCGGAGATGAGGAGGGGCCACCTCCGCTCATGGCGAACCTTCAGTCTGTGCTGCATACCGGCGAGCAGATGCGGCTACGGCTGCGGCTCTCAGACGGGGTGGAAATTGAAATGAGGCGCCCACTCATCCAGTCCTCGCGCCATCTGGCACCCGGCGCCATGATGCAACTTGCATGGCAGGCCAGTCAGGCTGTGGCCTTTCCGATGAAAGACGATCTATAAGGGGCATTCCGATCATATTCCTGACATAGAAAGGCCGTTTCCTGACCGCCGCGCCCTCCCGTTCCCGACATGGCTGCCTGATACGTGCCGCGAGCAGCAACGCAGCGCGTTTGATGCTCGCGTTGTTCTGCCTGCCAGCGCTGCTGCCTGCATTGCCATGCCAGGCGACGGCGACCAGCCACCATGTCCATCATGTCACGCATCATGCCAAAGGCAGAAAAGCCAGTCGCCCCGCCTCCGCTCAGCTTGGTCTGGCCGTACTGTCAGGCAGTCTCGACGCGCATTCTCTCCTGATGCCTGATCAGCCTTATCCACTGCGCGAATGGGATGGTACGCTCCCCACATTGCGGCTGGCAGCCCAGACCCGCAAACCCGCCTGGCTGGCCGCCATGATGGACAATATGACGCTGTATGTGGCCTGTCGTGACGGCGTCGTCCAAAGCCTTCCGGCTCCTGCCACGTCGCCCACCACACGCAGCTCGACGGAATCACCTTGCGCTATCCCCGCAGGCGAGGACAGCCTTGTCCTGGCGTGGGATCGAGGAAGGCTCGGTGATGATGCTCCGAGCTGGAGTGACTTCTGGGACATTGCACGCCATCCTGGCAAACGCGCTCTTCGTCTGGACCCCAGAGGAACACTGGAGATTGCCCTCATGGCTGACGGCGTCTCCCCTGGCGATATCTATACGGTTCTTGCCTCTCCCGCTGGAGTGGACCGCGCTTTTCGCAAGCTCGATCAGCTTCGTCCTTATCTGGTCTGGTGGCGTACCCCCGAGGAGGCCTCGCGCATTATGAGCAGCGGGGCTGCGCTCATGCTCTCCACCCCCCACGACAGGCTGGCCGATCTGGGAGAGAAAGCCAGTTTTGCGGCGCAGTGGCGTCAATCCCTGCGTCAGAGGGTTTCCTGGGCAATACCGCGCAATGTTCCCCCGGAGCAGACAGAGACTATTCTGAAAATGCTGCGCGATCAGACCCCATTGCATGATGACACGCAGGATGCCCCTCAGGACGGACGCGATATCCGTACGCTGGCCGTTAGCGACAGCTTCTGGGCCATCAATTATTATGCCCTGCAAAAGCGTTTCCAGACCTGGCTGACGGCCGCGCCATGATTCCGGTCCTGCTGGCCATCACCACGGGCTGGGCTTTCTGCCTGAGCCTGCTGGCGGCTTTCTCCTTTTTTGGCGCGCCCAACAGGATCCAGCCGCTTCTTGAAACCCTCCTGACCCCTGTCGCCTTTGCTGCTTTAATCAGCGCGTTCTGGCTGAGCAGCGTCATGCCACGCTGGCCGTTCCATGGCGCGTGGGTCTGCTGCGGTTTTCTGGTGGCACCTTTCTGTATCCTGCCAATCCACGGGAGAGTATCGGGCAGGATCGAGGGTCTGACGCGGGCCGCTTCCGGTCTTGGCGCTGGTCCGCGTGCCCGTCTGCGCCTGCTATGGCTTCCCCTGCTGAGAGGTCCAATCCTGCTTTCCTGCCTGATTTCCGTTGCCGCCTTCGCTATCTGTCTCGCCCTTGGCAGGATCGCCCATGTCTGATCCCAAGCATCCGTTCTGGCAGGTAATCCCCCTGTCGGAAATGACGACTGAACAGTGGGAATCTCTCTGTGATGGCTGCGGGAAATGCTGCCTGCACAAACTGCGTGATGAAGAGACCGACGCGATCCATTTCACGAATGTCGCGTGTCGTCTGCTTGATCTGGAAACCTGCCAGTGCTCGGAGTATCCCACGCGGTTTCGCAAGGTACCTGATTGCGTGTCGCTCACACCGGAAATCCTCGCCGATATCGACTGGCTGCCTCCAAGCTGCGCTTATGTGCTGATCCGAGACGGACAGGACCTCCCAGCCTGGCACCATTTGCGCACGAGCTCGGCTGACTCTGTGCACGAAGCGAAAATCTCGGGAAAGGGCCGCATGATCAGCGAGCGCGAAGCCGGGATGCTGGAAGACCATATCGTTGAGTGGCCGGCGGAAATTCCCCCCGGCGTTGCGAAAAAACGGCGTAAGCGACCTTCAACCAAACGACGCTGGTGACAGACCCCGCCTACCCGGTGACGTGGCGACACTCTGCGCGTGCCAAGCGCATTTCGCTTCGCATCGACAGCGCCAACCGTCAGGTGGTGGTGACCTGCCCCCGCCATTTACCGCTGTCCCATGCGCGACGCTTTCTACACACTCACGACAGCTGGGTGCGCGAACGACTCAATGCCCTGCCGGCTGTGACCGCCCTTGTTCCCGGAAGCACCATCCTACTTGATGATTACCCGGTCACCCTGGTTCATGCGCCGGAGCAGAGACAGAGCGCTATTATGGAAAAGGGTATTCTGCGGATCAACGGTCCTGTTGAGCGCTTCGAGCACCGGGTTCTGGTTTTCCTCAGGCATCGGGCCGGGTTGGTGCTCCCCGCCGAACTCGCCCATGAGGCAAAGCGAATGTCGTGCCAGATCTCGCGTTTCGCTTGCAGCAATGCTCGCACCCGCTGGGGGAGTTGCACACGGGCCGGACGGATTATGCTGAACTGGCGCCTCATTATGATGCCCGAATCTGTTCGCCGTTACGTGATGGTGCACGAGCTCGCCCATCTGACGCATTTCGACCATAGCCCGGCTTTCTGGACTTTGGTGGAGCGGTTTCATGAACACCGCAAGCCGGCACAAGCCTGGCTCAGGCAGCATGGTACAGCGCTGATGGCACTGGGATAATAGCTACGCTGCCCACAAGGGATTTTCACCCCCTCGCCCACGTGCTAGAGCCTGAGCCGTGCTGTGCGAACTTGGCGGAATGGTAGACGCACGAGACTTAAAATCTCGAGTCCGTAAGGGCGTATGGGTTCGAGTCCCATAGTTCGCACCACATAAAGCATTGAAATGATTGTGTTTTTCAGGTTCCCGCAACCTGAACCCGGTGTTTTGCTACATCCGGGTGCCCCATCATGGCCTTGCAATGCTGGTTCGACGCCCTGCCGGATATGCTTTCAGACGTGTCATTCCGACAAATCTGCGTGAGCTGATGAGACGACGCGAGCTCTGGGTCACGCTCGACACGAATGACAAATCGCTTGCAAAAAGCCGGGCCTGTGCAATCTCTCTGGCCACAGACAGGCTGTTTTCAGGAGTGCATCGCGTGACGCAGGAGCTCTTTCAGGACATCAATGATTCACTGAGAGAGAGCATCGATGACCAGCTCCGGCCTCTGCTCGACAGTCTCATCTCTGCCTATGAGAGCGAGTTGTCGGCGCTACGGTCCCAGTATCGCGTCATGAACGCAGAACACCTGCTCCATCGTATGCGGGACCATAAGCAGTTCATGACCTTCGTCGATACAGCGAAAGAGTCCGTGGAAGAGCTTCAGACCATTGTGAAACACTCTCCCGCATTCGACGTGCAGGAGAAGATGTCTGCCATCCTCGGCCACTTCAGCAATATCGAAACCTGGACCAAACCGAAGGAGCCGGACAAAAGCCCTCTGTTCTCCGAAGCAAGCGAAGCCTTCATCCTCGCCTCTTCGCAAAAGTGGAAGGACGCCGACTTCAGAGGTTATCGCAATGTCATCAGGCGCTTTCTCGAAGTCTGCGGGGACAAGGAGATACGCCTCTACACCGGCGCCGATGCCGGACGATTCAAGGAGGTGATGGAGAAGCTTCCGGAATACCACGGCAGAAAAAAGAACGACAAAAGGACCGCACTCGAACTGGCGGAAGAGTCGACCCGGCTCAAACTCAGGACAGTCTCGGGCAAGGCCGTCAAAAACAACTTTTCCCGTCTGTCTGCCATCTGGCGCTATTATCTCCTGCGTGACCTCGTGGACAGAAACCTGTTCACAGGCTGGTCATTCGATACCAAGAAGAAACTTCGGCGCATCCGCTGGAGCGACGAGCATCTTGCCCGACTGGCAGAAGCCCCTTTCGAGATTGCCACATCCATTTCAAAGGAGACGTTTGGCTTCATCGTGGGTGTCGGCGCCTATACGGGTATGCGGGTGGAGGAAATCTGTCGCCTACGCAATCAGGACATCATGACCCTCAAGGGCATCCCCTGCATCGTCATTCAGGAGCATGAAGCTACAGAGGGAGAACCCTGGACCGAGTGGAACCCCAAGACCGAAGCTGGCACACGGGTTGTTCCTGTCTGCCAGCGTCTGATTGACGAGGGCTTTCTCGATTTTGCCATGCGTTCGAAACAGGCGGGTCATACCTATCTGTTTCACGAGCTGAGTTTCTCAGGGAAGGACAAGAGACGGTCAGGGCTTTTTGGCAGGAACTTTTCGACCCACAAGAAGAGGCTGGGAATCCCTGCCACAATGGTTTTCCACTCCTTTCGTCATTACGTTTCCACCAAGCTTCGCAATATCCATGAGCATGGCGAGGGTGGTCTGCGTGACGTCTGGATTGACAAGTTCCTTGGACATGAAGGGCAGAGCCGTTCGGTAGGCATCAAGGAATATCTCGATGAAATCGAGGTGGAAAACCTCAAGAAGGTCGCCGATGCTGTCGTCTATCCCGAGTTCTGGCGCATCAAGGCCCTGCAACAATAGACAGACAGTCTATTCGTCTCCCTGACGAAATATACCGCATCTGAACAAATACGCCTGTCCGGGTGCTATACTCCCTCCTACAGCCAGAAGTTGACCCAGACCGGCTGTACGAAGGAGTAACGCTATGATTGGCACCACTGACAGACAGTATACATCATTTATCGCATCTCCGTTTGTATGGGGAATGCGTAGGATGATGTGCAATATGAAGAGATAGAGAGTTATATAAAAACCGACAGGCCAGATATCTGGCGCAGGCTGTATCCCCTGCATGGGTTCTACAAAGACCAAATCACACGAATAACCGCAGAAAAATGCGTCTTTCTCGCCTGCTATGACGAAGCCGAACAAATCGCCTGTGAGGTCATCGCGTGGGTTGAAACACAGCCAGATGAACTCGTTTCCGGCTTCGACCTTCTCTCCCAATCTCACGCCGAGCTGAAGGAACTCAGACGAATCACCGGGCGTGTCTTTACACGCAAGGCCAACAGATTACGGCGCAATCTCCGCAGGGTCATTGGCCTGCATCCAGAAGACGACGAGGTTCAACAGGACTTCGATAACGCCAGAACCGCAAGCGCCAAAAGCTTCATCATCATCCCTGATGCAGAACACCCCGAACGAAGCCTGTCAGCTCATGATTTGCGCCAGTTCCATCTTCGCAGGAGCTATGCGGTAAATCTTGCCATAGCAGATGGGATTCACGACCTTGCCGTCAACTTCCTCAACTACGCCGGATTATTCCTGACCCTCACCCTGCCGGGGGAATACCGCAACTGCTCCTACGAACAGGCCAAGACTGAAATCGGCAGACGCTGGAAGAGTGTCAGACGTAAAGCCCAAGACAAGAATGTTCTCCTGCTGGGCATGACAGCGCTGGAACTGCATGAAGATGAAACACCGCATTATCACATCCAGCTCTACGTCTCACCCAAACACAGGGCATGGGTCGAGGAACAGATACTCGATGCTTTTCCCAATGAATTCGACAGACGAGATGAGGCTATCAAGGATATCCGCGATGTCGCCAGAGCGTCACGTTACACGACCAAGGACCATGGCAAGCCTGAAACCAGCCTGACCTTCATCGGAATGAGGAAAGACATCAAGCGCCGTTACCGGGGTGTATACGAGGGCAAGGACACCAGCGCTCTCTCTGAATGGCGTGTCAGCAGAGCCAGACAACTGATGAAGCAGAAGACATCAGGCGGGGCTGTTCTCCTGCTTTTGCGTGGGTTTGCTGATGAGAGACTGAACAGACTGTCAGCTCGCCATCCTGATTTCCATTATGCCGAAAGTGATATCCAGAGACTGCAAACCATGTTCCTGCATACCCTTCATTTCAGGGTCGTGAAGGATTTCAGGGAGACAAACACATCTAGGGATTCCATGATTTCAAAGGCGCCGAAGCAGGAGAACACAGTCTCTCACTCTGGTCCTGTTCCAACTGGTTTATATAAGAACCAAGAAGGTGTTCATGCTCGCGGTCTGCCTTGCGAATGTATGAGCTCCAGAGGACAGCCTCCTCCTGCAACCGAGGCGAAAATCCTTATCGTCATGGACTTGCAGGATTCGGCTTGCCTCCTCCATGATGCATGGGGAGATGACTTCCTGACAGGCTGGAGACTTATATGTTGAAGCACTGGGCATTCCCCCTCTCAGTCATGTCGTTCTTCGTGCCCTTTCACCTTTCGCACGCGAAACCTGCACCTGCCCTCAGGAAGGGAGAAGGTTTCGACATGAATATGAAAAGCATAGAGTCCTATCAGATTACGGGAAAATATCATCCACCTCCCGGATACCAGGACACCCCATCAACCGACATAACTCATGGTCCAGACCCCGATGACACATCGGCAATGCGTAAGGACCCTATCACGGGAACCGACCTAACCAGATTTGGGTCTGCCTACATGGATAGTAATCCGGTGAAAACAGGCAAGCCCGGTGACGCCACTGGCAACGTTGCTTCAAGAGACAATTTTTCTCACTAACCCGGAACATGGTATCCGGCTCTGCTTGAGGCAGAAAGGCGCTCAAGAGCATCTCGTTTTGCAAGCATTGGCATGCTCTACAAAGTGGCAGGGCTGACCCAACCACCCGCCTCCCTTGCATAATCCCGTGTCACAATAGTCCTCAGAAACGAGGACACATCATGAAAACGGAGACATTACACATCCGGGTCAGACCCGACGAACAGGCAAGGATAAAACGCAAGGCAGGCACACGCAGGGTTTCAGACTGGTGTCGCCGGGTTCTGCTTAATGAAATGGCAGGCGGAAGCCTTATTGCTGAAGAGCTTCTGGCTTTGCGTCAGGAGCTGTCAGCGATAGGCAATAATGTCAATCAAATTGCTCGCAGGCTGAACAGTGGCGAACAGGTACCTGCCTCCTCCCTGCCCCAGGATATCGATGACCTCAAAGCCCGCATCAATCGCGTGCTGGGGAGGGTCAGATGATACTCAAGAGCAACCCCATCAGGACCGCATCCGGCTCCGGCGCCATATGGCATCACCTCGTCGAAAAGACCGGCGACAATGAACGCATCCATGTCTGGAAAGGCAGACGTCAGGACATCGATGACTGCATTGCAGACGCCACAGCGTTCAATCGCGTCAATGCTGTCCAGCATTTTCAGATATCATCCCGCGAGAAACTGACGACTGAACAGTTTGCAGACTGCATCACCATGCTGGCGCAGGAGTTCGGGTTCAGGGCGTCCGATGTTGCCCTTGCCGTCATCCATACCAAGACACGTCATGATGGTGAGGCCGATAACCGCCATTGCCATATCCTGGTCCGCACAACCAATGCAGAGACAGGCAAGGTTCTGGACGTGTCACACCGCTACGAAAGACAGGAGAAAGTCGCTCGTCTGTTCGAGCTGAAGCACGGGCTGGAGTTGACCAAGGGACGCCATAACCTGGCTGTGTATCACGCAGTCCCGGAAGAATATCGCGAGAGATTACAGGTGCTGTGTGAAGGGGCCTTGCCCAATTCCGTCCTCTCGGACCCGCAATCCAGACGCAGTCAGAGACAGGGAGGGAAGCCGTTCGATATCAAGTATCAAGTCCGAAACCTCTATGCCGGGAGCTCCGACTGGCAGGCCTTCCAGAGTGCGATTTCCTCGCAGGGCTGGTCTCTGATGTCAGGAGACAAAAAGCCCAACGTGGTGCTTTTGAAAGACGAGCATGGCGTTATCGTGGGCTCACTGTCCCGCCTGCTTGGTGTTCGCAAGGCGGAGTTCAGCGCTTTCGTTTTAGGCCAGGAAACATCTGAACAGAGCGTGATACGTCCGAGCAATAAGGAAGACATAGCGAGCAATAAGGAAGACATAGCCAGCCCTGGCCCTCGTGACACATCACGAGACCCAACTGGCAAGGGGGAAACCCCCGTTGACCCCTCTGATGATAAACATGGAACACCTTCACCAGACCCATGCAAACCCTCTGAGGATTCCGTCAGAACAGCACCTGAACCAGCAAGCGGGAGAAAAATATCAGGGCCTGTCCTGAGAACCGGCGCCATCACTCGGAGTGTCGCTGGGACTGGTGCCATACCTGCATCTTCCCCCAAGACACGCGCCAGCATCACCAAAGGCATGACACAATCAGAAGCTCAGGCCGTTCTCGATTTCAACGAAGCACAGGCAGAAAAGGAACAGCAACTCCGCGACCATTTGCATGGACAGAAGCGTTTCGCTGACCTGCTCACCGAACTGTCAGAAAGCTTCCAGTCTCGCTGGTCCCATCTCCCTGCCGAACCTCATCCCGACCCGAAATCGCGTGATACAGCGTATATCAGGGCTGGCCATGAGAAGCGTCTGGCTGGATTGAGACAGGACTGGCTGGAGGCAGAATCCCGTGTGACACTCTGGACGCCATGGCACAGAGCAGAAGCCCGCAAGGCCAGAGCCGTCTTCGATGTGGCGTTGGAAGCTCTCGGCTATCGCAGGCACGATATCGGCAAGCTGGACATGAACGATGACAGCAATTTTTTATATGCGATGAAATGGATGGCGGACTGGATTGCCCGCAGTCGCGAGCACAAGCACCGCGACTGGATGAACCTGCCGGAGGTGAAGGACTATCTGAGAGAGAAACAGGCCCTGAAAGAGGTTCTGGGCTATCTCAAAGACACGCAGGATGACGAGGTCATGAAGATTGCCCGCATCAACCTTCTCTCTGCCAAGGCCCGTGTCACCACATTGCGTCAGAGAGCAGACAGAGGGGCGATGGAGACGCGTGATGTGCAATCAGGCACAGGCGGAGGCGACAGACCACGCAACGCCTCCCATACGCCTTCTCCAACCCGTCCCACATCAGCCAGTCCCCGCCCTTCCCTGTCTGGCATCATGAGCATTGTGTGAGAGGACAAGTCAGCCGAGGGGTTAACTCCCCCCAGATGAGAGCGTCAAAGCTCGGGCTTCAGCGATAACGCCTTGCCAAGTTTCGCATCGACGGATGCATTGAGTTGCTTGAGCAATTCGCTTGCTACCAGGCGTTCGGCCCGCATGTCGTGCAGGTCGAAGCTGATATGGCCGATATTGGCCGGATTGCCTGACACGCCTTGGAGACGCACCTGCAACAGCCCGGTCTCTCCCGGCACGTCATAGGTCGAAATGTCTTCGCTTCGGGGCGAGACAGCGTGAATCACCCCCTCGATCTCCTGCCCTGCCATATTGGCATAGAGCTGACGACTGGCTTCCCCATAGGGGCCGGGAGCTGGCAGGTGCAGACCGTATTTCCCGGCGACCTCTTCCTGAAGCGTTGCAAAGGTCGGCGCGCTGTCAGGAGCAAAGGAGACGTTCCGCTCTATCTGCGTAACCACAGACCCCATCACAGGGGCGGAGAGCGTTATCTCGATGGTGTCATCGCCTTTGGAGCATTGCATCTGCCTCGGGAAGAACTGCGTCTCGACATGCGCGCCCTTGTAGGTGGTCGAGATGGCCGTGTTCACGATGTTCGGGTCACGCAGGCACCAGTTCCTGAGACTCTGCGTGGCCTTCTCCTGCGTCATGCCCAGAGACAGGCCAAGGATGCTGGCATTCCCCAGACGATTGCCCAGAGGCATGTAGGAGAGCGTCTGTTTGAGACGCACCCCACCATTATCCTCGGGGGGCTGGGCTGACCTGTCTGACAGGCCGAGCAGTTTGCCACAGGCAGGGCTTATCATGCCCTGATTACGCGCCATCATGCATTCGGTCATGGTCTGGGCCTGAGCCGTGAGGGGCATCGTCAGGACGAGGAGGGCAAGAGCGTGTTTCATGGTTATTGCCTCACCCCGCTACCACCGCTGATATGCTTGACGGCAAAGCGATGGGACTGGACGATGTTGTTCCTCAGCGTGACATCGAGGGATTTGCTCTCGTTATTGGTCCGTGTGCCGATGAAGCTGAGACCCACGGCCTCCTGGGCCATGGAAAGGCCATCCTCCCGGCCAGACGTGTAGGCATAGCTCCAGATGGTGGCCCCGTTCTCCTGAGAGATTTCCGAAGGCGCACCGAAACGACGCTGAACCTCGTCCCCTGTCGTGACACCATCATGGATGGCGCTATCGACCTCCGATGCCGTGAGGTTTTTCATCGACGCATCACCAGCCGAGGCACAGGCGGTGAGACCTGCAAGCATGAGCAAGGAGAGCAGAGAACCGAAGGGTCTCATGAGATGTCAGTCCTTATGAGGTGGAGAAGAAGACGAGGCGCCGGAACTGCAAAACCTGCTCCTGTGCGTCAGGCCGAAAGCGACAGTTGAAGTTCTGGGTCATTCGCGACGGCTTTTTGAATGACGGAGAGCGCTTCGCTCTGGTTGTCCCGTATCATCCGCGCGCGATGCATGGCGCCGATAGCGACCAGAACCAGACACACGAAGAGACCTTTGAAAAAGGCGCCAGTACCAGCGTCGCTGTATGTGAGCGGGAAGTACAAAGAGACGCCGAACACCAGAGCCAGCATGGCGAGATATTTCAGGGTCAGGCGCTTGATGCCATGAAAGGTCAGCGCACGAGGTAAATCCATCGGATTGGTCCAGAACTTCTGGAGCGTCCGGTTATGCATCACGACATGACCCGTTGTGGTTTGACCACCGAGCCCCGCCCAGAGAACACGCACCTCCTGACCCTCTCGCAGGGGATAGTTACCCCTGCCCTGCCACTCACGGCCTGAGGGCGAAATGACCCAAAAGCTCTGGTGGTGGGTGGTGTGGACATCGACCCTTGGTGCATCCACCTGGAGACCGCCAGGTCCGCAATCCCTGACCTGTCCTCCCGAGGTTGTGGTGTGGGTCTCGGTCCATGCCCGCAGACCGCTGACCCGTCCCTGGATTCCGTAAATCCAGACCTTGCGACCGAAAATCTCGACATCCATGCCGGGTGCATCCCCTCCGATAAACAGGGGAAAAACAGACGCTCATCCCGAAGAGAACGAGGCCGTCACACACCCTGTGCAGTGCTGAACCTGCCCCCAGGATATCCCGTAAACACCTGATTCTGTTACGATAATGGGAGGATGGCGAAACCGGGTGCAGACGTACCGAAAAGCTGTCCCGCAATGACAGGACGGGAATATGGGAAAATATGGCTATGCGAGGGTAAGCACATCGCGACAACAGACAGACAATCAGGTGAGCGACCTGCTCCGTGAGGGCGTGAGCGAGGACAGCATCGTGACCGAGACCATCTCGGGGGCGACTTCGTGGAAGACGCGACCGGCGCTCAGGAAACTGGTGCGCAAGCTCCATGCAGGAGACACGCTGATTGTCGCCAAGCTGGACAGGCTGGGACGTAACGCCCTGGACGTGCTGACGCTCATCGATGTGCTGAAAAAACGAGGCGTGGCCGTGCGTATCCTCAATCTCGGCATCGACACCTCAGGCGCCGGAGGCAAGCTGTTCCTGTTGCTTCTTGCAGGCTTTGCGGAGTTCGAACGCAACATCATTCGAGAGCGTGTGCTGTCAGGGCTGGAGACGGCAAAGGCCAGAGGAACACGTCTGGGAAGGCGCCCCTCCCTGCCAGAGGAAGACCTCGCTCAGGCCAGACGCCTCAAGGCACAGGGGCTGTCAGCACGCGAGGTGGCGAAGCTCCTGCACGTCTCCAAGATGACAGCATGGCGAGCCATGAACTCCTGAAAACCGTATCACAAACCCCGTCCCATAATTGCATGACCAAACTCACAGCCATGCAAAAATGGACTATTCCCAAAACAGGTGTTTTTGGGACGGCAATGCACAGCAATTCGTCTTTTGTTTCGAGAGTATCCAGATCTGGTAACGAAAAGACAACGCGTAGATCTACAGTTAGCAAGATTTTGATACGCTAAGATGTGGAGAGACGCTACCGTCTCTTTCAGACTTGAATGCGTTAATGTCGAAGGGACCGAAGATGCATCTACATTCTGTGCGCCTAAAAAATTTTAGAGGGTATCGCAAGTCTACTACTGTGCCTTTCGAACCCACTATAACAGGGCTTGTAGGCAGAAATGATTACGGAAAGTCCACTATCCTCGAAGCTTTAGGAATATTTTTCGAAGCCGAAGGGATAAAATCTGACAAAAGTGATATGAATTGCTTCGCAGTCCAAGATTCTGAAGAGCAATTTGAGATTTCCTGCATCTTCGACGGACTACCTCCAAGCATCGTATTAGATGATACTGTCGAGACGTCTCTCTCGGAAGAGTGCCTCCTCAATGAAGACGGACTACTTGAGGTTGTAAAGCAATACAAAGCGAGCACGGGGAAGATAGAAGGAACTTACCTACGTTGTAGTCATCCAAACCACCCCGACATCTCAACGCTTCTCGCAACCAAGATAGGAGAACTCAGAAAATTAGGGGAGACGAGAGGGGTCGCGGAGCATGTCCCTGATAAACGTGTCGCGAGCTTTTGGCGAAGAGCGATTCGCGCCTCATACACCCCTACGACGCTCCATGAGACTCTCCTCGACGTAAATAAAGGCCTGTCTCTCGACAGCAAGGCGATATGGCAGAAAATACAAGACCTTCTGCCTACATTTGCCTTATTCAAAGCAGACCGAGAAAGTAACGACGGAGATTCTGAGGCAAAAAACCCCCTGCAACAGGCAGTAAAGGAAGCACAACTAGCGTACCAGAAAGAGATAAATGAACTAGAAGATAAGGTAACTAGAAGCGTCCTAGATGTTGCCAATCGCACACTAATTAAGCTTTCTGAGATGGCTCCTGACATAGCTCAAGCCCTTACCCCTGTGTTTAAAGAGAAACCTAAGTGGGTCTTTAATTTTTCCCTCGAAGGGGACAATGGCATTCCCATAAACAAGCGAGGAAGTGGCGTACGCAGGCTGGTGTTGTTGAACTTTTTTCGCGCAGAGGCAGAAAAAAGCGCCCACGGGACTCAACGTAATGTGATTTACGCGATTGAGGAGCCGGAGACATCCCAGCATCCAAACTATCAGAAAATGCTCATGCACTCGTTGCTACAACTCGCAACACAACCACACCGACAGATATTGGTCACGACACACGTGCCTGCACTCGCAGGACTGCTACCGCAGGAAAGTGTCAGATACGTTACACGGGACTGTGAGAATAATCCAATCGTGGAAACGCCCTCTCCTCGAATACTGCAAGAGGCTAGCGAGAGCCTTGGCGTTCTACCTGAACCAGGTATTGAGCGTGCTAAGGCGATTGTCTTGGTCGAGGGAAAATCTGACATCTGCTTCCTAAATCACGCCTCAGATTCACTCAAGGAAGCAGGAATACTCAGCACTAGCCTGAGTGACTTAGGTGTAGTCCCCATCATGATGGGAGGATGTGGAAGCGTGAAGCATTGGGTTACACTTCGTCTAGCGGACAAAATTGGTGTTCCTTGGTGTGTATTCATCGACTCAGACGTTGGTGGAGGCGCTGAAGCTGAAGCAAGCTTGGCCAAGCGACGACGGGAGATAGAAAGCGCAGGAAAAAAATTATATACCACGAGAAAAAGAGAAATAGAAAACTATATTTGTACGGAGATGCTATTTCAAAAAACGGATAAAAGAATAGCATATACGGACACATGCGATGCGAAGAAAATTATTGGTGCGGCCCTTAGAATAAACCCGAATGATGTTATCGATAAATACTGGCCATTGATGAGCGCCGATATGATTCAAAATTGCTCCTCTTATGAAGAAAATAACTCCACACATTACGAAATAAAAGAGTTGATAGAGGAGATTTCTCGAACCATATTTTCAACTGAAGCCTCCGCTTCGTTGTGAAAATTTCAAGATAATGAAAGGTGTGTAACGTGGAAGTTCTGATTAGATTTTCTCTCAATAACGATACAGACAATTCACTTCGCCCTAAGCTCAGAAGAGCGCTCGTCGACAATGGCTTTGTTGCAAGCAGGACACGTACGGCCACGTATACCGCTGTTGATATTTCAGCAGACCGTCTTGCAACTGCGTTATCTTCATTCTGGAGCAACGTAGCAGGATACAATGGCGGGGCAAGCGTTGACCACTTCTGGATGTATAGCGACCATGAAGAGCCTGGGCTTGATTCCGAAATAGTACAAAATCATTAGTTCACTCTGATACAATACCGCCATAGATTGGGAAATATGGCGGTATTATAAAACCGCAGAAGACAGCCAAAAATGGACCGCCATAAATCCCCGCCAAAACTATAAGGGGAATTATATGAAATATGGCTATTGCAGAGTATCGACTTCAGGACAGGATTTACAGGAACAGGAAGACGCCTTGATGGCCTTGGGTGTCCCAAGGACCAATATCTTCAAGGAGAAGATTTCCGGCGCCGTGAAATCTGATGACAGACCACAATTCGCGAAATTGCTGAAGAAGCTCCAGACAGGTGACGAGCTGGTTGTCATGAAGCTCGACAGGCTCGGAAGGTCCACCCTCGACATCCTGACCGTCCTCCAGAATCTCAGACAGCAGGGTATCGCCATAACCATCCAAGGGGTTGGCACCATCAAGGATGACATGATGGGAAGCCTGACGATGAACCTCCTTGCCTCCTTTGCCGAGTTCGAACGTGCGCTTATCATCGACCGCACCCAATCTGGCAGGAAGAGAGCCATGGAGAGTGGCATCAAAATGGGCAGGAAACCCAAACTCAGCAGACAAGCTCAGGAAGCTATCCGCAAGCGCTACGGCGAAGAAACCGGAACTGCACTGGCCAAGGAGTATGGCGTAGGACTGAGGACTATTCAGAGGATTACAGCACTACACTTTTCTAAGTAATCGCACATAGAGGGAAAATCGGAATATACACTCAGCGATCATATTTCCATGATCCCCAGACGCTCTCGATACTGAGTTATAGCTTGTTGAGCCTGCCCACTAGCGAATCTACCCAGGCTGTGCTCTATTTCAACGATGGCCATTCGAATCGTTGAGTTTTTTGGTTACGCTCCAGGCAATCTCGTAGGGAGAGAGCTTGCCGAAAAGAAGCATTGCCCTTTCGTTGACGATGCCTGCCTGAAGCCAAGACACGGCGCTTGCACATTACAAGCACTCAAAGACAATGAAGCTGTTATTTGTTGCCCCAATCGGCTTTACGCTCATGATTTCAAAATACTGAGTGATATAGCAGATATCGCTTTTGGCGCCGGCACCGAAATTATGCGCGCTCAAGAGCTACAGGCTCGAATAGCTTCATGTTCTATATCGGGCAATGAGGTTGTTGCTTTCGGCAAATATTGGGGTGGCGAGCTACCCTTACCGAAGGGGCAAAACAAAGATAGCAAAAAAGTGTCTGGATCCTACTATATGGACTGGATTCTTGCTAAGGTCGACGCTTTCGGCAACGTATCCGAGCTCACTGCTGTAGAAGTGCAGACAATTGATACAACCGGAAATTACTCAAATCAGTCAGACGCGTTTTTCAACGGCGCAACCTTCAAAGACGCACAAGGGCGCATTCCAGGCTACAGCGACGCAGGCTTCAACTGGGAGAATGTTAATAAACGCATTCTCCCCCAAGTTATCTACAAGGGGCATGCTTTACGTCGAGAACCCAAATGCACGAAGGGTCTATTTTTTTGTTGCCCAAGAGCCGTTTTCGAACGCATTCGTGACCGCCTCGGTAACTCTCTTCATTCCTACCACCCCTCTTCCGGCACAATAACATTTGTGAGTTATACTGTAGCACCCGAAGTTACATCACAATTACCGCGCCCAATTACCTTAGCCGAGACTTTCACCACTACTGTGGATCAGGTTTGCCTTGCCTTTAGCTCTCCTCAAAACTTGCCTCCCGCACGCGTATACGAACAAGCTATAAATGCGAGCCTACGCAAACAATGAGACTTTACTTTCTTCCATAGGATGTTTGCATTTTTTGGCTTTTGCGCCCTTATTTTTGCCCAATAAGGTTTCTGCGATTGCGGTGCCTAATATCGGTGGGACTGCGTTACCAACTTGCACAAACTGCTCAGTTCTGTTGCCACTAAAAACGAATGCATCAGGAAATGATTGCAATCTAGCTGCCTCCCGCACGGTAAAACTACGGTTTTGCACCGGGTGAATATATGCACCCCAATGAAGATCACACTTAGTCAGTATGGTGCAGGAGAGATCGTCCTTCCTCGGGCGCCCATACCTTTTCGTATGGTCGCTTCTCTTCGCCCGCTTCATTCCCGCAGGAAGTAGCTCTATTGGTATGTCACGCCATGACCCACCCTCAGGAATATGGTTCATCCTTAGCAGATTGATTGCAGATAGTTTAGGAGCTGAGTGATTAAACACGCTCTTGGCATCACCCCTCATCGCACATTGAAACGCGTTCTGAGGCGTTGTTCGGTAATCAAGACCATCGGCCCTCTCACCATTTTGGATGACAGGCAGGTCAGAAATTGCATCCCATACACTGACGTAGGGCAAAAGTCCGAAGCCATGTGTCGGTTGAGGAAAGCGAATACTTTCATTCGTTCTGGTCGCAATGATTACCATACGACGTCTTGTCTGCGGGACGCCGAAATCTTCAGCTTTGAGTATTTTCATATCGACGCGATAACCAAGCTGATCCATACCTGCTTTGATTTCGTCGATAATCGCGCCATTTGCGATACTCGTAATGCCCGCGACATTTTCCATCACAAGCCATTTAGGCCTAAGTCCCGCGACCATACGAAGGTATTCTCGAAACAATCCTGCTCGAGGGTCATGCAGACCACGTTGGTGATTGTAGACGGAGTATCCTTGGCAGGGCGGTCCCCCAATCAAGACATCAAGTTCGCCAGGTTTGAGCCGGGTCATTAGCAACAGTGTTTCGGCACTGACTTCCTGAATCGGCCCATCAATGAAGATGGCATCGGAATGCGTTCTGGCGAATGTCTCACCAGCCTTCGTATCCATATCCTGACCTGCGAGTATCTTGAATCCCGCCTGCTGAAATCCGGCGCTCAGGCCTCCGGCTCCGCAGAAGAGGTCAATCACTGTCTTTGCCATTATACCACTCAGCCCCGGCCTAGAATGCGGATCCGATCCGCCATACGCCCACCAAATCTACCGGCAACTGCGCATATACGCAAAGAACGAACATAACAAGAACTTTTGCAAGCAATACCAAATTGCATCGTAGTGTATGTTGGAGGCAACCACGCGTTGCGCCCGACATGGATTCTGCTACACTCTTGTGCAACATCGCTTGAGAAACATGTCTGTTTTTCAGTGCCTTATGGGGGTGCTTTTCGAACCTGTATGGTTTCGAGTCCCATAGTTCGCACCACTATCTCATTGAAATTGATAGGTTTTTTTGGCTCTCAACGCGTCAAACCGGGGTTTTCCCGGATTTCTTCCCAGAATGGGAATTTTTGATGCTGCGTCTGATAGGGGCCCGCTACCATTTTCGCAGGGCCGTGCCGAAGGATATCCAGCCTCTCTTGAGGCGGTCCGAGATCTCCCTTTCGCTTGATACTTCGGCTAAGCTCGAGGCTCGCAGACGGGCGGCACAGCTATATGACCGGACCGGACAGTTCTTCGACAAGGTGCGCGCCATGAGTGACTCGAAAGCCCGACCGCCCACACCGGACGAGATCATCATTTTCTATGAGAGTTTCGTTCGCGATACCGAGTCTGCCCATGCCATCGAAATGCGCCTGCTCGAGCTCAAGCATGAGAGAGAAATGACAGAGGTTCAGGTACGCTTCCTCGAGTTCAACAACCTTGTGACGCGTTTTCTCTCCATCATCGGCCCCTATCTTGCCAAGGATACCGAGCGGCTCGAAACGATGCGGAAAATCGTGAAGAAGGATCTGCCTGAAGCGCGTGCGGAGGCCGCTAATCTGGCCGCTCAGGTCAATCTCCTGAAAAGCATCGTCGTCGACATTGGAACGGCCAGTAAGAGCGAACCTATCGCCCCAGTGCCGCTGACTGCTGAACCAGACCCACGCGGACTAACCATACCAAAGAAAAAGCTGGCAAGCTCCGGCTCCCGCTCGAAGCTTCTTACAGTCAGCAAGGCTGCGGAGCGTTTTATCTACCCGGATACCAATCGTTCAGACGATACGAAACGCGGCACGCGCAAAGCGCTTAACCTGTTCATCGATGCCTTTGGCGACATGGAGGTTGAACGGATTACCGGCGAGACGGCTGGCGAGTTCCGTGATCTCCTCTTCCGTCTTCCTGCCACCCACGGCAAGGAGCGCAACGGTCGCTCGATCCGTGACGAGGTCGCGCGCGCTGAAACTGAGAAGCTCGAGACCATCAGCGCCAAGACGGTCAAGAACCACTTCTCGCGTCTCTCCGCTCTTTGGGCGCTCCTGCTGCAACGTGATCTGGTGTCACGCAATGTCTGGGCGGGCTGGGACTACCATGTCACGAAGAAGGTCGAACGACGCTGCTTCAGCGATGCTGAGCTGGCGCAGCTCAGTGCGACACTATGGGCGGGCCGCACGCCCTCTGCACGCACGGCAGCCGCAATCATCAATATTGCTGCCTATACAGGCATGAGACTGGGTGAGATCTGCAACCTGCGATGCGTCGACATCGAGATGGTCGAGGGTGTCGCCTGTTTCCAGGTCCGCCCGCACAGCGAGAGCGGATGGTCCCCGAAGACCCAGGCAGGCACACGCATCGTACCAATCCACCCTGAGTTGATCGCCAGAGGTATCCTGTCTTTCATGAAGCCCGATCAGGTCTGGCTATTCCCGGATCTGGTCGTCACGAAAACCGGCGACCGTTCGGCAAGCTTCTCTCAGGCCTTTGCGCGCCTGCGAAGCAGAGCCGGACTCCCCAGGGAAGTCTGTTTCCACAGCTTCCGGCACACAGTCTCGACCAAGCTGCGCAATACCGGGCATGAACTTCGAGAGATCTGGATTGACCGTCTCCTGGGGCATGAAGCGACGCATCGCAGCCAAGGGACCACGAACTACACCTCCGCGATTGACGTCCCTAACCTTAAGCGTGTTGTCGAAGCGATCCGTTACGAGACGCTTGATCTAGCAATTTCCGAAAGTTGAGCGGAAATACATCTTTAGACGTTAGCTCGTCCGCTTTCGCCTCATAGCAGACATCGACGCGGCGATGGCGGCTGCGCGACAGCAGACATTGTAAGGAAAACTGCGACAGAGCGAGTTTGGGACATGTCTGCCGTTCCAAACCAGCAACTCGAACGTCCGCCGTGGCCAAGACCCGACTTTCGAGAGTGTCTCGCTCGTACCGTCCTGAAATGAGGCGCTCTGGCCGCAGGCGGAACGACAGATATCGTGCTTCCTCACCCTAAATGGAGACATTTTTTCGTTACCCTCTCATTATGATCAGTTTCCTTCCCTTGCATCCATTTCGACCACTACTACGATTTTTTGAACAGGGTGCGGGTCTCGTGACATCCGCCCGCCCATTTGGGCATCGTTAGCAACGGAGGAGCCTCTTTGCTTGACGAATAGGTTGGCCGCTGCCATCCAAGACTGTGTAATGGAGTAGGGTTTAAAACTACGATGATTGGGGTGGGGGGTGCCGAGTTGGAACGAGCTTCGAGTGTCGACTCAGTTTGATGCTCTCGTTTACATCCTACTCCGTTGAGCCGGGGGCTGTTCTGATGGAGCAACTATCATCGAGAGCAGGGAGATAGCCATGGCGAAGGCCGTCTTGCCATTCGCTGACTGGATCGATTGTGCTCGCGATCCGAGAGAATCCAATCAGCAGCGTCTCTACTTCCTCGGCACCTTCGATCGGCGAATCACTTTCTATTCGCAGCAAGTGCGCGCATTACGGTTGGCACACGCGCTCGATGCAACGAATGCGATAGCGCCCCAGGACACCATCGCAGTGGTCGGCGCCGGCGCGGCAGGCGCGACGATCGCGATGGCGCTCGCGCTGATGGGGCATGATGTAACGCTCTACGATCCGGCGGATGATATCCTTCATCTACAAAGCGGCTCCGATCGGCTGCTCCATCCCCATATATACGAATGGCCGCGCGTGGGGTCGCTCGACGATCAGGCGGGCCTGCCGTTTCTGGACTGGACTGCCGGGAGTGGTGCCCAAGTATGCGCCGCCCTTCAGCAAAGCTTCGCGAGCGCGCTTGGCCGTCTGTCAACCAAGCTGCGCTTCATGCCTCGCCACCGGCTCGAGCGGCTCAAACGCGATAACGGAGACTGGCGGCTGACGCTAAAGCACGAAGGCACCGATCTCCACCGTATCAAACAGCATGTCGTTCTCTGTATCGGCTTCGGGGCGGAGCGCAAATGTGGTGGCGTGACCCCGACCGATTACTGGAAACAGAACGCAATCGGGACCAGCGCCAACGAACCCGAAGCACCTGCGAAATATCTCGTAAGCGGGAACGGTGACGGTGCTCTAACTGAACTGCTTCGACTTTTGGTCACCGATTTCGAGCATGTAGCATTCACGCGAAAATTCTTGGGAATGTTCTCTGGAAATACTCTTCGCGAGGCAGCTGATCGTTCTTTTGCGGGGACTGCAGTTGGCGACGATCTGGAAGCTTCATTCCGGCAGCATTTGCTTCCGCTTCTCGAAGAGCATAGCATTTTGGATCGCCTAGCTACGTTATTGCGCCACGATCGGCATGTGACAGTCAATAGCAGCGGCCCCCTTTACGCTACTGCCAAAGCTTCGCAGCTGAATCAATGTATGGTGTTTGCGCTCCTGGAGACCGCAAGGCGAAAGAATGTACCGGTGGTTCGATCCAAAGGCCACTTGACAAGTGTTGAGCCTGCCGTAGGCGGAGGCATGACCGCAGTTGGAATTGCCGACGGCACAAATCCGGTTATGACCGTCTTCAAGCATGTGATCGCCCGTCACGGTCCAGAAAAGGCGGCCCGCTACGAGGCCGCGGACGCCTTTTACGCCACTCATGAAGCCTATATGAAGGCTCTTCTCAACGCTGATCCCGAGTTCGCGGATCCGCCCGAACTTGCGCCCGAAACGTATGACAGGTTCAGCCTGCTGGCGATCGACGCGCTCAACGATCCTGCAAGCCGCGCAGGCGTGCTTGCGAATTTTCACCAGCAGCAGGCGACCATCCATCTTGAGGTCGATGCGGCCGCGAATGTCGTGGTCGAGCGCGGCGACGTTCGTCTTTCGGAAATCGCTGACCAGGCAGAGCTGCTCCCAAAGCAGATGACGGTCCTGCTCGATCTGCCACCAGGAAAGCTCGCCATCGCCAAGGATCTGGTTAGGTTGAGCCGTGCGAGCAATGGTCGCGTTCGACTTCAGACGCAGTCAGCTCATCAGGACGAATGGCGCAAATTCTCGGACCAGATCACATCTGCAATAGCAGCGCCATCCCGCTATCGCTCGCACGAGCTTCACGTGCCAGCATTAGGCGTTGCCATTGATGCGTGCCTTGGGCGTCTGCTGCACGACCGCCTCAATCAGATATTTCAATCCGGTAACTGTCCGACCATCGGCAATGTCGATGCGACCCTCCTTTCTCATGTTTCAGTGACGTGGGCGAACTGGCAAGCGACGTTTGAGGGCAACGAGACGCTGCGTGAGCATGTCTTTCGATTGCTGGCCCACGTCGACCCGGCCAATCCGGCCTCCTGGAGCGGGGATCATTCTTTGCTGAACAAGCTTGTGAGCGCGATGCTCATGATGTTGGCAACGCACCATGGAAGACTGCTCACCCTCAGCGCGGCCGCGCGCGGGAACATGACGTTCGATACCGATGCCATCGCTCTCGGGACGGGGTGCGAGCTCATCGGCGGCCGGCTTCTCGCCGATGCATGGACCGAGGCGCAGCAATGGGGCGTCGACGCGCTGATCATCTCATCAAGCGCAGAGATCGAGATCGCCCCGGCGCCCGCCGGGACAATCTTGAATGGCGGATCGCCCAGCAAGAGTTTTTCCGAAGCCCGGCAGGTTCGCCCCGCCATCATCCAGAATGACAGCCAATGGCGACGAAGGCTTCGCGAAGGCTTTACATCTTGGCAGGCTGCAGTGGCGGCCGAATTTGACGCATTCCGTCAACGGCAGGACGATCAATATAGCAAGGTAGCCCAGTGACGCCCGAAATCCTCCGCGGAAAGCTCGTCCAATCCGCCAAATTGCTAGGCTGGCCTTCGAGCGACGCGCCGGCCTTCGTTTCGAATCATTTTCGTGGTCGCGCCGATGACCCTCGATCAGGATTACCGAAGGGAAGCTTCGGTTTGCGCCTCGGAGCATACCCTGTCCTGGTCGCGCCCATCACGCTCGCAGACGTCGAGGAAATGAAACGTACGCTGAGAGGGCTGCACAGCCAGATGGTCATCGCCCGCTCCTATATGCTACCCGAGGAGGTGATCAACGCGCACATTATGTTGTGCGCAACCGATACGGTTGGCTCCGCCGACTGGCGGCAGCTTGTCGATCTGGCCGAGCGAGACGAGACTGTTTGCAGGAAGATCATATGGATCCCACAGGAGGATTCCTTGGAGGCCACCTACGATGCGTTCGTTGCGCGCACGTTCCTCACGACGCCGTGGCTCGCGGCCGAGACCAAGCTCGATGCGCCGCTCGATCGCAATCAGGGCCTCGCTCAAAGAACGCTGGTCCGACACGGTCTGGCTGACGCCGTTGCCGTCCGCTGGGTCGCGCTAGCCGAGCGATTCGGGGCGGACCCTGACACCCTGGTGGCGCAGCTCGTGCAGGCCCGGAGCGAAGCATGAGCAAGAACATCTATCTGACCCGTATCAAACTAGCCCAATTCCGTAGCTTTGCCTCGCTCGATGTCGAATTGCCTCCGGAACCCGGCGTTCTCGTCGTTCATGGCAGCAATGGCTTGGGCAAGTCCTCGCTGTTCGACAGCCTTGAATGGGGGTTGTCCGACCAGATCGATCATTTCCGCAAAGCAAGAGGCGTCAAGAAGGTCGGTCACTATCTGGCCCGCTGGCGCGAGCACCCGACTGATCCGACGTCCGTCGCCATGTCCTTCTCGGATGGAGAAACGATTGTGCGATCGTTGGCATCGCCGGAATCTGTGACGTCTACGCTCGGCGGTACCGTAGACGACATCACGTCCTATCTCAGGGCTGCCAGCTGGCGGCAGAGCATATCCGCTCTCCCGAACTACCTTCTTCTGACCCATATCCTCGGGCAAGCAACCTTATCGCGACTGACGCATCGCGACGCTGCCGAACGGTTCGATATTCTCAAGGAGGCGGCGCAGAGCCGTGACGTAGAGGCTGTCGCGACCGCCATACATGGCCGCGGAAATACGGTGACAGTGCGCGCCTTCGCGCGTCGCATTGAGGCCTTGGAGAAGGAAGCAACGCGCTTCGGCGAGCTTCTCGACCAGGAAGAGCGCCTCTGGTTGGCGATGCAAGGCTCCGGGGCAATCGATGACACCCGGTCGCTGGCGATGATTGCCGAACTGAGATCTCTGACCGGAGAAGCGACCGCCGGTTCCCGATCGACGGCGAGTTCTATCGCCGACGACCTTGATAGGCTCGAGGCGGCGCTCGACAGCGCGCAAGTGGATCTTCGCGACGAACAGGCACGTCTCAGCCAGGCCACCCAATGTGTTGAAACCTGGCGTCAACACAATTCGACGCGAGCGATCGCCAAGAGTGCGCTGGCCGAAACGATCGAGCAACTGACGACGATTGCGACAAACCGCATCAGTGTGTCGGGCGAAAAGGCCGAGACCGAGCGTGCGCATGCGAGCGCGTTCGCCACGGCGGAAGAGGCGCGTCTTCATCTCGGCCGCTTGGTCGCACTGCAAGATGTGCGCCGGGCCGCGATCTTGAGCAGATCAAGATTGGGCGGCGCGCTGCAACCGCTCAGGGAGGCCGAGATCCGTCTAGCCGACGCGACTACCCAGCTCGAACGCGCCCAGCGCCGGTCGCGGATTGCGCTTCGCCTCGACGGCGAGGTGACGCGGATCGACGAGGAGGCAGATCGCCATCAAGACGATCTGGATCGTATCAGTGCCTGGAAAGCCAAGGACCAGTCGATCCAGACGCTGTCGGCAGCCCTTGCCGACGTCGAGAGCCAGCATCCAGGCCTCACCGACCGGTTACGCGACGCGGAAGAAGCGATGGCGGCGGCAACTATGGACATCGAGGCGCAGTCCCGCACCTTATTGCTTCTGCGCGAAACGGCCACGAGCCTAGCGGGAGCGGTCGCGACAATCGCCGCGACATTGCCTGAAGATGCTTACGACTGCCCGGTGTGCGCGACCCACTTTAGTGAAGCGTCGGATCTGCGTGCCCGGGTTGGCGGCGCTGCAGAGCGACTGAGCCCCGTCCTTCTGTCGCAAGAAGAGGGACTGGCGGCATCGCGCCGACGACTTCAAGACCTGCAATCCCGTGTCGAAGAGCTTCGATTGGTTCTACGACAGATTCAGTTCCAAAGATCGGAACTGGCCGCGGCGCGTGATCAGGGATCCACGCTCTTCGAGCGGATCGCACACCTCGGTGACGTGACTACGGATTTCGACGCCTTCATGCAGGACCTCGGCACGAAGCAGCGAGGGCTGAGATCCCGACGCGCGCGCAAGATGGTCTGGATTCAGCGGTTGCGTGGCGCTTCGGGCGCGGATATCCAGAACGAGATTCAGCGCCTGACACGTCTCCGGGACAAGGAAAAAGCTGCTCGCGACAGCTGCGCGCGCGCACTTGAGGACGGACAGTCGACGTTCGACCACCACAAGGCGCGTATCCAAGCGATCGAGGAACAATTGGGGTTGTCGGAGCCATTGTCGGGACCGCCGCTGGGCAGTGCGATCGACACGGCGAGAAACCGTCATCAGCAGAGTCTCAATGTCGTAGCGGAAGCGCGAAGTGCAGCGGACTTCGCCATCGAATGGCTGCGACGCATCGATGCGTCCGATGCGGCAACAACCGCCCGGAGACGCGAACTGGAAAGCCAGCTGGCGGAGGTGGACGCGCAACTCCGACTTGTTGCAGAGAAATGGGCGGACCTGGGCTTTTCGAGCGAGCAGCCCACTGACGACGATGTTTCTTATCGTTTCGCAAAGACTGCCGACCATGCTCGTGATTTGGCCACTGCCGGCGATGTGCTCGAGCGCCTGAGGGCGGGACGGCGTGCCTGGGCCTCGCAGGTAACCCATCGGGCGGCACTCGACGATCTCCGCGAAGCGATCAACGCAGCTCCGAACAGCGGACGTGATGAAATTCGTCTGGCGGCTGAACAGTTACGCGATGCAAAAACGCTGGCGGCTACCGAAACGCGCGAGGTCAAAGTCATTGCGCAGTCGGCGAGCCAGGATCTTCTGAACGAACTCGACGATTTTAACGCGGAATATATACAGCCACTCGACACGCTGATGAAGCGCGTCAATCAGGCGATCTTGACAGATCCCCGGGTTGGTATCGATCTTCAGGTCAAAAAGAAAAAGATCGAGCAGAATGCGGTAAAGACCGGCGATCTTCCGTCCGACCTTGACGATATCGATCCTGTCCTCATCCACAGTGAGGGGCAAATGTCGGCGCTGGCCGTCAGCCTCCTGTGCGCAGCGAGCATCACCTTCCCCTGGTCTCGCTGGCCCGCGCTCATTCTCGATGATCCGATGCAGCACAATGATGCCATTCATACGGCAGCGTTCGCGGACCTTGCCTGCAATCTGGTCGAGCAACGGGACTATCAGATTTTCCTTTCGACCCACGATCAGGCCCAAGCTGAGTTTCTGCACCGGAAATGCGCGGCGCGCGGCATACCTTGCAGCGTTCTCAGCCTTCTCGGGACCGGACGGGACGGCGTTGAGACGGAATTCAGGCCTGCCACGGCTAGGGGAAGCGGCTCCGTCGGGAACACGTCCAGTGTCCATTAGAACGCACATGGTCGACAGCGCTGAATGGCAATGATTAGCCAGCCTTTCTCTGAATTGCATCGCGTAGGCCATTATTAACGCTCAGGCCGCTCGATCAAACGAAAATGGCTGACGCTGGTAAGAATGGCCATTCCCGCACAGGTTGGAGTACGGCTTGAACTGATCGGAAGCCGCGACAAACAGAGGCGCTGTGAATGGCTGCTTTCGGCTATCGCTTCTCGATAGCCGCCATTCCGCTGTCCCCCCAGAGCCGACTTCTCACGCCAAACCTACCGCCCGTCGCCACGTTCTTCTGTCCCGGAACCGGTCATTATCGTGTCGGTGTCAATCGGACCGACCGGGCGGCTTTGTCACCCGTCCCGCAACCTCTGTTTCCGGAACCCTCTCTCCCGCTGGAAACCGCGCGCCAGATTGTGGTTTTCGAGACAGCCATGATCTGCGCAATTTCGTACAAAGATTTTCCTGATACGTGCAGCTCGACCGCGTGCCTGCGCTGCCTTTCGGTAAACCGCGCAGGCCGTCCCAGCCGTGACCCGCTACGCCGTGCTGCCTCCAGCCCGGCCCGCGTTCGCTCACGGATGATCTCGCGCTCGAACTCGGCAAACCCGGCAAGGATGGTCAGAAAGAGCTGCCCGTTCGCCGTGCCGGTCTCGATCCCGACATCGAGAAGCCTCACGCGCACCTGACGGTCCACAAGACTGCTCACCAGCCCCATCACGTCGAGCATGGTCCGGCCGAGCCGGTCGAGGCGTGCTGCAACGAGACTGTCGCCCGGCTGTAGTTTCGCCAGTAGCCCTGACAGCCCCGGTCGTGACGCGGCCGGAACCCCGCCAGAGACTGTATCGAGCACGATCTCCCTCACCCCTTCCCGCTCGAGTGCCACAAGCTGCGGATCATGCGTCTGTTCATCGGTTGAGACGCGTGCATAGCCATACCGTGTCATGAAAACCCCCTCGCTGATTTCGGAACACGGTTTGGAGACGGGACGCACCGCCCAATGCCGTGCAGTCCCAAAACCGACGGATTGTGAACCGGTCATCACAACCGGCCAGGGCAAGGTCGAACCGCCAGAAAGTTAGTCAGGGCAATGGTTTTGCAAGTCGGGCTTCCGCTCACCCATAGCCCTGACATTGCCCTGCCATGACTTCCTGGGCGGCTCAGACCGACACCTGTCCCGGTCCTGTGTTGGCCTGCGTCACATCACTCCGGGGGAAACCATGAAACGCGTCATCGCCTGCCTCTTGCTGTCTGCGGCCTCAGCGCCGCTCGCTCAGGCCCAGGATATGGAGGCTTTCCGCCGCAACATGGTCAATGCGGCCAATGCGCTTGGCCAGGGGCACATCACGGAACCCCCGGCGTCTCCTGCGACACAGGATAATGGCGGCGTCGCGCTGACACAGAAGCTCACCTATTCCAGAATGAGCAATGCGCTCGGTCAGGCCTCCATACTCGGTCTTTCCCTCGGCATGTCCGCGCCCGAAGCCACCAACGCGCTGCGTCAGTACTGCCAGACAGAACCAAGCATCCGGACCGAGACGCTACGGACATCGCATAAGGGGGTGGATATCGAGAGCCAGCCCTATCCGGCATCGCTGGCCTGCCAGCGCGAGAACGACAGGTTCGATGTCACCCTCGCCCCACCGGTGATGGGCGGCGTGGTGACCCGCATCGAGCGCAATGTCTCCTACCCGCCTCTTAATGCACCGGGATACGATACACTCAAGACTGAACTCGCCGCGCACTACACGGCGCATCTGCCACCGCTGTCGGGCGGGAGTGCCGCCACCGCACTCTACGCGCTCAAAAGCGGCAACGTCGTCGAGAAGGCGGATGGCACCGGGATTGATCCTTCGCCCTCGTCAGACCCGCGCGCTGCCACCACACAGGCCTGGCTGCGCATCGCTGTCAGCGTCGTGCCGCAAAACCCGTCCGCCGTGCGCAGCCTGAGCATCACGACCGAGGATATCGGTGCCGAGCAGGCCATCACAGCCGAGATCATCCGGCAGCTCAATGCAGCCATTGACGCCAAACTCGCGCATGCTACCGCCAAGCCCGCCCTGTGAGCACAGACCGATGAACCATCCCTCCTCCTCCTCGTCCGGCATTGCAGATACGAATGATGCCAATCGCGGCACAATCATCCGCGTTCCCGACACCCAGCCGGGCCTTCTCGTGTCTGACGGGAAACAATATGAGTTCACGCTCTCCGGTATCTGGCAGGGACCGGCAGCCCCGGCCCTGAACCAGAAAGTCAGCTTTACCCTGACACCGGAAGGACGCATCGCGTCCATCCATGTTCTGGGACGCGATATCCTGGCCAATGAGACGCTGAGCGCATTCGGTCAGACCCTGCGTAGCAATGGTGGCTCACTGGGAGCTGTGATGCTCCTTCACCTGCGCCAACAGAAAGACCGCATGACCCTGCCTGGCATGGTCATGTCAGGTGCCTTGCTGCTCGGGTTCTACATTCTGCCGGGATGGACGCTCGATGCAGGTAACACCATGCTGGGCATGAGGCTCGATTACACGCTGAACCAGTTGCTCGGCGTGCAGACGGGAGGCGCGGGCATCACTGTGCAGTTCAGCTTCTGGCGCCTGCTCGGCTGCGCCATCACGCTCCTGCCCTGGGTGACACCTTGGTTCGGTTTTGCCCGGGCGCGTCTGCTCAATACCCTGCCGCTGCTCCTGCTGCTCGCCATGCCTCTGGTCGTGCATGCACGACTGCGTCATCTCGCAGCCGAGGCAGCCCAGAGCACGGGTCAGCTTCTTGGCGGTTTTGGGGGTAATGCCGCCATGCAGCATGATTTGCAGGCCATGGTACAGAAACAGGCGACCGCGCTGATTGATGCCACCTCATGGAACAGCGGCTACTGGCTTGCGCTCGTCGCCGCCTGCGGGCTGGCGGGTCTCACGCTGATGCAAAGGCCCCGTCACTGAGCCAACAACACCTCGGTTGCTCCAGCCGGAGCCTTATTCCTCAAACCTTTCGCGGCTTTCAAAGCTTCCCATACCATGAGGCTCAGGCTGCGGCGCTGGAGGATTGCCCGACCTGCAGCGGTCCAGCCTCGCCCTGCAGCGCTCGATGCACGGTAGCGCGCCCGACATTCATGACGCACGCGATGTCCCGGATAGACAGTCCCTGTGCCGCCAATGCCCTCACATGCCGGGTCTGCGCCGACGTCAGCGCACGGGGCCGACCGATGCGACGCCCCGCCGCCCGCGCTGCCGCAATCCCGGCCCGAGTACGTTCGCGAATGAGCTCGCGTTCGAACTCCGCTATCGCCATCAGGATAGTGAGGAACAGGCGGCCATTGGCCGTGCCCGTCTCGATACCCAGCGAGAGAATACGCACTCTGACGTTGCGCTCATCCAGCGCGGAGACGAGCTGCAGCATATCGATTGCATCGCGCCCGAGCCTGTCGAGACGCACCACGACAAGGCTGTCGTCAGGCTGCAGCCGGTCCAGCAGCGAGGCAAGGACGGGACGCTCTCTGGCAGGCACGGCACCTGACACGGTCTCAACGAAAATCATGTCCAGCTTCTCGGCTTCGAGAGCGGGAAGCTGGGCATCGACACTCTGCATATCGGTCGACACACGGGCATATCCATAGCGCGCCATGACTGCGTTCTCCTTCTCGAGACGACAGATAGCGGCGTTCTTAGGTCGCAGTCAACGTATTTGGACTCCAAACCATATATGGACTCCCTACAATCTCTTTTGGACTCGTTGTGTCTGACTTCAGCACACCAAGCCACGCAAAAACCCCGGCTTTTTTCAGAAAACCGTCCGAGCGTCTTTCGAAAGCGCCGCATATGAGGCAGTATCGGCATCAATATCCCTGCCCTACTTTCTGTCCCTATCGCCTGTCTCTCTTCCTCTTCCTCTTCCTCTTCCTCTTCCTTTTCCTCTCCTCTGCCACCCCCTGCCCTTACCTTTACGGAGCCCTCCATGACGCTCGTTGCTTCGCAATGCCGTGCCGCCCGCGCCATGTTGGGGCTCTCGCAGCGTGACCTGGCCAGAATGGCCGAGATGGCGCATCGCACGGTGGCCGATTTCGAGACCAATGCCCGCACACCCCATATCCGCACCCTGCGTGCCATGCGTGAGACGCTGGAAGCCTGCGGGGCGGTGTTCATCCCGGCCGATGAGCAGTTCGGCCCCGGTGTGAGACTGAAGGCCGTCGAGGAACCGAAGACTGCCGCCAACGCCGCTGCCGATGCTGATACCGCTGAGACTGCGTCACAGGAGACCGGGGCAAGCTAAGGAAGGTCATCCGGGAGACCGGAGGGGACAGCCCGCAAGAGAACGGTTTCTTCTCAGACGGAAGGCAGAAAATTCCTCTCGTTCTGCATGGGGTTTGTCAGAAGCCGCCTGGTCCATCCGGCATCTGTTCCCGTCCTGTTCTATCATGAGGTCATAGGTTGGCTCCCCTGAGCCAGCAGTGCTTCGTGGCTACCCGTTGGGTGCACGAAGCAGCTGGCAAGGGGGCTGTCGCCCCCGTTGACCCCCTTGATGAAAAGCGCATCCCATGCCTGTCTCACCCCATGTTCCTGTGCCAGCGACGCCTCGCGTCCCCAGCCTGTCCCGCCCTGCCCGCTCGTCCCGCCTGTCCGTCCGTGCCTCACCTGAGGAGCTGGCCACCTGGGCCGGTACAGCACGTCTTCTGGGTCATGAGACCACTGCCCTCTGGGTGCGCTCCCTGCTGAAGGAAGCCGCCCTGACCGGTCATGACGGGATGGCGGTGGGCGCCTCGTTATGCAAGTTGCGGGGCGAGCTTGGGCGCATTGGCAACAACCTCAATCAACTGGCTCATTCGGCCCATTGTGGCGACGCCGTCCGGGCGGGGGATGTTCTGGATGCGCTGGAAGAGATAAAGGACCGCGTCGATGTCCTGCTCAAATCCCTGCGTGTGACGAGGGCAAGGAGGACGTCCCGACCGCGTCATTTGGTCGAACCAGAGACAGGGACAGAGGCGGAAGTATCCCAGCCGATAGCGACCGCCCCCACAACACTGCACTAGACCGCCTCAAACTCCGGAGGGGAACGCATGATTGTGCAGGAAACCCGCATCCGGACCAGCAGCGGCCATCAGGCCGTTTCACGTCATGTGCTTCGGGGCGCAAGGAACGAAGCCATACGTGTCTTGTGTGGCAGTGACTGGTGCCTTGCGGACTGGATGAAGGAAGCAAGGCGTGAGGGCATACGCTATGGCCTGCGTCATATCGCGTTCAACCCCGCCCAGCCCATGAGTGACGCGGCCCTTGCGTCTTTTGCAGCCAGGCTGTGCGATGAGCTGCAGGCGGACAGGGAGCGTATGACGCTGGTCGTGCATCAGAAGGATGGCAACACCCATGGTCACCTGCTCTTGCCCGAATGGCAGGACGACCATGTGCTGAGCTCGCGCTTCTCGTGGCAGCGTCTGGAGAAATGCGCCCGTCTCGAAGAAATCCGTCTGGGGCATCACCTAGTGCCGGGTCGGCATGACCGGGCCATTGTCAAAGCCCTGCGTCAGGAAGGAAAGACGGCAGAAGCGGAGCGCGTTGAGGCGGTCCTGCAGGGGCCAGCCGATGCTGCAAACATCGCCGCTACGACCCGTGCATCTCCTGACACACCATCTGCTCCTTTCAATTCAGAACCCGCGTCACGGCCCCTTCCCCGCGCAGCCTACACCTCGCAATCACGTCGTATGGCCGAGCGACAGGGGCTGGATCTTGCGGAGGCGAAGAAGGCTATCGCTTCCTTGTGGGCGCAGTCGGATAATCAGCTGCACCGTTTTCGCGCCCGGCTGAAAACAAGGGGCTGGGTCATGCGCGCTGGAGACCGGCAGGACACGCGCAAGGACGCGCACATAATCGAGACGGCTGATGGTGTTCTGATCGGGTCTTTCACGCGCCTGACGAAAACGCGCATGAAGGATTTCCGCCAGTTGCTGATGGATGAGGCGATCAGACCGAAATGCGGAGATATCCGGACAGCAGTCAAACCGCTTCTAGAGCGTGTAGTCCTGAAGACGGCTGCGATGGAAAGTCACGCGGAGCAGAGCGGTCTGCTCCTGCCGCCCCTTGAGGAACTCAGGCGTGACCCTGAAGCATTTGCGAGAGCGGCTGCGAAAACAAGGCCGTCACAGCCTTTGCAAAAAAAGCCGAAGATCGTTTCGCTGAGCCGTATCGACGAACTGCCACCGAACTTTGCTCACTACATCCGGCAGTGGAAATGTGAAGCCAGGGCGTGCCGCACGGTACTGAATGCAAAACCGCCTATGGAGTATGGTCCACGGCGCTCTGTCGATGAACAAGGCGCGGCTTTGTTTGCGCAGATAGAAGACACGCGCAGACAGCTCTGGCTGACCGGAAAACAGCTGCAGGAAACACGGCGGGAGCGTGACGCTATGCAGGACAGGGTGTTCGTTCTATCGAAGAAAAAACGCCTCTCCCATCTCGACGAGGAGATCGAACGGCTCGCGAAAATGCTGGCCGAGATCCTGCGCTATCTTCTGGAGACCGTATTCTGGCATCTCGGCCTGCGCTCTACGCCGCCCGAGCCGCTTTGCCTGCCCGTGCCGACGGAACGCGAAGAGGCCAATGCACGGCTGAGGAGAGAGAATAGTGAGCTGCTTCAGCAGATCGTCAGGCGAGAGACATGCTGGGAATGGCTCAATGAACTCTGCCGTAAGACCGAGGAACTCAGGCAAGCGGAGATCGCTGCATGGAAAGCACGCCATGTTGCGAAATGCGATAGGGCCAGGAGAGATCTGGACCTGCTGAAGGCCATCTGGATGCCGTCAGCAAAACTGCCTCGCGCCACACAGGCAGAGATCATGAAATGCAAGCTGATCGGCAATCTTGAAAAGGCCAAATATGTGACGCGCACCGCTTTGAGGAAGTTGGACGAGGCGGAGGCAGAACGACTGGCAGAGGAGATAAAAAGTGAGAAAGCTTTCCCTGTCGCCGAGGCCCTGACTTCCCCATCAGTGATGAAAATCTGATGCCCCCCCGCTAATGGAAGAGCCAAATCTACGCACATGATGTGGGTCAAGTGATTGGGGTCTTCATGCGCGCTCCATTGAGAACAAATCAGCCTACAGAGGCGAGAGCGAATATGTTTCCGCCCCTCGCCTTTAATGGGCCTCATACAATGATGGGCTGCAATTGAACTCCCAAACTACGCTGCTGATAATCGGGGTACATGCTCCAAACAATCCCCATGTCCCGCGCAACTGAAGTATTCGGATGATATTACCGAGCTCTATTTCCATCGCTCCGAATAAGTAGCGCTTTCTCTATTGAACGTATCCGGAATCCCATCCAGCTTGCTGTGGCATTTACATAAAAAATTAGGAGCAGGCCTCCAATAACTGCCTCAAAAACTCTCAAAGCGTGAGATTGACCCTTCCATAGTAGTACCCGCCGGTCATCGGCACTTGGGAGGAGAACGTATCATAAGGATTGCCACCCAGCTGATTGAGCTCCGCAGGCAGTTTTCTGGGACGAATATTGAAGATATTATTGGCACCGACCGCAATGTGCCAGCGTGGTGAAATCCGGTAACCGACTTCAAGGTCGGTGAGCCAGCGCGGCGTATTCTTGAATTGGGCGAAGCATGTGCTGGATTGCTGTAACTGCTTGCCGTCAATCGGGCAGATCGCAGCGGTTGGGGTCCAGTCCTGATACGTCATCATACCGACAGTCTCACCGTACCGGGTCTGCCTCAAATTCACGTCCCAGTCCCCCAGGGTCCAATAGGCATTCAGGATGATCTTGCTGCGTGGAAAACCAGTCGTGAGATAGGCAATATTTTGAGCATTCAGGAGGGGTGAGCCGCTCGATGACATTCCGTTATGCGTGAGCCGTGTTCTGTTGAGGTCGAGCGCCATAGACAGTGTGACATTGCCGTATCGGTGCATGCGCAGCATATAGTCTGCCTTGATATCCAACCCCTGTGTCCGGGTGCTGGCCCCGTTGGTAAAGTAGTAGGTCTGGACTGCATTTTCGGAAAGTTGGGTCAGGGCAGGCAATGAAACGCCAAGGCTGGACAAAGCCGCGATCGCCGTCGGTCCTGTCACATTCCCGCCCTGAACGACGCGATCACGGATATTGATCTGATACACGTCAGTTTCGATATGAAACCCGTCGATCGGCTCCAGTACAATGCCTCCACTCGCACTGGTCGAACGCTCTGGCTTCAGCGGCGACGCCCCTGTGGCTCGTGCAGCTTCCGAAGAGACAGGCAGCAAGCCAAGCACCGAGGTCGGACCGACATTGATCGCACTATAGTGCTGCTCCGCCATTGTGGGCGCCCGGAAGCCGTTGCTGATCGTCGCGCGTACTCCAATACGGCGCGTGAAATCATACCGTGTCGATACCTTGCCATTCTCGGTATTGCCGACATCGGTGTAATGCTCGAACCGGCCGGCGAAATCGAGATCCCAGTTCTTCAGAGGATGGAAATCCCCGTCCAGATAACCTGCCCATATGTCACGGTCCCATTTCCCGGCATCCTGTGGAGTCAAGCCGGCCAGCGCGGATGTGCCCCCGTATTCGTAGGAAGCCGGCTCTCCAGCGAGAATGGTATATTGCTCAAGACGATGCTCGCCACCGAAAGCCACAGTCACAGGCACGGCATTCGCGATACGGAAATTACGCCTGAAATCCAGGTTGTTCGTCCATTGCGCCATACGAAAATTCGAAGCCCGCACCGTCGTAGGCGTGTATCCTGTCGCCGCATACATATTGGGGTTGGTCGTGTTCTGTACCGTGATCTTGTCGAGATCCTCACCCCAGGTCGTGCTCAGATCCCAGTCAAACCCGAAGACATGGCCACCCTTCAGTCCCAGCGTAGCCGCGTAATCATTCTCATCAATGGTCTCAAGAGGGGAGTACCCGTAGGGGAACACGACCGGATTGCTCGCGCTGGTACCAGACGGCACGCGATAATTTTCATAGGCCTCGGCATGACGATGCGCGTAGGTAACCTGTCCGTAAAAAGACAGATCTTCGGTAATATCCTTGCCAAAATTGATCCCGAGATTTTCGCGTGTCTCCTCGGGTGTACTCATGATCTTGTTCGAATTTTTCGGCACTTTGACCGAGCCGGTATAGAGCTCATTTGCAGCGCCCGCCGGCACGTAGCCAGCAAGGCGGTTATCAACGGTATTCGTTACGAAATGATCGGTGTGGTAAATCTGCGCGCCGATATGCAGGAACCCATCCTTGCCCAGCTTCGTCCCGCCATCGGCATTCAGCTGATATTGCCAACCGTCACCATTATAGGCATTCGCGCCCGTCTGTGCGCTCATGGAGGCGCCGTGGTCCTGCTTCTTGGTAATGATATTCACGACACCCGCAATGGCGTCCGACCCGTACATCGCCGCCGCGCCGTCCTCGAGAATCTCGATATGATCGATCATGTTCGAAGGAAGCATGTTCAGATCGACAGGCGTCGCACCGAAGTTCGGACCGGCATCGGCATTGATATTGGCGGTGGTGTGACGACGCTTGCCATCGACCAGCACCAGAACCTCGTTCGGGTTGAGACCACGCATACGGATAAACGATGTCAATGCCCCAGCATCATTGCCCATCGTGCTGATATTGATAGACGGATAGGTGCGCGTCAGTGCGTCAGCAAGATTGAGCATCCCCGAACGACGCAGCGTCGCCGAAGATAGAACGGTAATAGGGCTTGTGCTTTGTCGCGCCTTGCGATTTGTGGAATGCGTGCCGGTTACGATCAGCGCTTCCTCACCGCCACTGACTGGCTTGCGGATCTGAGCGGCTTTCCTTGCCTTTGCACCATGACCGTTCTTGCTCGTTGCATGAGACGGTTCCTTACGCACCTCCTTGCCGGATGCCTTCACCTCCGGGGAAGATTGTGCCTGAGCCAGATTGCCCCAAAGGCCAACCGACAGGATCGTTGAGTATAGCGCAAGCTTTCTGATCTTCATGGTCGGCTCCATATCCCGCAGATGCGCGGCCTATTATCGGTTTCCAGGAATACGGGGGCTGTGCCCCAAATCGGCGCGCGCCCAGGGGCGCGTTTGAAAGCGAGGAAAAGTCTCACTGAAGGAGACGCGACAGCGCCAACGCGACGACCTCTGTGGCGCGGCGCAAGTCATCAAGAACCACGTGCTCATTGGCGCGGTGACCATTGGCATCACGCGGATCTCTCGGGCCAGCGCCATACAAGACAGTGGGAATGCCGGCTTTGGCGTAGAGGCGGGCATCCGTAAAAAGAGGCATGCCGGACGCCGGTATCAGTTCACCCAGAACACTCTGAGCGGCGTCCTGAAGCGCCTCAACGAGAGGGGTCTGGCCAGCAGACGGCACGAGTGGATCTGCCAGAAGATGGCGCTCGATCTGGCAGGGGACTCCGCCTGCGGCGTCCAGGATCAGTGTCCTGAGATCGGCTTCGACCAGGGCGGGATCTTCATCCGGGAGGATACGTCGCTCAAGACGAAACTGCGCCATTTCAGGCACGATATTGGCTGCGACCCCGCCAAAGATGAGGCCAATTACCAGAGTGGGCGTATCTATCTTTTCGACATCGGAACGAATGTTGGAAAGTCCGTCTCGATATTGATAAAGGGCCTGCATGATCCGGGTGCATGCTTCGATCGCATCCTGACCGGTTTCAGGCCAGGCCGAATGGGCTGCCACGCCAGCGAGCCTTACATCAAGCTGCAAGCTGCCATTATGAGCAATCATCACATCGTAGGTGAAGCCTGCGCTGATAACATAGTCGGGGCGGGTTATTCCCTGATCGAGCAGCCATCCTGGGCCAAGATGACCACCGGTCTCCTCGTCATAGGTAAGGTGAACCTCGACCTGCCCGTTGAGGCCATTCCCGCGTTCAGCCAGGGCTCTCAATGCAAAGATGTAGGTGGAGAAATCGGATTTTGATACCGCAGCGCCCCGGCCGAGCAGGCGCCCTTCGATAATCGTGCCACCATAGGGATCACAGGTCCACCCGCCACCCGGCGGCACGACATCGCCATGGGCATTCAAGGCTAAAACCGGACCTTCACCATCGCCAAACATCCGGCGGATGACGAGGTTGGTCACGCTCAGCATCCCGTGCTGGCGCACAACTGCCTCAGGGACCGGATGACGCTCCACCTCGAAGCCCATGGTCTCAAGCAGGATAGCCGTATGGGCCGCATGCGGGGCGCAGTCGCCTGCCGGATTGTCGGAAGCAACACGAACCAGCTCCTGCAGGAACGGAACCTGCTCCAGCTCAAAATTCCGCTCGATGACACTGATCAGTTCAGCAGACAAATCCTGCCTGTCATTTTGAGCCAGTTTGCGCACCGCAGCTCCCCTCGACCTCTTGTCCTCATTTGATATTCGATTTGTATACAATGAGAGTTCGATGGGGAAGCGAAATATTACGATTCCGTGTATTTTTCTGTGAAATGGGGGCCATCCAGCAATCGTGCTAGGGAATGGCGCGCCTCAGGTGAAATGCAGGCACAGGCACAGGCACAGGCACAGGCACAGGCACAGGCACAGGCACAGGCACAGGCACAGGCACAGGTCACGCCTGGACAAAAGCTCATCTGAAAGGCAAGCGCTGCTTACCGGAGCAGCTCGGAAGATGTATGTGTCAGGAACGACCGCGCCCTCTCGGAACAGCGACCCGCAAAAAAGGCCTCGGCGCTGCAATCATCGAGAATCTGGCCGCGATCGACGAAGATAATCCGTGTCGCGACCTGTCGGGCGAAGCCCATTTCATGGGTGACGCACATCATCGTCATGCCATCATTCGCGAGCTCCGTCATAACCTGCAACACCTCCTGGACCATCTCCGGATCGAGCGCAGAGGTGGGTTCGTCGAAAAGCAGGATTTCAGGCTGCATGGCCAAAGCCCGCGCGATGGCGGCGCGCTGCTGCTGTCCGCCGGAAAGGGCGCTGGGGTATTTTCTTGCATGCTCGCCCAGCCCCACGCGCTTTAGCAGAGACTGCGCGACCATCCTGTTTTCGTCACGCCCACGGTTGAGAACCAGTTTCGGCGCCAGAAGGATATTGTCCTCGATTGTCAAATGCGAAAAAAGCTCAAAACTCTGGAACACCATTCCAACTTTGCGGCGCAATTCGGTTATGGGTCGTGTTCCGGGTGCGACGACGATACCTGCGGCGGTAATCTGACCAGCGTCGAAGTTTTCCATCGCATTGATGCATTTGATGAGTGTCGATTTACCCGAACCCGAGGGGCCACATACAACAACGACTTCGCCTCGGCCGATAATTGCCGAGCAAGATTGCAACACAGGGAAATCGCCGTAGGATTTGGAAACCTTGTCCAGCGTGATCATGAAATATTGCTCCTGAAACGATCAGGTGAAAACGGGGTAAGGTCGAGTCCTGTGTCTTTTCCCAGCACGAGATCGCATGCGGCCTGCCCCATGAGCGGCGCAAGGGTGACGCCATTGGCCGTTACGGCCGAGCAGAATCCCGGCCTATCGCATTGCACCCCGATAATAGGTGCGCCATCGATATCGATGTTCATCGCCCCCCAGCTTCTGACAATCCGGACGCCGGAAAGAGCTGGCAGCAGGCGAAGCGCTACCCAGAGATTTCCCTCGAGACTGGCTCGCGAGGGACGAGGATGACCATGTATCGGATCTATCCCGGCACTCCAGCCGCCTCCAATCAGCAAGGATCCGTTTTTCGCCTGCTTGAGTGTCAGATGCCGACTGGCATGCGCGAGAAGCGAGGACACGACAGGCGCCACGGGCTCGGTGACGATCATCTGCAGGGGGGCGCCATAGACCGGAAGAGACTGACCAAGCATACCGGCGATATCACCGGCATAGGCTCCGGCTGCATTGATCACTGCCCCGACCGACCAGCCCTCGTTATCCGTATCGATTTCGAAACCGTTGGAAACCTGCTTCAGACCCCGGACACGCTGGCCCTCCTCAATCGTGACATCGCGCTCCCGGAGCAGCCGCGCCAGAGCCAGGGTGGCTGCCAGGGGATTGATCTTGCCTTCTTCGAGACAATAGGCTCCGCCCTGAAAACCCTCCCTGAGTTTTGGTTCGATGACACGCAATTGCTGGGCGTCCACCATGCTGCACGCAATACCCAGTTGCTGCTCTATCGCGACCTTTCGTCTCAAACGGGCTATATCAGCATCAGTCTCGGCAATCACCAGACCACCGCAGACACTCAATTCGATATCGCGATCAAATTCGAGCCTGAGGGCCTGCCATAGCGCAATCGAACGCCGTTGCAGATCCAGTGTTCTCGCCTGCAAGGAAACACCGCCCCCTTCCTCAGCGGGATCGAACGCCATGAGCTGGGCGTGAAGGCTGCCCGCATTTCCCCCTGATGCAAGAGCGCCCAATCGTGATTTTTCCAGCACAACCACTTTCTGCCCCGCCTGGGCCAAAGCACGGGCGGCGAACAAGCCAACGAGACCGCCACCGATGACGGCCACATCGGCGACACGATGGCGGGTCTTGTCGATCGGGCGCGGGGATGGCCTCCCTCGCTGGGTCTCGACACGACGATGCCCCCGCCACTCGGGCTTCTGACGCGCCAATGCCCCTATCGGAACAGGTCGAAGCGGTATTTGTGGGGCGGTAAAAGCCTGCACGTCCTCCGGCTGGGGCAGGAACTGCATCAACGTGGCCTGACAGAAACGTCCCTGACATCGGCCCATGCCAGCGCGCGTTGCCCGCTTTATCGCGGCAAGATCAGACAGGTGATCGCGCTCGATCCGCTCGATGACCGTTTTGGCTGTCACACACTCGCAACGACAAACGATCGTATCTCCGGTGGGCCGTGAGAGGACGATATCCGGCTCATAGAGCTTCCAGAGCGTGGATTGGAAGCGCGCAGCCACAGCATAACGAAGCCTCGCCAGGGAGCGACGTACAAGTCGGGGCGCGATGTCCCTTATCGAGCTTCCCTGATGCGGTGTCAGAAGGCGATCTGCGCAGAGCACCGCCTGAGCCTGGGCGAGAGTCGCTCCGCCGAAACACCCTGCCTCGCCAATAATCGAGATATCTTCCTGCTCCGTCCGGCCATCATGACGGCGGCCGGTCTCAGGATGCGTCCCGAAACGTGTGGAGATCCGCGTCCTGCAGCCCAGAAGTCGCGCGAGTTCACTGGCGGGAAGAAACCCGTCACCAAGTGTACAGAGACGCGCCTCCACCCATTTTTCACTGCCGTCCTTCCCCCGAATGCAGACACGTTGCAAGGAGCCTTTACCGTCAAATGCCGAAGCAGCGCTCGCCCATAAAATCGCAACCCCCGCTCGCCGGAGGGCCAGAAGATGCCGTGCCCCGGTCAGGGCCAGACGTGGCGACCATATGAAGGCCAGAACCATCTGGCGCAGTCGACGCCAGGGTGGCGGTGCAGCCTCCACCACGCTAATCTGCGTCTCCCCATGCGCCAGATATTCTGCCGCCAGTTGCAGATTGAGCGGACCATTACCCGCAATGACGAGCGGCCCCTTTGGCCTTACCTCATAACCACGCCCGAATGTTTGCATGGCCCCGGTGGTCATCACACCAGGCAAGGTCCAGCCGGGGCGCGCTCTCGGCGCTTCCTGCGCGCCTGTCGCGATAACCAGATGGGAAGGCCGGATGTAAAAGGCCTGGCCTGCCTTTATTGCACCTAGCACCAGGCCATCTGTTTCGCGTGCAGCGCCCCAGACCATGGTATCGCCCAGATAACGGGTGCCACTATGTACCATTTCCTCAATCAGGATACTTCCGCGCTTCGCTTGAGCGTCGCCCTGGGCAGTGGCAACAGCGTTTTGCTTGAAATACTGACCGCCCGGAAGATGCCGCTCATCAACAAGGAGAACGTCGCGTCCGCCTCTGGCGAGTTCACGCGCCACGACCAGTCCGGCTGGGCCGGCTCCGACGATCAGAATATCGCACCCTATCTCTTCAAGCGGCGCTTCATCTGACATCCCGTGATTATCGGGACGCATTGCTTCGGATCGCCGGGGCTCCTGTGACGACACGCCAGGCGCATTCTCGTCAACGGGAAGGGCGAGCGCACGCCTGACATTCATGCCCGGCGCGACCTCGGTGAGACACCCACGCTGCGGCATACCGCCATCAATCGAAAGCAGGCATTCCTGGCAGGCGCCTATGCCGCAAAAGGCACCGCGCTTCGTGCCGTCGGACGCCGTACGATGGTCCAGCACACCCGCTGAAAGGAGGGCTGCACTCACTGTCTGACCGCGCTGTGCGGTAATCAGACGGCCCTCGAACGTGAAATCTAGCATCGCATGCCCCTATCGAGCATCTTGTGAGAGATCGATGGCAATGCCTTTCTGACCTACCGACACGCTCTTCTCCCGGCGGTACGGACGCTCAGCATAGATTTCCAGGCGCCTTTGAAGGGCGTCCCAGGCGGTTGTCATCGCCAGATAGTAGAGGGCTGCCACCAAGAAAAGCTCGAGCACCATGAACCGATCCTGCACAAGGATCTGTGCCCGCTGCATGAGTTCCTCCATGGAAATCACGGAAGTAACACTCGTTGTCTTGAGCAGGCTGTTAACAGAGTTGCCAAGTGGCGGGATAATCAGTCTGAATGCCTGCGGAAATGTGACCTTCCAGGCGATCTGCCTTTCGCTCAGGCCCAAGGCACGCGCTGCAGCAATTTGCCCCTTGGGGACTGCATTCAGTCCCGCCCGGATGATCTCGGCAAGATAGGCCCCCTCGTTGAGAGTCAACCCGATGATGGAGCAACTCAAGACGCTCAGGCGGATATCCAGCTTTGGCAGACCGGCATAAATAACCACCAGCTGTACAAGCAGCGGCGTCCCTCTGAAAAACCAGATATAAAGCCGCGCTGGTGCCGAGAGCCACAAAACGGGTGAGCGCTTCATCAGCGCCAGCACAAGACCAAGCACAAAGCCAAGGATGATCGCTATCAGCGTCATACCTATCGTGATCAGTGCGCCACGGAAAAGATAGCCGCTTTCGAGATAGGAGAAAAAACCTTGCCAATTCCAGACCTGCATGAGGGGTTCCTTACCGGCTTTTACTGGCGGACATATCGGGGCCGATCGCCATGATCACATGATTGAACGGCGCGACGCCGTAGGGCGCCATCAGACGAAGCAACTCACCATTCATGCGCATATGTTCGAGCACGGTTGCCGCGAGACGTGCCAGTCCGGGATCGCGAAAGGCTAGAGCGACAGGCGTCGGAAACAACCCGCGCAATACAGGCTTCACGCCGCCCTGATCTGCGTTGCGCTGCGCAACCGCGTCTATCGACAGGACGGCAGCAACCTGTCCGGCCCGTAGCGCAGCAAAAGCAATGCCAACGTTCTGGAACGTCTTGATATCGAGCCCTGCCCGCCCCGATTTCCGCAGAGATTCATCGGTGGCGCGGGCATGAGCTTCTTCCATGCCTCCCATCTCGACCCCCACGGAGCGCCCTGAGAGTGCCTCGATATCTCGTATCTTGCGCGTATCATCGACCTGCATCGACACACTGATCGCCTGTAGCTCGTAGGGCACCATCGTCATGAGCGTTGCGCGATACGGAGTGAAAAACATTCCGGTGTCGATGACATCCCAGCGCTTTTCGAGTAGCCCGAGCGTGAGCTGGGCGAAGGAGGCCCGGTAATAGACCGACCGCAAGCATAGCTGACGCGCTAAGACGTTCCCGAGCTCAACACGCAATCCGACGAGAGCCCCGGAGGGCGTCACATACTGGAGTGGCGGCAATGTGGGGTTTGTTGCTAGGGCCAACTCACCTGGCCTGACGAGGCCGTCAAGCGTCGGGCAGGATCTCTCACCGCTCGGGTGATCAGCTTCAACCCGATAGTCCGGAGCGGTCGCGTGATCGGGCACGACTTCGCTACTCTTGGCCGAGCCCCGATCTCTCGCGACGCTATCTGACGAAAAACCGGGAGGCGCCCCGGCTGTGGCCGTCCAAAGAGTAAGGGCCGCGCAAGTCAGTCCCTTCCCTCGCATCTTAGATCGGGTCCTCAAACCTGAGATCGAGATCACGCACGATTTCGCCCGCCCTCAGACGCGCCGCCTCCGGCAGGGGCAGACGCGGCGCCCGGGGAAGACCAACTTCAAGACCCATCATTCCCAGAAGCGCCTTGCTGCCCGCAACATACCCCTGTCCGCCAACAAGCTGGATCAGGGGAAGGTAGCGATGATAGAGAGCTTTGGCCTGCGCGATGTCGCGATATCCGTCACAAAGGCGGAAGATCTCGCTCATGGCGTGCGGCGCGACGTTTGAGGCAACGGCCACCCAGCCCACTGCCCCTTCGAGGAAACTCTCATATCCCATAATCCCGCCGAAGACGGCCATGCCATCGCCGCACAGGCGCTGGATGTCGCGTATACGCGTGACATCCATTGTCGATTCCTTGATCATGCGGCAATTCGCGAGGGTCGAAAGCCGCGCGACCAGTTCGGGACGCAGATCGACATTGGCTGTCGCCGGGTTGTTGTAGAGCATGATCGGCAAGCCGATAGCCTCGGAAACAAGGCGATAATGCGCGAAGATTTCGTCATCGGTCGGGGTGGAATAAAATGGCGGGATGATCATGACGCCATCTGCGCCCAGCGTTTCAGCCTCGCGGCTGTATCGGATGACATCATGCGTGTTTTCAGCACCCGTTCCGATCAGAACGGGCACGCGACCATCTGTCTGCTCGATAACCGTACGGGCAACGAGATGACGCTCCTCGTCGGTGAGGGACAGAAATTCACCCGTTGAACCAAGCGGAATCAGACCAGCGATACCCTGCGCAATCTGCCATTCGGTAAAACGACGCAGGACAGACAGATCCACCTGCCCCTCTTGATCAAAAGGCGTAATCATCACCGTATAAGTGCCGCGAAATTTCATGATTTTACCCTCGATTGAAAATGATGTCCTCCGACCTCCGAAGCGGTCAGGCCATGTTGTCCTGGGCGTCCTGTGAATTCATGAAACGCGCAATCGGATGATCGGGGGTGGCGGCGTCAGCGCTGTCAGCGGCATGGATCACCCTTCCCTCTTGCAGAAGAATGATGCGGCTGGACAGGCTACGCACAGCCTGCATGGCATGTGACACCTGAATGATTGTCATGCCCTCAGCGGCCAGGTCCTGCATCAGATGCCCGACTTCGCGCACACGCGCCGGATCAAGAGCCGATGTCGGCTCATCCAGCAGGAGTAAGGCAGGGCGCTGCATCAGGGCACGGGCAATCGCGACGCGCTGCTTCTGCCCCCCTGAGAGTTCGCGCGGGGACAGCTTGGCCTTATCCTCGATTCCGAGCCTTTTCAGGAGCGTTCGTGCCTCTTTTTCGGCTTCGTCGCCAGGCCGCTTATGCACAAGCATCGGTGCCAGGGTTAGGTTACGCAGGACCGACATGTGATCGAACAGACCGAAATTCTGAAACACGATTGCAGCCTTGTGTCTCAAAGAGGCGGCAGCGTTGGGCGCCGAGAGGTCGATCCAGCGTCCGTCCACGGTAACCGTGCCCGACTGAGCGCCCTGCAGCCCGATCAAGGCGCGCAGCATGGTTGTCTTGCCCGAACCCGATGGCCCAATCAGGCTGACGATTTCCCCGCGGCCGGCCTGAAAGCCCACATTGCCAAGGATCTCCTTGCGACCCTGTCGAACAGAAACATTGCTTACATCAAGATAGGGCAAGACGCTTCTCCAGAGCACGACTCAGCCGCGTCAGCGGATAGGACAAGGCGAAGTATAGTGAGAGGACGACGATAAAGACGGGTGTCGCTGGCAAGCCGCGACTTGAAAGGATCACGCCTGCCTGGCTGAGTTCCACAACACCAATCTGGGATGCCAGCGCCGTGTCCTTGATAAAGAGCACGAGATAGCCAATTGCCGGCGGGAGAATGGCCCTCATGGCTTGCGGCAGAACCACATGGCGCCAGCGCGCCCAGACAGGAAGGTCGAGAGCGAGTGCGGAATCGAATTGCTCAGGGCCGACAGTACGAATGCCGCCCAGGATGATTTCCGAGAGATAGGCCGAGGCGATCAGGCCAATGGCCCCTATTGCCACTCCCATTGCCCCGATATCGGCACCCAATGCACCAGCGAGAAAGAAAAGGCCATAAAGCGTCACGATGAAGGGAATCCGACGCATGATCTGCACATAGGCTGCACCGACCAGCCCAAGGCCTGGGAGCCATCTCACAGTCGACAAACGCATGGCGGTCAGGGCGATACCCCCAGCCACCCCAAGCAAACCGCCTGCCAGTGAGAGAATGGCCGTACGCAGAACAGCGTGTTCGAAGAGGGCTATATCATAGACCGAAAAAACCATCAGACCCTGCGCTCCACAAGGTGATGTAAAAGCGCGAGAAGCCCCCCAAGGACAAAGGACAGGATGATATAAAGGCCTGCGGTAACGCTCATTACTTCGACGATACGAAAGCTTGAGGTGCCAATATCGTAGGCACGCCCTGTCAGATCCTCCACGCCAAAAATGGAGGCCATCGAGGAGCCGAGGATCATGATCTGGAAGTGGTTAGAAAGCGCCGGATACATGGCCCTTCCGGCATGAGGAAGAAGAACACGGGTCCAGATCTGGAAACGGTTCATCCCGAGCGTGAGCGCGGCGTCATGATAAGCATGCGGAACGGTTCGCAGACCAGTTGCCAGAATTTCTGCGAGGTATGCCGCAGCATTGAGCGCCATGCCCGTCAGCACGGAAATGAAAGGCGATACCGTCATGCCGAATAACGGCAATGAATAAAACAGGGCAAAGATCTGCGACAATTGCGGCGTATTCGTCAGGGCCGTACCGTAAATAACGCTCAGCCGTTTCACCGGACCACGCCCATCGACGCGCATGATCACCAGCACCACTGCCAGAAGCAGGCCCAGAGCAAAGGAAATGCCTGCGAGCAGCATTGTTGTACCAACACCTCCAAGCAGGAAAGGCAGCTTCAGCATGACAGGATGAAAATCGAGGCCGCTCATTCTGAATGCGTATCCGCACCGAACCATCGCTTGTCGATGGACCGCAATGCGCGACTCCTGCGCATCGCCTCAATGATCCTGTTGACCTCTGCGATGAGTTGGCGGTCTCGCGGATTCATCCCGATACCGTCCTCTCCGGCCGGCGGCGCAAACTCCCTCTCTATGCGCCAGGGGGAGCGGGGATCTTGGGGAACAAGATGCCCGACATAATCAATGACATCGACCAGTGCGTCCCCCCGGCCCTGAGCGAGGGCGCGCATCGCATCCTCATATGTATCAAGAACGAGCATTGCCGCTCTTGGCGCCTGTGCCCGCATAAAGGAAACGGCGGTGGAGCCACGCACCTCAACCAGACGAAAACGGCCCGTAGCGAGATCGGCAAAATGCTGCACCGGAGAAAAACCCGGCATGATGGCCGCGAATGACTCCCGATAGAGAGGCGCGGAAAACGCGATGACGGCCTCACGATCGGCGGTCCGTGTCAGGCCGCCGAGCACGACATCCACCTTACCCGCCAGAAGATAGAGAATACGCCCACTTGAAGTCACCGTGACGAAGCGCGGCTCTACCCCGAGTTTGCGAGCGAGGTACGAGCCGACATCGAGATCGTAACCCACAAGGCGATTGTGATCATCATAACCAGCCAATGGGGGTAATCCGGGCTCCACCCCTATATTCAGATGCCCGCTCGCACGTATCGCGTCGAGATCACGGGCCTGCGCCAGCCTGGGACTAAAAGCACAAGACCCGAGGAGACTCAGGAAGAGAACAGCCGCGCGCGCAGCGACGCCACGCCTGAACAAGGCACAACACCTATTCAACCCGGCATCGCCCCTGACGCTCTGCGCTGCCTTGTCCTCGAGGCTGCTCATAAGATGATTTCCTGCCCCAATGCGAGTTTGCTCTTGCGGATTCCCCGCCCCTCATCTAATCGTAATATACGCTTTGTATACGATAATAAACCCGTTTCTGAGATTCTCTATCAAAACGTTCTGATAAGGAAATATCGTGACCCTGGTGCGTCTCACTTTCAAGGGCAAGAAGCTCGAGGCCTATAAAGGGGAGCCTCTGACCGCTGCGCTGATCAGGGCCGGATATCTCGCCCTTGGACAGAGCCGAATGCCGGGTCAGGGCCAGCGTGGTACGTGCGGGGCTTTTTGCTTCATGGGTGTTTGTCAGGAGTGCCGTGTCATCGTTGATGGCAAGCTTGCACAGGCCTGCCGCACCTTTGTTGAAACCGACATGCAGGTTCTTCCCTATGGCCGCCTCTGAGCACAGACCCGATATCACCGTTGCAGGCGCCGGGGTCTCCGGGACCACCTGCGCGGTGGCACTCTCTCGCCATGGGTTTGCCGTCACGCTCATAGATGATCAGCCCGATGCAGGCGGGCAGGTTTTCAGGGCTCCATCACCCTATGCGAGAGAAAAAATCCGTGCGGACCAGGAACGGAAAAAGGGCGACAGGATACGTAAGCATCTTGCTGCTTCCGGGGTCGACCATCGTCGTGCCACGCGCATATGGGGGCTGACGGGGCGATTTGAGCTCGATCTGCTTGGCCCTGATGGCATGGCTCAGCTCCGAGCCGAGCGACTGGTTATCGCAAATGGCGCTGTTGAGCGTTTCCTTCCTGCGCCGGGCTGGACGACACCGCGGGTTATCGGCCTTGCAGGTGCAAGCATTCTCCTGAGAGGGGGTGGGACGCTCCCCGGTCGAAGTATCGTCCTGGCTGGATCCGGGCCGCTGCTCTTTTCGGTCGCCCATCAGGTGCTTGCGCTTGGCGGCAAAGTCGCGGCCATTGTCTCATCTGCAGGGCTGGGGGAATGGATCGAACTCGGTACGAAATTGTATCGCGACGCCGGGCGTCTGCTGGAGGCCACACGATGGATGGCGCAGATCACCGCTGCCCGCATCCCTATCCATTATAATGCCCGCATCTCGGATATCCAGAATCTGGAAGATGGGGTTCTCGTGACAATCTGCCCCAAGGATCGCAGGAAATCCTCCTCGACCGTGAATGCCAGTATACTGGCCTATGGCGATGGCCTGAAGCCCACAACGCTCCTCTCGAGAGCAGCCGGAGCTCGGCATGAATACGATCCGTCAGGAGATTACCTCAAACCGGTCACCGATACTGCGGGGCGCACCGATATCACTAACCTCTATGTGACAGGCGATGCAGCCGGGATAGAGGGCGCGGAGGCTTCACGGCTCAGAGGACTTGTCACCGCCCATGCTATCGCGCTCGATACTGGGCGTATAACCAAGGCTGGATTCGACTCATTGGCGGCGCCGGCGCTTCGACGCCTGCGAAAACTGGCCGCGATTTCCGTCACGATGCGCCGTTTGATGCGGTCAGGTCACGACGGCGCTCTTGCCATACCGGATGCGACGATCCTGTGTCGCTGCGAACAGGTCATGGCCTCGGCTGCACGCCAGGCCATCGCGGCAGGGGCAAGAGATGTCAATCAGGTCAAGGCGTGGACACGCTGCGGCATGGGCCCCTGTCAGGGGCGTTCCTGCGAGGACGGGCTGCGTCAGATCCTGATTGAGACTGGCAGCATATCCCCTCAGGACACCGGGATATTTACCGTACGCGCCCCGTTTTTTCCGCTTCCATTGAGCGCGATCTCGGGAGAATTCGATTACGACGATATCCCGCTTCCAAAGGCGGCGCCGCTATGAGCGTGACCATCGGGACTGCGCATGAACGCTATGACGCGGCTATCATCGGCGCCGGTGTCATGGGCGCGACAACCGCATTGTTCCTTGCCCAAGCTGGCATGAAGGTGGCGTTGATTGAACGCGGGGCCCTCTTTCGCGCTGCTTCCGGGATCAACGCAGGCACCCTGACCTTGCATATGACCCGGGCTCAACTGATACCCCATGCCATCAGGGGACGGGAGATGTGGCTTGATGCGGCGCGCTGGCTTGGCGAGCCGGTAGGCGCTGTTTCCACTCATGGACTGTCCCTGGCTTTCACCGAAGCCGAAGAAGCGCTGCTCAGGGCGCGGGCGCGTGTCAGGTCGGAAGCAGGCGCACCGATCGAGATTATTTCTGCCGGAAAAGCCGTCGAAATAGAGCCGGGGCTGAACCCGGGACTGCGCGCCGCTGCGTCATGCGCCCTTGACGGCCATATCCCGTCCTATCGCGTCGGAGCCGCCTACGCACGCGCTCTGGAGCGAGAGGGTATCACCCTGCTTGAGCACGGCGAGGTGGCGCAGATCGCAACGGGTAACGGGGGCGATCATGCCATCCATCTTCGCGATCGTGCCCATCCTGTTCATGCCGCACGCGTCGTGGCGAGCGGAGGAGCCTGGCTCGAGAAAATGCTCGACTGGATGGGTTTTGCCATCCCGATACGCTGTCTGTTCAATCAGCTCGTCGTCACCGAGCCCATGAGCGAAGTGATGGGAAGCGTCATCAGCATTGCCAACGGTCTCCTCTCGCTCAAGCAATTCACCAATGGAAGTGTGCTTATTGGCGGCGGCTGGCAGGGAGAGGGCACGCTTGAAGCAGGCGGAACGCGCGTCATACCCGAAAACCTGCGAGGCAATGTGAGGCTGGCCCAGCATGTCATTCCCGCGCTTAGAAATGCGATGGTGCTCAGGGTATGGCTTGGCCAGGAGGCCGAGACACCCGACGCCATGCCATTGATCGGCTCCCTGGGGCCGGACGACACGCGGTTTGTCATAGGCTCGGTCCATTCCGGTTTTACCAGCGGCCCGTATATGGCCCGCCTCCTTGCAGATCGTATCCTGGGGGGTGATCCGGACCTGAGGGCATTTGACCCCTGTCGTTTCGCTCTCCCGCCAGCGACAAAAACCAGTTCCCTGCCCCCCACTCTCTCCTGACAGGATCGTCATGACGTCTTTCGAAACGGCCTCGCACTTCAGGGGGATCTATGCCGCCACCCTCGTTCCTTTCGACGAGACGGGGCTTATCGCGTTCTCCTTGCTACGCGCCCATCTGCGTCGCTGTACGGCAGATGACGGGATCAGGGGCATTCTCTGCAACGGGCACGCTGGCGAAAACCATCTTCTCACCCGGGAAGAGAAAAAACAGGTCATAGAGGTCGCACGGGAGACGCTTGGAAACGACCGTCTGATCGTGAGCGGGATCCTCGCCGAGGAGACGACAGAGGCCTGTTTCCATGTGCAGGACGCGATTGATGCCGGGGCTGATGCCCTGCTGGTCTTTCCTCCGTTCTCATGGGCGCTGGCACAGGACGATGCGGCCATCATCGCGCATCATCAGGCCATATGCGCTGCGTCGACAGTGCCGGTCATGCTGTATCAGTCATCAATCGGCAGCGGAGGCATGGCCTATAGCCTTCCCCTGCTCGAAACGCTTCTCGGCCTGCCGGGTATCGTTGCCGTCAAGGAGGGCAGTTGGGAAACGAATGCCTATGACCGCCACAGGAGACTGGCCGCGCGGGTTGCACCGCATGTGCAGGTCATGGCCTCAGGAGATGAGCATCTGCTCCCCTGTTTTGCGATTGGCACGACAGGCAGTCTCGTCAGCCTTGCAGCCATACTGCCGCGCTCGATGTGCAGGCTCTGGAGCGCTGTCGAAAGTGGCGACATGGCGAAAGCCCGTGCGATCCATGAAGCGATCCAGCCTCTCGCCAACCTGATCTACGGCAAGGCGCCATCCAGCCGGGCCACGTTGCGGCTCAAGGCATGCCTCGTCATTCTGGGAGAATGGAGCGCCTGCCGCACCAGACGACCTTCTGTTATCCTCTCTTCCAATGAGTGGTCGGCTCTTCGGCACGCGCTGGAAGCCGCAATGAAAGTGGAAGAAGAGGCATGAGTGAGTACCGGGTTGCTGAACGCGAGCAAAATCTTGCAGAACTGGCTTATACCCAGATCAGACAGATGATCCTCGAGAAGAAGCTGCCTGGCGGCACTTCTGTAGTTGAGGGAAGACTGGCAGATCACTTGGAAATTTCCCGCACACCGGTACGCGAGGCGCTGATGCGCCTGGCTGCGGAGGACCTTCTGGTAAAGCAGGGCTCACGCTCGTTTGCCGTACGCAATGTCTCTGCGGCAGAGTTCTTTCAGGGCATCCATATTCGTGAGATTCTCGAAAGCGAGGCGATTGCGCTTTCCTTTGATCGGCTTGATCGGGGTTTGCTCGGCTCGCTGCGCGCAGAAGTTGTCGAGTTGGGAGAAACGCCCGAGCAAACTGCTGCGCAATGGCAACTCGATGACCGCCTTCACCTCCTCTTTCCCAAGACCACCGGAAATGGCGTGATGGTGCGCACGATCGACTCTCTGCGTACGCTTACGCGGCTTTGCGAGGTTTCCTACCCGCTCGGTCGCGTGCCTGCCTCTACTGTCGAGCACCTGGCCATCCTCGATGCCCTGCTGGACGGTGATGCGAATGCAGCCCGGCAGGCCATGGTCACGCATCTGCGCAATGTCGCCGCAGATTGCATGGAAATTCTGCGCGGCGGCTAAGGTCCCCCGCTCTTACAGGAGCTTGCAATGACCCGCTATGACCTCGTTATCAAGAACGGTCTGATTGTTACGGCTACCGATCAAATTAGAGCCGATATCGGTATAAACGGGGAAAAAATCGTCGCCCTGGCCCATCATCTTCGCGGCGACGAAGAAGTCGATGCGACAGGCCTGATCGTGATGCCGGGAGGCGTGGACGGGCATTGCCATATTGAACAGGATGAGGCGGACGGCACCGTTCATGAGGACGGTTTCGCCTCGGCCACCGGCTCGGCGCTGCTCGGTGGAACAACGACAGTTGTATGTTTTTCAGCCCATTTGCCTGGCGGAGAACTCAAGGAACAATTTCTTGCTTATCGCGAGAAAGGCCAGGCATCGCGTTGTGATTATGCCATCCATCAAATCGTCACGCGCACAGACAAGGAAACACTGGAGACAGGCATACCTGAAGTCGTGGCACTGGGGGCGGCAGGTCTGAAGGTGTTCATGACTTATGACGCGTTTCATCTCGCAGATGATCAGGTTCTGCAGGTGCTCTCTGCCGCACTTCCGCACGATATGATCGTCTCCCTTCACTGCGAAAATTATGACGCGATACGGTTTCTGGTGTCCCGGCATCTGGCTGAGGGTAAGATCCACGCGCACAGCCACGCAACATCACGGCCAGTGAGTGTCGAACGCGAGGCCACATCCCGAGCCATCGCCCTAAGCGAAGTTACCGGCCAGCCTATACAGATATTCCATGTCTCGAGCCCGGAGGTGGCGGCGGAGATTGCCCGTGCACGCGATCGCGGCGTGCAGGTAACTGCAGAGACATGCACGCATTATTTGACCTTGACCGAAGATGAACTCAAGCGCGAAGGCTTCGAGGGGGCGAAATTCATATGCAGCCCTCCCTTGCGGAGCGTCGCGGAGCGCGAGGGTATGTGGCAGGCCGTGCTTGACGGCACGATCTCGGTCGTCTCTTCCGATCACTGCGGCTACACTTTTGAAGGCTCGTCAGGCAAGGCGCGCTACGGGCGGGATGCCGATTTTTCGAAGATACCGAACGGCATGCCGGGGCTGGGGACGCGCCTGCCTGTTCTGTTCGATGCGGCCATAACCGGAAACAGGATCGATCTAACAGATTTCGTCCGCGTTACCGCCACCAACCCCGCGAAACGCTACGGATTATATCCTCGCAAGGGAACGATCGCGCCGGGATCAGACGCGGATCTGGTTTTGTGGGATCCCGAACTTCGCAAAACGATCTCGCCTGACCTATTCGAAAGTGCCATCGACTACACACCCTATGACGGCAGAGAGGTGACGGGGTGGCCGGTCGCAACCTATCTCCGCGGACGTCTTACTATGAAAGACGGTGCGCTCCGTTCCTCGCGAGGAGACGGCCAGTATCTGGCTCGTGCTGGCCGATCGCATGCCTGACAAAGACAAGCACGAGCAAAAGGAAGTACCTCGTCCCGCAAAAGGCGGTGTTGGGGGCGCCCACACCTATGTCCGTTGCTCTGCCTACTTGAATGCTGTCCGGGCAACGCATTCAGAAGCCCAGGCAAGCCCAGTTTCCGTCCCCGTTTCCGCCCCCAATGAACCGGACGTGGTCAAATTCGACATCTCGCTCAGCCTGCTCGAATGCGAATTGAGACGTCTTGGTCTCAATCTCCAGTCGCGCATTCATGTCATGGTCGAGATTGTCAGCCCGGACGAAGGATGCGCCACCAAGCCTGGCAAGCGGTCTCGTCTCGCTTGGCTGGCAGAAGAGCAGGAAACTTATATCGACCCTTATGTCACCACACGATGAGAACGACCTCATGTCGTCTCCACTCGTCTCACGGCACTTTCCTTCTGTGGGATTTTCTATGAGATTTTCCTTGCGACGGTTCTTGCCCATCTGGGCCGTGCGCCGAACCTGTGCAATTTCATCAAGCGCCGTGCATAGGGTCATTATATATAATCATCGATGATTTTGCCTCCCTCCCGACTTTCGATCTCAGTGCCTGAATCAGAATGCGACCTGATTGATTTTCCGCAGAACCCTGCGGATGTGAGCGATCATGAGCCAAGCCTCGGATGATGCGATCGTCGCCTCGACGTCTCGTGTGAGGCGGCGGCAGCGTCCGAGCCAGGCGAAGCTGCGCTCGACGATCCAGCGCTTCGGCAGGACGACGAAGCCTTTGGCCCGATCGGAGCGCTTGACGATCTCGATGGTCCATTTCCCGAGCTGCGCCAGGGCGCTCCGAAGCTTCTGGCCGCCATAGCCGCCATCGCCAATCAGATGGCGTAGCCAGGGAAACAGGGACCGGATCCGGCTCGCCACCAGCGGCGCGCCGTCGCGGTCCTGGATGTCGGCCGGATGCACGACGGCCGCCACGATGTGCCCCACCGTGTCGGTGGCGATATGCCGCTTGCGTCCCCTGATCTTTTTACCCGCGTCATAACCGCGCGGGCCGCCGTTTTCTGCGGTTTTGACCGATTGGCTGTCGATGATCCCGGCACTCGGCGTAGCCTCGCGCCCGTCCTGCTCGCGCGACAGGATCACGAGGATATGGTTCATGGCTTCCCATCGGCCTTCGCGGATCCAGCGATAGAAATAACCCTGCACGGTCGTGAAGGGCGGGAAGTGCCGCGGCAGCTGCCGCCACTGGCAACCAGTCGTGACGATGTAGAGGATCGCTTCCACGACACGGCGCAGGTCAACTTTGCGCCGCCGTCCCAGACGCCTCCTCTCGGGCATCAAGGGTTCGATCAGCTTCCATTCTGCATTACGTAGGTCGCTTGCATATTCCAGGTCGTCCCGGCGATACTGCGCGCGGGTGATTTCAGTCCAGGCCATCGTGATCTCATCAGGTTGTCGCAAACCCATGAATCATAACCCGCTGAAATCACTCAACTCATTCTCGGTCAGACACTCAGAGAGAACGTCTCAGCATTTCCACCGGCGACGTCGCATCAATTGTGGCGTGGTGGGTGCGAGCGATGAGAACACCCCCTGATCAGCTGCAAACGGCACCTACTTCCTTATGAGCAGATCGCCTTTGATAGCCGAATTCTCGATCATTTCTTGCGACAGCAGTTGCACGATAAGCTGCTGAGTGGCGTTAGCGTCCAGATGTTGCATAGACCTAACGACGATGCCCGATCCCTTTGAGCGTCGCTTTTTAGCGTCTTACAAACGAGCCCTGTCGGATTGGAAACATGTCCAGTCCTGCAGCTGCCAGTTCCAACGCATGATCGATATCCCCAATTCCTATCGATCACTATATACGTCTTACATGATCGATAGAAGCGCTATCAATCGCTCATTCTCCCCGCGATCACCGGTCGAACTCCACTAACGCTCCATCCGATCATGACAAGCCAATCACAAGTCACAAGCACCTTCGAAATCAGTTCTTGCCTTCCCGGATTGTTTGTCCAAGAATGCGGACAGAAAGAAACAGGAAGAAGCGCGCAGAGGGCGAAATACCTCAAATCATTGGAAATAGTGATGCGATCGACCCGAAGTATTGAGGTTCGAGTCCCATAGTTCGCACCACTATCTCATTGAAATTGATAGGTTTTTTGGCTCTCAACGCGTCAAACCGGGGCTTTCCCGGATTTCTTCCCAGAATGGAAAAGTTTGATGCTGCGTCTGATCGGGTCCCGCTACCATTTTCGCAGGGCCGTGCCGAAGGATATCCAGCCTCTCCTGAGGCGGTCCGAGATCTCCCTTTCGCTTGATACTTCGGCTAGAGCGTTTTCCTCTCAATCTGGCTTGTATCCAGCGGCGGTGAAGAAGTTGGCGCATTCTGCGGGCGCGACCTGATCGATGAGTTTGCCGATCCTGTTCCAAAGCCCGTCGCGGGTGCGTTCGG
>NZ_JBXWTO010000007.1:0-212135 GCF_057319415.1 Asaia sp. A2
CTTTGTTCGCGGAACCCATCAGGGCCAGCAGTCCAAAACCGACTGCGCAAACAGGCCGGACAGAAGACTGCTCCTGATCAACGTCAGTGTGTCATTTTTCTCTTGCAACAAGGGAGCCATCCACAGAAGACAAAAGTGATGGGGCGGTTTTCCGGATGTGCGCCCTTCTTGAAATAGGCGACATAGAAAATGGAGGCGACAGCCTGCGGGGCCTTCGGATCGGGATTGGCATCGTCCCAGCCCTCAGGATGAACGATGAGCGTGCCGGACTCTGCCTGATAGGGAACAGCCTGCCCGCGAATGGTCACGCTGCCATCGCTCAGAACATGCTGTGGCTTCATCAGAAAGGCAGGACCGCGCACCTCGCCGGGGCCACCATCGGGGCCGGGCGGCGGGGGTGGCGGGCCCATATGCGGAGGCATGTCCGGCGCTGCGAGGGCCGTGCCGCCCATCAAAGCCGTCAGAGCGAAAAGGGCAGAAATCTTCGGAGCTTGCTTGAACCGCACCAGGTTCTCCTTGTGTCACGTCTCAAAAAATACGCCGCGGCGTATCGTTCCGGTTGCGTATAGGAAAGCGAAACGCCCATGGCCGCAAGTCTCCCGTTGCAGCAAACCGTGTCATAACGCACAAACGGATTCATGGACTCAGCACTCTCCCCCGCCGATCACGCGCTCTCTGTTGCGATCGAGGAAACCGGCCTCTCGCCCTCCCCCAAGGAAGAGCCGCGCCTGCTCAAACTGATCGCACGAAGCCTCGTGCCGGGAACGAACACCATCCTCGCCTCTGAATATGAGCGCCTGATATGCGATGTGCGCCGCAAGGACTGGGCAGCACAGCTGATGAACCTCACCCGCCGCGCGGGTGAGCTCTGGATCAGCAAGGCTGATATGCTCGATGCGGTGAGTCGCGTGCACGACCCGCGGGCCACGCCAGAGCTGCTCCGTGCCACGCTGGCAGACACGCTGGCCGCACGTTTTCGCGATATGGGCCACACGCCGCGCGACGTGCTTGAAGCGGTGCAGGCCGATCTGACCGATGCGGGCACCTTCCTCTCGGGCGGACAGATCGATCGGCTGGCGCAGATCATCGCCTCGGCTTTCGGGGTGGAGGATACGGGCTTCGAGGCCGAGCTGATCGCGAGCGAAAAGGCGCGACGCGAAGAGGAAGAGCGGATCGAAGCGCGCGCCGAGGCACGGCGCAAGCGGGAAAACGAGCGCCTCAAGGCATGGGAAGAAAGCCTCGTCGGGTTCGATCAGGTGCCCGCCATCCTGCATTGCACCCCGCGCGAGGCACTGCGCTGGATTGCCGAAAACCGCCTGCCCGTCACACGCCGTACCCCGCAGCCCGACGGCACTGAAAAATTCGAGTTCGATCCCGAAATCCTCAAGCGCCTGCGCTCGCAGCTGGCGGAATGGCGCGGAGGCGAGAAAGGCACGCCAGCGCTCGCCGGGCGCAAGGTCGGCAATGCTGTCATTGCCCGTGTGGCCGCGCTCGATCGCTATGTCGCGCATTTTCGCACGGCACGCTCGCTCAAGCGCCGTATCACGCTGGTGACTGGTCCCACCAATTCGGGCAAATCCTACACCGCGCTCAATGCGCTGGCCAATGCCGAGAGTGGCCTCGCCCTCGCCCCCCTGCGCCTTCTGGCCCATGAGTTTCGCGAGTCCCTGTTGTCCCGCGGGGTTCCGGCTTCGCTCGCCACGGGTGAAGAGCGCATCGATTTCCCCGGCGCCCGCCATCTGGCCGCAACAGTCGAGATGTGCCCCTTTCACAACCCGGTCGATGTCGCGCTGATCGATGAAGCGCAAATGCTGATGGACCCCGACCGTGGTGCTGCGTGGACGGCTGCCATCATGGGTGTACCGGCGCGTCATCTGTATATTCTGGGTGCCCCCGATTGCATCCCCCTCATCAGGCGTATTGCCGAGCTTTGCGATGATCCGCTGGACGAGATCAGCCTTGAGCGTAAATCGCCACTCCGCGCCGCCAGCGCGCCCTTGCGCCTGCGCGATCTGGAGGCGGGCGACGCGCTCATTGCCTTCTCACGACGTGAAGTGCTGGATCTGCGCGCCGAACTTCTGACACTCGGCAAGCGCGTGGCTGTGGTCTATGGCGCGCTCAGCCCTGAAGTGCGTCGTGCCGAAGCCGCGCGCTTCAATAATGGCGAAGCCGAAATCCTTGTGGCAACCGATGCCATTGGCATGGGGCTCAACCTGTCCATCAAGCGTGTGGTGTTCAGCGCACTGCGCAAATATGACGGCAAGCAGACGCGAGACCTGACCGCGCAGGAAATCAAGCAGATTGGCGGGCGCGCCGGGCGCTACGGCCATCATGAAAACGGCGTCGTCGCCGTGCTGGGCGAAGCGGGCACACCGGCCCATATCCGCAAGATGCTGGCCGCACCGCCCGAGCCCATCACGGAACTGCGCCCCCTCGTGCAGCCGGATGCCGATATCGTGCGCGCGGTGGCTGAGGAAATCGAGACTGACAGCCTTTACGGTGTGCTGGTGCGCATCAAGCGCGCCGTGTTGCGCGCCGACGACCCGAATTACCGCCTGGCCGATATGGATCAGGCCTTCGAGATTGCCTCAGCCCTGGAAGGTGTGGAGGGACTCTCCCTCACCCAGCGCTGGGTCTATGCCATGTGCCCCATCGATGAGCGCGATAATGGCATTTCGCGGCTGGTCGGCTGGGCCAGCGATCATGCGGCGGGTCGGCGGGTGCCGCCCCCCGGCACAGGGCGTCTGGTCCAGCCCTCACAGGCCGGGCGCGAGGAACTCGAGCGCGCCGAGAAACGGCATAAGCGCCTTGTGGCGTGGCGCTGGCTGTCGCTGCGCTTTGCCGATGCCTACACCGACAAGCAGGCCGCCGAGGACAACACGACGGCGCTGAATGACTGGATCGAGGCGGTGCTTCGCCAGCAAAGCCGCGAGCGAGAACACCAGAAACGCGCCATGCCCGGCAGGCGCGGCGGCGGGAAAGGATTTGGTGACCGGTCCGGCGGAGGCTATTCCGGCCCCGGCCGCCCACCGTCATCCAGAAGCGATGCGCGACGAGACGGCGCCGGGCGCGATGGCGGCAGAAGCGAGTCGAGTGAGCGCTCCCCCGGTGGATCGCCCTCCGGCAGGCGTTTCAAGGGAGCGGGCGGCCCACGTAAGGGCGGTAAAGGGGGGCGCGGCCGCGGCTGACACGCCGCAGTCGCTTTTTATCCCGCGTCGTCTCGCTGCGCTCCGGCAGGGTAGCAAAGCATACACGGAAGAGGGGCATGGGAGTGTGGCTGCGCAAGATCGCACGTGCGCGTCCCCTCCCTGTCGCTAGCACCTGCATCCCTGCCGAGCCGGCGTCAGCACCATGCGAAACGGCTGGGCGGGCGCTGTGATGAGTCCGATTTGACGAGTCGTCCCGCTGCGCCATGAGCAAAAAAAATACTTTTAAAACAGAGATTTATACAGATCGACGGCCCGGTTCGAGGTGCGACACATGAATTTTTTCGCGTGGTCGACGCAAAAAGTTCTTCCATTCTTCACAAAAACCGCGCTAGCGTTTCTTTGCGGCAACCGAGGTTGCTTCAAGTAATTCTCCGGAAATCACTCCGGTTAATTGAAGTAAAGTTCGGCCAACGCAAAATAGTGCGCATCGTGCGCCATGTGAAGAAGGAATACAGATATGTCGTCTGGTTTTTCCGTAAGCACATTATCGTCGAAAACTATGGTCTCGATCAGGGTTTTCTCCGCAGATGCCAAATATAAAGGGGTTGGCCCACCGTAAAGGTGCACCTCGGCCCTACGCCACCTTGCTTTGACAGGTCTTGCGCAGGGCCACCCGTTCTACTCTCCTCAGATACTTTCTGCTTTCCAGTTTCGCTTCCTTGTTGACCTTCCAATACCGGGATTGAGACAGTTACAAGGGTCGAGATCCCGGTAATGGGCAAACAGGGCGTCATCACCTTCATAGAGATGGCCGAGATTATGCTCGGCGGGATAACGAGCCCCTCTCTGGTCCAGCAGCGTGAGCATTTCATGCTCGGTCGCTTCCGCTGACTCCCCCGGCTTCAGAACGTAATCCTGATGCATCACGTGGCAGAGAAAATGCCCGTAATAGAGCTTCTCCAATATCCGGGCGTCGAGTGTTGAGGGCAAGGTTTCGGACCACTCCCGGTCGTTGCGTCGCAGCGCAACATCAAGGGCGACAATCTCCCCCACCCCGCGATCATGCACCGCGCGATAACGCAGCGCCGCACCGGCTGCCGCAAACCGATGCAGAAAGGCACGCTTGCCTTCATCGGGCGTGCAGGCAAACCAGCCTGTTCCCTCTGTCGCGAACGTATCGCGCAAATGCGCCTCTACCCTGGGGGCCAGATCTGCCGAAACGCGCAGCATGAGATGGTGCTCGAAGTGCGCCTCGAAATCGAGCATACGCTCGGGAATCTGCTGGGGTAACAGACGCCCCAGCTTCTGCATGACCTTGTCGGTCAGGTGCGCGGGCAGCCATTTCCAATGACGAAGCCAGTCATCCAGCCAGGCCTTGGCCGCGAAGAGACGCGGAATATTCCTGGTGCCCGCGTAGCGTATGAGAGCCACCGTATCGCGCCCATAGGCCTCGGCGATACGAAAGGCATTGCGGTGCATGTATTCACCAGCGATCGGCAGCGTGTCATAGGCCGTCAGGAGATGACGGCGCAGATCCTCCAGCTTGTCGGTGCAATTCGTGCCGATATAGAAAACGCGGGAATCGACCTCTGCCGGAAAGCTGTCAACGCGCACGGCAAAGACGATCAGCTTGCCTGCGCAGCCGGATGCCTCGAACAGACGGCGCTCATCCTGATTGAATCGCGCAGGTGTCTGGGCCTCGACATCGCGCACATGCGCAACATAACCGTCGTCATGCCCTTTCCGATCGGTCCATTCGATCTCGTCACGTGTGAATGCGCCACTTTCCAGACGGGCCAGTGCCTTGATGGGGTCGGCATCCAGTTTTACGCCCAGATGGTTGACGAGTTCGAGTCGCCCCTCTGCCGTGACGCGACCATACAGGGCCATCTCGGTATAAGCCGGGCCGCGCTGCACCAGAGCGCCCCCTGAATTATTGCTGATCCCACCCAGCACCGAGGCCCCGATACAGGATGAGCCAATAACCGAATGGGGCTCGCGTCCATGACGCGCCAGAGTGGTCTCAAGCTTGTGCAGGGTTGTGCCGGGCAGGCAGATCACCTGTCGGCCACCATCGAGCAGATGCATGCCGCGCAGACGGCGGGTATTGATCAGGATGACGGGGCGATCATACGCGTCGCCGTCTGGCGTCGAGCCCCCGGTCAGCCCGGTATTGGCCGCCTGCACGATCATGATCTGGTCAGCCGCCACGCAAAGCTCGGCCACACGCCAGAACTCCACCAGCGTCCGTGGCCGGATGACCGCCCTCACCTTGCCCGATCCGAACCTGAACCCCTTGGTATAGGGCGCTGTCGCATGGGGCGCGACAAGCACATGCGGCGTGCCGACGATCTGACGCAACAACACAAGAAGCCTGTCGGCATGAAGGGTCGGTTCGGTCAGACGCATGAGGGTCTTCCTTCTCGCAATGTCAGTCACGACGCCCTTTTTACGGGCGTGTCAGGCAGGCGCTCGCCCGCACGGCGTCGATACGACCTCATCCGACAGACTGGCTTTACCGTGCCATCGGAGGCGCGTCCCATCGAGGGTCATCATCAGCCGATGCGGGTCATACCGCCCATATAGGGGTGCAGCACCTCGGGGATCTCGATCGCCCCATCGGCCGTCTGGCCGTTTTCCATGACGGCAATCAGCGTGCGCCCCACTGCCAGACCAGACCCGTTGAGGGTGTTCACAAAAGCCGGACCGTTCTCGGTGCGGTAGCGCGCATTCATGCGGCGTGCCTGAAAATCACGCGTGTTGGAGCAGGAGGAGATTTCGCGCCAGGCCTTCTGGCCGGGCAACCAGCCTTCGAGATCGAATGTCTTGGCAGCACCGAACCCGGTATCTCCGGCGCAGAGCAGCATACGGCGATAGGGGATATTCAGCCGCTCCAGAATGGTTTCTGCACAGCGCGTCATGCGCTCATGCTCATCCGCGCTGGCCTCGGGCGTCGTAACAGACACCAGTTCGACCTTGCTGAACTGGTGCTGACGCAACATGCCACGCACATCACGCCCGGCCGACCCGGCCTCGGAACGGAAACAGCTTGAAAGCGCCGTCATACGCAATGGCAACGCCTTCGCCTCGAGGATCTCACCTGCGACACTGGCCGTGAGGGGCACCTCTGCGGTCGGGATCAGCCAGCGACCATCCGTAGTCTGGAAGGAATCCTCGGCGAATTTGGGCAGCTTGTCGGTGCCATACATGGCGGCATCATTGACCAGAAGCGGCACGATGGTCTCGCTATAGCCAAATTCCTGCGTATGGGTATCAAGCATGAACTGCCCGAGCGCGCGCTCTAACCGCGCCAGCGCCCCACGCAGCACCGTGAAACGGGCCCCTGAAAGCTTGGCGGCCGTCGGGAAATCCATCAGCCCCAGTTGTTCGCCAAGTTCGAAATGCTGCTTGGGCTCGAAATCGAAAACAGGCACCTCACCCCATTGGTGAACAACCTGATTGGCCTCCTCGTCGCGCCCCTCCGGCACGGTTTCATCGAGACGATTGGGCAGACCGGCCAGCGTGGCGCTGATCTCGCTCTCAATCGTTGAGGCGCTGGCTTCGAGCGCCGCGATATGATCGCGCAGTTCGACAGCCTTCTGCTCAAGGGCGCTGGTATCCTGCCCGGCTTTCTTGCCCTGACCGATTTCCCTGGCCAGAACCTTGCGCTGTGCCTGCTGCTCCTGAAGGACCTGAAGGGCCGCACGACGCTCCTCATCGCGTCGCACCAGATCACCGGCGACAGGCGACAGGCCGCGACGGGCCAGAGCCGCATCAAAACCAGCCGGGTCGGCGCGAAGGGCGCGCAAGTCATGCATGTCAGTAAAGTCCTGTCAGGTTTCAGTCGATCGTCGCAGGGCGCGGCTCAACGAGACGTGCCGTAAAGATCGAGATTTCATACAGAAAGATCAGCGGCACGGCGAGGCCCACCTGGGTAATCACATCGGGCGGGGCCAGTATGGCGGCAATGACCGTTGCCCCGACAATGGCATAGCGGCGGAATTTCTTCAGGCCTTTGGAAGTTACGATGCCCACACGTGCCAGCAGGGTCAGCACGACGGGAAGTTCGAAAGCCGCACCGAAAGCCAGGATCAGCTTCATGACCAGAGACAAATAATCCGAGACCCTCGCCTGCAATTCGATATGCAGCCCCTGTGAGCCTGCAGGGGCCGTCTGAAACGACAGGAAGAAGCGCCATGCTATGGGAAAGATGAAGTAATACGCCATGGTCGCGCCAAGCAGGAACATGAGCGGCGTGGCAATCAGGAATGGCGCAAAGGCCCGCTTTTCGTTGCGGTACAGGCCCGGCGCAATAAAGATCCAGGCCTGCATGGCAATAATCGGGAATGACAGGAACACGGCGCCGAACACCGCCACACGCACATAGGTAAAAAAGGCTTCTGACAGCGCCGTATAGATCAGATGCGGCTGCTCGCCCTGCTGACGCATGATCCTCGCCAGAGGCTCGGCAAGAAACAGATAGATCTGCTCCGAGAAATGATAGCAGAGCAGGAAGGCGACGATAAACGCGACCAGAGACCAGATAAGCCGCCTGCGCAGTTCGATCAGGTGATCGAGAAGCGGCATGGCCTTGTCATCGAGGGAGTCGTTATTCGTCATGGCGCTGTCGGACATTCAGGCAGGATCACCCCCGGCGCAGGGGCCGGGGCCGTTGAGACCTCTGGGGTCATGGCAGGATAGGGCGCTTGGGCAAGATCGGGGGTCGCGGCAGCGGCATCATCGCTCATCACGTCGCCAGGCTTTGACGAGGCTGGAGGCACCGACGCAGGTGCAGCAGGTGGCGGATCGAGCGCGACACGTCGCCCGTTATGGATGACCCGCAGGGGCGGAATGACGGCCGGGGCGTGCCACAGCGTCTCCTCATGCCGGAGGCGACGCGCCGTTGCCGGGGGCAGGATCGCCGGACCAAAGGCCTCGGCTGGCCTGGCCGGGCTGTGGGCCTCGGCCTCACCGGCCCCGTAGGCATGGGTATTGGGCGTCTCTGTCACGCCAGGCCCCGTGACCGGGATCGCGTTGTCCGTTCCGTGGGCCGGAGAGGAAAGCGACGGAGGAGGCGTGAAATCGAGGCTCTTGCTGATCGTCTTGTCCGAGTCGATCGTGCGCGCAATACGGTCCCGGAAGTCGAAGCGCTTCAGGTCGCGCAGATGGTCGCGTGCTTCCCCCAGATCAGCCTCGCGGATCATCTCATCCACATGGCCCTGGAACTCTGACGCCATGCGGCGCACCGCCTTGATACCCCGACTGACGGCGCGAATGGCGGTCGGCATGTCCTTGGGGCCGATGAAAACCAGCGCCACGACAACGATCAGCGCAATTTCCGACCAGCTAAAATCGAACATCTTCCCCACTCATCTCAGAAACCCGGCTCCGGTCTTGCACGACGCCCGGCCTAGCCCGCGCCCTTCTGGGTCACGATACGATCATTACGCCCCGAAGCATCGGGATCGAGCAGCAATTCCTCACGCCGCGGCAGAGCCCCGAGATCACTCAGCCCGAAACTGCTCAGAAAATGCGTCGAGGTCCCCCATAAAATGGGGCGACCCGGTACTTCCTTGCGCCCTTTGGGCATGATCAGTCCATCCTCGATCAGGGTATCAAGCACGGTCTGGCTTAGCGAGACGCCGCGTATGCCTTCGATATCGGCACGGGTGCAGGGCTGATGATAGGCGATGATCGCCAATGTTTCCATCGCGGAACGGCTCAGCCGTCGCGGTTTCTCCACCACGCGTGTCAGTGCCGGGGCAATTTCAGGACGTGTCCGGAACTGCCAGCCTCTGGAGACCGACACCAGCTCCACCGCATGATCTTCATATCTTGCCACGACACAGGCCAGAACCGGCCCCAGCAGCGACTCATCGGCCCCCTGCGAGACCACGAACTGCTTCAGCGCCGTTTCGGTGACGGGCTCGGCACTGGCAAAAATCAGTCCCTCAACCAGACGGGAGAGCGCGTTCACAGCCTCGATCGCGCGGTCGCGATGCGTAGCTGCCTGATCCGCGTCAGTGACCGCGTCCGAGTGAGCGGCAAGACCGACTGCTGGTGAGGCGACCGACACATCTTCGGCCTGTTCCCCTGCATCCGCAGGGGAAGTCGACCCGCCGGGCATGGAGAGTTCTGACATCAGCTTTCTGTCACTTCCTGAAAATCACCCTGAGGGGCACGAAGCATGATCTCGGCAAAAACGCTTTCCTGCCGCAATTCCACCGTGCCGCTCTTGGCCATTTCGAGCCCTGCCACGAGGGCGCTGGCCATGGCGGCGGCCCGTGCCCGTGGCGACGCAGCAGATTGCGCTGGCAAAAGCGAGGTCAGTTTCTGCCAGCCCGCCACCTCGCTCGCATTCAGCAGGCGATGCAGGGCCGAGACGGCCTCGGTCACGGTCCAGTAGCGCGGGCTCGGTGGCGCGTAGATACGTTTGCGCCCACGGCGACGGGTCATGCCCAGATAGGCACCGATCAGCCCCATCAGATCCACCCGCAGCCCCGAACGATCAATACGGGTCATGTCCTCGCCGGCACCACGCGCGAAGACGTGCTCTCCCAGTCTGGGGCGTTGATCAAGCCAGACAGAAAGAGCCCTGATGGAATCCAGTTCCTGAAGGCGCCCCTGCAGTAACCCCGCAGCATCCTCCGCCTCGGTATCGGGCTCATTCTCGATGGGTAGTAACAACCGTGATTTGAGCCATGTCAGCCAGGCTGCCATGACCAGCCAGTCTGCGGCCAGTTCGAGCCTGATCTGCCGCGCGCTCTCAACGAAAGCCAGATATTGCTCAACCAGTTGCAATATCGAGATCTGTGCCAGATCGACCTTCTGGGCACGGGCGAGATCGAGCAACAGGTCGAGCGGCCCCTCAAATCCGGTCAGGGAGAGATGCGGCGCCGATTCCAGATCCGCACCACCCGGTACCATGGCCGACGAAAAGGCGGTGCTTCCCTCCCCCATACCGATCAGAAGACAGCCGGCGTGCAGGCAATCGAGCGTGCATGCAGGCGCACACAGAACGACTTGGCGGCCTGGGTGGTGTCAAACCCGCCGACGCGCAGACGATAGAACACATGACCATTGATGGTCTTTTGCTCGATCATCGGCGTGCGGTCGCTCAGCAGATCGCCGGCCTGCTTCGAAAGCTTGCTCCACGTCGCCTTGGCGTCCGCTTCGCTGCCAAGCGCTGCAAGCTGGACCATATGCCCGCCCGTTGCCGGAATGGCGGAAGCGGTCTTGCTGGTAGAGCCTGTCGTTACGGAAGACGACGCAGCGGGAGGGGCCGATGCTGCCTTGGCCGGTTTCTCGGACGGCGCACGCTCGGGCACGGCTTTCTCCGGCACAGCTCTCTCAGGCGCAGCTTTTTCAGGCATCGCCTTTTCAGGAGCCGGATTTTCCGGCGCCGCCGGGGCGGCAGACCCGCCCTGATCGGCTTCACCCTGCGCTCCGGTACCTTCCGGCAGCTTCTGAACGGATGTGTCGGGCAGGCCGCCAGGGGCGCTCTGCCCCGAAGCCCCGGCACTATCGCCCCCCGCATCCTGCCCTGCACCCGCGCTTGCTGTTCCAGCAGGCGTCGCTGCCCCGGCGGGGGGCGTCTCCGGGGCTGTTCGCGCCGCCAGCGCCTCGGGGCGTGGCTGCTCTGGTTCAGGGGCCAGATGCGCCTCACCCTTGCCTGTCACGTCAAGATCCGTGCCATCGCCCATGATCTGCATGCCGCCCGGATCGGCCGGGCGGTCGCGCACAGGACCGGGAGGCGGGCCAATGACGGGAATACCCCCTGAATGGCCGCCCAGCAGTGACCAGCCACCCACGCCAACCACAAGCAGCGCACCCAGACCCGCAGCCCCGTAAACAAGGCGACGCGTCATGATGTCAGAGCCCAGCAGGGACGCCAGACCACCCCCTGCCCCGGCGCTGCGGCGCCTGAAGACAGGCTCGTCATCGTAATCGGCGCTCAGGCGCTCACGCGGAGAGGAAGTCTGCGACGATGCACCACGAGAAGAGCCCGTCGCACCGTCATACCCGGCACCGCCCGTAGCGTCCGAGGGATAGGACGGCGGACGCGTATCGGTGAAGCGCGGGTCATTGGCGCGTCGGTCCGGGCCACGGCCTGTTTCCTGCCGGGGGCGGTCATAGCTCCCGTCGCCGCCCGGCTGGTCGTCGCGCCAGTCTGGCGTATCGTCGTTCATCGCATCTCCTCAACCGGCTCGACACCGAGAATGGCCAGGCCACAGCGCAACACGCTGGCAACCGACGCCACGAGAGCGAGCTTGGCCAGACTCGCCGGGCGGTCCTGCTCATGCAGGAAGCGCAGCGTCGTATCCTCACGGCCCTTGTTCCACAAGGCGTGGAAATCGGCCGCAAGCTCGCCGCAATAATAAGCGATACGATGCGGCTCGCGCGTCTGGGCAGCCCCCTCGACCACACGCGGGAAGGTCGAGAGACGACGCAGCACGGCAAGCTCCACATCGGCATTGAGGCGCGACAGATCGGCACCGAGCAAGGAGGCATCGCCCGTGCTGTCAGCACCGAACATGGTTTCGGCACTGCGCATGACAGAGCGGCAGCGCGCATGGGCGTACTGAACATAGAAAACCGGATTGTCGCGCGTCTGGGCCACGACCGCATCAAGGTCGAAATCCATCTGCGCATCGGCCTTGCGGGTCAGCATGGTAAAGCGCACGGCGTCGCGTCCCACCTCGTCCAGCAGGTCGCGCAGGGTCACGAACGTACCGGCACGCTTGGACATGCGCACGGGTTCGCCGCTCTTCATGATGCGCACGATCTGGCACATCACGACCTCGAACTCGGTCTTGCCATCGGTCAGTGCGCTGACCGCGGCCCGCATACGCGAGACATAGCCGCCATGATCGGCGCCCAGCACATCGATCAGCACATCGGCCGCTTCGGCCTTCTTGGCGTGATAGCCGATATCATTGGCAAAATAGGTGTTGCTGCCATCGGATTTACGCAGCGCACGATCCACGTCGTCGCCAAACTGGGTGGAGCGGAACAGCGTCTGGGGGCGAGGCTCCCAATCTTCCGGCGTCTTGCCCTTGGGGGGTTCAAGCACACCCTCATAGAGCAGCCCCTTGGCGTCCAGCGCGTTGATCGCCTCATCCACGCGACCACTGGCGAGCGTCTCGGCTTCCGAGGCGAAAACCTCGTGATGAATACCCAGAGCTGCGAGATCGGTGCGGATCTCTTCCATCATCGCCTTGAGCGTGGCGGCGCGCACGATCTCGAACCATACGGAAGGATCGGCGGCCTGCCCGGCCTCATTCGCCAGCGCCTTGCCATGCGCGGCAGCAAGAGCCTCGCCGATGGGAATGAGGTAGTCGCCCTGATATTGCAGACCGGTCGGCGTCAGCGCGGCAAAAGCCTCGGTGTCGACCTGCGTGCCAATGGCCTGAAGGTAGCGCCAATATGCCGCCCAGGTCAGTGCGATGACCTGCGCCCCGGCATCGTTGATGTAGTATTCCTTGGTAACGTCATGCCCGGTCTTGGCCAGCAGATTGGCGAGGGCATCGCCCACCACGGCACCACGGCAATGGCCCACATGCATCGGGCCCGTCGGGTTGGCCGAGACATATTCCACGTTCACGCGCTTGCCCGCCCCCAGACGCGACTCACCAAAACGCGGCCCGGCCTCGATCACGCTGCGCGCCACCGATTGCAGCACGTCAGGGCTGAGCGTGATATTCACAAAGCCCGGTCCGGCAGCTTCTGCCTTGGCGACGCCCGGCAGCGCGACAAGCAATGGCACCAGATCGGCCGCGATATCGGCAGGACGACGACGGGCGAATTTCGAGGCCAGCAGGGCGGCATTGGTTGCCATATCACCATGAGACGGGTCGCGCGTTGGCGTTACCTCGACACGGGCTGCGATCTCGTCAGGCAGATCGGCCACCACCGAACGCAATGCCTCACGCACCTGGTTCTGGTAACGGGCGAAAAGGCAGTCTGTGGTGGGCGTTGGTGTATCGGACATGAAGAGCCTTGCGTTCCTGACGTGTATTCTGCTGCCTGTATCAACCCAGCATCGAGAGTTCCGTCAACCGTCGATGTTCATCCATCGCAAATCGATCGGTCATTCCTGCGATGTAATCGGCCACAACACGTCTGCGCCCGTTCTCATCGCCCTGCTGTGCCTTTTCGCGCCAGCCATCGGGCAGCAGGCTTGGGTCTTCTGCCAATATCCCGAAAATCTCGCCCAGCGCCAAGCGGGCCTTGCGGGTCATGCGCTTCACCTTCCAGTGACGATACATGCGCGCATAGAGAAACTTGCGGATTTCCTTGTTCTCCAGCGCCACCTGCTCGCTGAAGGCAACCACGGGCCCCGGGGCCTGCCGGATGTCGTCTGACGATTCCGGCCGAAGCGCCTCGATATTGGCCCTTGTCTGCATTGTGAGATCGGTCACCAGCACGTTGATGACCTGTCTGATGGTCTCATGGCGTATCCGGCGTTCGCGATCATAGCGCTCGGTCGCCCTTGCGCCACTCATCGCCCGCTCAAGCGCTGGTCCCACGATCGGCAGATTTGCGATATCCTCAAAGCGAAGCAGCCCTGCGCGCAACCCGTCATCGAGGTCATGGCCATGATAGGCAATATCATCGGCCAGCGCCGCCACCTGAGCCTCGGCAGAGGCATAGCTGGCGAAATCAAGGTGATGCTGGGCATCATATTCCAGCAGATAGGGCGTCGGGCGTTTGACCGGGCCATTATGCTTGGCCAGCCCCTCAAGCGTTTCCCATGTGAGGTTAAGGCCGTCAAAGGCGTGATAGCGCCCCTCAAGCAGGGTCACGAGACGCAGGGACTGGGTATTGTGGTCGAACCCGCCATGATCCTGCATGCAGGCCTTCAGCGCATCCTCCCCCGCATGGCCGAAAGGCGTATGGCCGAGATCATGCGCCAGAGCAAGTGCCTCGGTCAGATCCTCATCCAGACGAAGCTGGCGGGCAATCGAGCGGGCAATCTGCGCCACCTCAAGCGAATGAGTCAGGCGTGTGCGAAAGAAATCACCCTCGTGATTGATGAAGACCTGCGTCTTGTATTGCAGCGTGCGAAACCCCGCAGAATGAATGACGCGATCGCGGTCACGCTGCCAGGGCGAGCGCGTGGGCGCATCCTCCTCGGGGTGCAGGCGGCCTCGCGCTGTCTCGCGACGCACGGCATAGGGGGCGACATCCTGACTGATCATCCACACTCTCCACTTTGCCCGCTTTAAGAGCATGGCCGGGCGCATTATATGGGAAAACATGAGCCAGACCACGCCTCCTTCCGACGCGGCCCTTGCGGGCAGCTTTTCGGTCTCGCCCGGTGCCGCTGCCCGGATTGTCGAGATCATCTCACAGCAGGACGAGCCCGCCGGGCTGGCCCTGCGTGTGGCCGTGCTGGCAGGGGGGTGTAATGGCTTTCAGTATCAGTTCAAGCTCGACACTGACCGGGCGGATGATGATGTGGTGATCGAGCAGGACGGCGCAACGGTTCTGGTCGATCCTATCAGCCTCGACCTGCTTGGTGGGGCCCAGCTGCAATTCGTGGACAAGCTGATGGGAGCGCATTTTACGGTCGCCAATCCCAACGCAACCTCGTCCTGCGGGTGCGGCACGAGCTTCTCCCTCGCATGAGCTTTACTGTCGCAAGCTGGAACGTCAATTCCATCCGCCAGCGTGAGAAACACGTGCTCGACTGGCTCGACCGCGTCAAACCGGATCTGCTCTGCCTGCAGGAACTGAAATGCGAGACGCATCTCTTTCCGGCAAGCTTTGCAGAGGCTGGATATCACCCGGTTGTGGTGGGGCAGAAAGGCTATAATGGCGTCGCGATGCTGGCGCGCGAACCTGTCGACGTGGTTCATGAGCGCCTCCCCGGCTTCGCCCATGAAGCTGCCCGCTATGTCGAAATCCGCATGGCAGGCATGACGATTGGCAATCTTTATTTGCCCAACGGCAATTCGGGCGGGGCAGAAGGGTTTGCGACCAAGCTCGACTTTTTCGCGGCACTCGCCGAGCGGGCCAGAACCCTGCGCGATGAGGAGGCCGATTTCCTGTTCACGGGTGATTTCAATGTTTGCCCCACAGATGAGGATTTCGCCCCCGGTGCCCTGAGTCCGGGCGATGCCCTGCTGCGTCCCGAGAGCCGCGCAGGCTGGCATCGTCTGCTCTGGCTCGGGCTGACAGATGCGCTGCGCGCGCTCAAACCCACGGGACGGCACTATACGTTCTTCGATTATCAGAACGCTGCCTTCCAGCGAAACGCCGGTTTGCGCATCGACCATGCACTGCTGTCGCCAAGACTGGCCGAACGTCTGGTATCGGTCACGCCCGATCGTGATGAGCGGGCGATAGATCAACCATCGGATCACATCCCGCTGATTGTGACGCTGGCCTGATATAGGGCTCTGTTGGCCGTTGCTTACGAAGAGCGCGACGGCCTTTACAGGACTCCCCTCCTCCGGCTGTCGCGGCACTGGCCACACCCGCGCGAAAACGCATCCGGGGCGTGACCAAGATTAGACCCGCTCCGGTCGGGTGGCGGCAAGGCCGTCAATCGAAAGCGGAGGGCTCACTTCAGGGGCAGTGCGGGCTTGGCAAGGTTGTCAGGCTCTCGATCTGGCCTGACAGAACATAATCACCGAAATCGATCAGCAACCTATCCTCGACGCCGTTCGTCCAGAGACGGTCGCTATACGTCGAGTCAGGCAAAAACGCCGCGTTGCCGATGCCAAAACTCGCTACCGAGACCGGCACGGCGCTGAGCCCGTCAAAGAGCGCCTTGGGGCTATCGGGCTTTACCTGCGCCAGTCGCCCCAACGTGGCATAGCTCGGCGTTGCGCCATCGGTCGAAGCCCCGTCGAACAGATCGCGCGCCAGATGCAGAGCACCCTTATGCGCGCCATCGAGCAATTGAAGCGTGAACTGCGTGGGAAAGATGACCCGTGCCGGCAAGGTCATGACCTTGGCCTCTGGCTTGGTAAAGTGCACCACCACACTGCCATTGCGCTGGCGTTTGGCCTCTCCGGCGGTCTCGCTGGTGGTTTCATTATCCTGGCTCTGAACCGTCCGGAAAATGAAGGACCGGCCCCTCTTGTCCTCGAGCGTTGCCGATTGATAACTCAGTGCCGAGACCGTGCCATCGGCACCGGTCACCTGCACATCGAGCTTCTGGCTGACCGACCAGGCATCGCACAGATCATGTATCTGGTAAGTGGCCTGGCCACCCGCCGTTGCCAGCGACCCCGCCTTGAGACGGGCGAGATCGAGCGTGTAGGTCACCTTATGGGCGAGCAAGGCTGGCGCGGCCTTCGGGACTTGCGCCGCGTGCGCCGGGGGAGCCAGACCGTGAAGGGCCAGCCAGAAACCCGACAAAGTACCGGCACCTCTCAAGACTACAGCCCGAAGGCAGAGCATCGCAGACGATACTCCCTTTGCCCGGCTCAATTGCATGGTTCTGCTCCGAGGGGGTCTCAGGCAGCCCCGTCCTTCTGATCGGCTTCCTTCTGTCCCCCTTCCTTGACGACCGCAGCCTTGGGCTTGGGCGGCAGGACGGCGAGCGAGAGTTCCTTCAGGCGCGCGGGCTCAACCGGCGCCGGTGCTTCCATCATGAGGTCCTCACCGCTCTGGTTGAGCGGGAACAGGATAACCTCACGAATATTCGGCTCATCAGCGAGCAGCATGACAATGCGGTCCACACCAGGTGCCGAGCCACCATGAGGCGGGGCGCCATAACGGAAGGCGTTGAGCATGCCGCCAAAGCGCGCCTCGACCACATCTTCGCCATAGCCAGCAATGGCAAAGGCGCGGATCATGACTTCCGGCAGATGGTTACGGATCGCGCCCGAAGAGAGCTCGATGCCGTTGCAGACGATATCGTACTGATAGGCCTTGATGGTCAGCGGGTCCTGCGAATTCAGCGCTTCAAGCCCGCCCTGCGGCATGGAGAACGGGTTGTGCGAGAAGTCGATCTGACCCGTCTCCTCATTGCGCTCGAACATCGGGAAATCGACAATCCAGCAGAAACGGAACGCGTCCTGCTCGATCAGATCGAGTTCCTGGGCGATGCGCGTGCGCACCTGACCCGAGAACTTGGCCACGGCATCGCCTTCGCCTGCGGCAAAGAACACGGCATCGCCCGCCTTAAGGCCACAGGCTTCACGAATGGCCTCAACGCGATCGGCTTCCAGATTCTTGGCAATCGGGCCCTTGCCGCCATCTTCCTCGAAGATGATGTAGCCCAGACCGCCCGCACCGGCATCACGCGCCCAGCTATTGAGCTTGTCGAAGAAGCCACGCGGACGCGTCCCGGCACCGGGGGCCGGAATGGCGCGCACTTCGCCGCCATTGGCCGCAATACGGGCGAACAGGCCAAAGCCGGAATTGGCAAAGGCTTCTGTTATCGTGCTGATCAGGAGCGGGTTGCGCAGATCGGGCTTGTCGGAGCCGTAAAGACGCATCGCCTCGTCATAGGGAATACGGCGGAACGGCGCTGTATCGACCTTGCGGCCCTTGCCGAACTCGGCAAACAGGCCACTCAGCACGTCTTCCAGAACCGCAAACACGTCTTCCTGCGTGGCAAACGCCATCTCGAAATCGAGCTGGTAGAACTCGCCGGGGCTGCGGTCAGCGCGTGAGGCTTCATCGCGGAAGCAAGGGGCGATCTGGAAATAGCGGTCGAACCCCGCCACCATGGCCAGCTGCTTGAACTGCTGCGGTGCCTGCGGCAGCGCATAGAACTTGCCGGGATGCAGGCGCGCAGGCACGAGGAAGTCGCGTGCACCCTCAGGTGAGGATGCGGTCAGGATGGGCGTCTGGAATTCGGTGAAGCCGTGACCGATCATGCGCGAGCGCATGGAAGCGATGACTGCCGAACGCAGGCGGATATTGGCCGCCATCTTCTCACGGCGCAGGTCGAGGTAACGATATTTGAGGCGCAGGTCCTCGGGGTAGTTCTCGTTGCCCGCCACCTGAAAAGGCAGCACGGCAGCATGGGAGCGAACCTCGATCTCGCGGGCGCGCAGTTCAATGGCACCTGTGGGGAGATGCGGGTTGCGCTGGCCGTCTTCACGCGCCACCACTTCGCCCGTAACCGTAATCACGCTCTCGACGCGCAGACGTTCTACCGTCTCCAGCAGATCCGTCCCCGAAGGAATGACAATCTGGGTGACGCCGGTCTGATCGCGCAGGTCGATGAAGAGAAGCCCACCATGATCGCGCTTGCTGTGAACCCAGCCTGACAGACGGACGGTCTGGCCGGCGTCGCTTTCGCGCAGGGCGCTACAGCTATGCGTGCGATAAAGGTGCATGGGCGTCTTCCTGATTCGTAACCACGGGGTTGCGGGGGTGTTCCCCCCGCGAATGAAGCGCAGGAAGCCGCTCCACCCCTTGTCTGTCAAGCATCGTCGAAGGTGACGGCTTCCTTCGCCATCTCTTTTGGACGTCCCGCCATGGCGAGACCCACAATTTTATCACCCTTCAGATAACGTGCGGTGAAATCGAAACGATCCGCCTCGCCGTCGATCTCGACCCTGTCGAAGCTCTGGGGCCAGCCAAGATATTCGATCTTGCGGTCATATTGCTGCGTCCAGAACCACGGCACGGGCAATGCTCCCCCGGGCAGGCCCAGCATGGTGCGTGCCGCGATACGCGCCTGACACTGCGCGGTGCGCCAATGCTCGATGCGGTAACGCTGGCCGTCATGCGCCATGCTGGCAATATCGCCCACCGCATAGACATGAGGGGCAACCCGCATGGACTCATCCACATCGAGCCCGCCCTGATTGTTGATGGCATAATCAGGCAGATAATCCAGCACCGGGCTGGCACCGATACCGGCCAGAACCAGATTGGCGCTGATGGTGCTTCCGTCATCCAGCGTCACAGCGCTGACTGCCTTGTCTCCCTCAATGGCCTCCACCTTGCGCGAGGCGATAAAGGCGACACCTTTCTCCTCATGCAGGCTGCGCATGGCACCTGCCACGCTGTCGCCAAGCTGCTTCTGGAATGGCAATTCGCTTTGCGACACCACCGTTACGCCAGCCCCACGCTTGCGCAAGGCCGCCGCCGCCTCCATGCCGATAAAGCCGGAGCCGATCACGACGACACTCGTGTTCTTGTCCACCGCCGCGATGATCTGCTGAGCGTCCTGCGCAGAGCGCAGCCCATGCACCCCTTCCAGCGTGGCGCCGGGCACATCCAGCTTGCGGGCGCGCGAGCCGGAGGCAAGCAGGATATGATCCGGCGTGAACGGATTGCCTTTCTCCAGCGTGATCAGGCGGGTTTCGAGATCGACCTTGACCGCCCGATCAACCAGCCGCTCGATCTCGTGCGAATCATACCATTCAGCAGGGCGCAGGGCCGGAGGGGGGGCCCCTTCCTCACCCGAGCCAAGCACCATCTTGCTGAGCGCTGTGCGGTCGTAAGGCAGGTCGGGCTCAGGGCTGATCAGCACCACGCGTCCGGCAAAGCCCTCCTCGCGCAGGGTCACCGCAGCCGCAATCGCCGCCGCCCCGGCCCCGATAACGGCAACGACTTCGTGCTCGCGCATGGGGGCTGGCGCCGTCTGGCTCATGGGCTGTTTGCCCACAAGCACGCGGTCATCGTGAATTTCCACCGGGTAGCGTTTGAGCGGGTCGAGAGCGGGCGGCTCGATCAGGCGACCACTCTCAGCCGAGAAACTTGCCTTGTGCCAGGGGCAGACAAGCTGCACATCGCCATGCAGCGAGCGGCAGGCCACACCCTGCTCCATCGGGGCCCCCTTATGCGGGCATTTTCCGTCGAATGCCCGGATCTGATCGCCTGAGCGATAAAGAACCAGCGCCTTGTCGCCGATGGTAAAGGGCGTGATAACCTCCTCCGGAAGGTCATTCAGGGCCATAACATCGGTCCAGTCCAGCAGATCTTCGCTCATGTCGTTTCCAGTGCAATCGGATGAATCGGTATTGGATACCGATTGCAACGCCGGGAAACGGATCGGGTTGAGGCCTCTGGCTTGCGTCATCCCCCTGAAAGCAGCGCGTAACGTCAGCGAGCCCGGATCAGGTCATGACATGATACGGTAGCGACCAGTGCGAGACCTTCGCCTGCCCTCCCCCGATCTGACCGAGCAGAGGAGAATTCCCGACAGCTAGCGGGGCCGTGCCATCAGCCAGTCATGGACCACCCTGTTTGTCCGCCCGAAGGAAAGCGGCGTCACGCTCACATGTTTCTCGGCGATGGCACGGGTTTCCGTACCGGGTGCGTCACTCTCATGATCGCGCTTGAGATGCAGCCAGTGATAGGCCGCACGGCGCATATCCTCGCGCGCCACGACCTCGACATCACGCAAGAGCCCGCGGCCCTGCGTCGTTACCACGGCCTCCTTTGCCTCGCTGGCGGGACAGGCAGGAAAATTGATGTTCAGGCAGGCGGGCTCCGGCAGCGCGAGGAGCGCGAAGGCGGCAATGACATCCGGCGCCAGTTTACGGGCTGTTTCCCACGGCACATTATTGCCGTCACTGAAGGCCTGACTGAGCGCAAAGGCAGGCAGGCCGAGCAGCATGGCTGTCATGGCCGCCCCCACCGTGCCGGAAAACACCGTCTCGACGCCCAGATTTGCCCCACGATTGACCCCGGACAGGACAAGGCTCGGGGCCGCGTCGCGCAGGATATGCCGTGCCGCGATGGCCACGCAATCGCCCGGCGTGCCGGCCACGGCAAAGCGCCTTGGCCCATGCTGATGCACTCGAAGCGGGTCATGCAGGCTGAGTGCATGCGAAATCCCGCTCTGATCCCGCGCCGGAGCAACCACCCACACATCATCCGACAGCTTCGCTGCCACATCCTGAAGGACTGCCAGACCGGGTGCATCAATGCCGTCATCATTGGTCAGAAGGATACGGCGGAAAACAGGATGGCTCATTAGGGAGTTTCTCCTCGCGGATGGCGGGGCAGCCAGAAATCATGCCCCGAGGCCTGACATGGACCCGCGACCCTGTCACGATCTGGCACCGCGCAAAAGAAAACCCGGCGTGAGGGCCGGGTTTTCCAAAAATCAGCCGTAGGTCTGACGCTGCGGCGTGAATGACATTGAGGCCGCACAGCCCAAAGATCCGCTCGGATCAAGGCATGACGACGGGCTCAGAAGGAATCGTCGCCCCAGCCACCGCCGCTGTCACCACCCCAGTCTCCACCGCTGTCGCCGCCATTATTGCCCCAGTCATTGGCGTCGTAATTCTGCCCGGCGTCCTGACCGCTTCCGGCAAAGGGATCGTTACCCGCGCCACCGTAATTGTTGTTGATAATGGTTTCACCACCACCAAAACCCCCGGCAGCATCGCCGCCATGATGGCCCGAGAACAGGCTTTCAATGGCGTTGGCCGCCAGCATACCGCCCGCAACGCCGGTGGCCGTGGTCAGTGCCGAGCCGAGAAAGCCCGACCCACGCTGCTGGAACATGCCGGTCGAGTAGCCCGGAGGCAGATTGGCCTGCGGCGGCGGGGCGTAGCCCTGCTGGCCATAACCCTGCTGACCGTAGCCTTGCTGGGGCTGACCACCCCAGCCCGGAGGCGGTGCCGATGACTGCTGGCGATTACCGCCGCCAAACAGACCGCCAAACAGACCACCACCGCTCTGCGGACGCTGCTGCTGTGCCTGTTGCAGCTGGGACTGCGCCTGCTGCAACTGGAACTCAAGCTGACGGATGCGGTTCTGCGCTTCGGCCAACGCCACTTCCTGCACCACAGCCATCTGGGTCACGCGGTAGCGGGCTTCGGGATATTTCTGGAAGTTATCCGCAATCCAGCGATCCGCCTCGGGATCGACCGGAGGCAGATTGGCCGGGGCCTGAGAGCCGCCAAACCCGCTATTCGGCGCTCCGCCGACGCGGGCAACGAACTGCGAAATAAGATCACGCTCTTGCTGGTTCATGGGGATGACTCTCCATCCGGTCAAAATGATAACAGAGTATAATGTGGTTTGGGTCGGAAAGAGTTGCAAGAGCCCGGCTCAAAGGCCAGGCCTATTGAATGCCGTGCCTGCGATTGGCTTGTTTGGGCTGTCGGGGTAGAACAGGGCAAGTGAACAAGACCGGAGCCTCGATCCTTGACCCCCTTGCCCGAAAACGGCGGACGCCCCCTTTCCTTTCAGGATCTGATCCTGCGCCTGCACCAGTTCTGGTCGGCACAGGGCTGCGCCCTGCTCCAGCCCTATGACATAGAGCTTGGCGCGGGCACGCTCTCGCCGCACACCACCTTGCGGGCATTGGGGCGCAAGCCGTGGAAGGCCGCCTATGTGCAGCCCTGCCGCCGTCCTTCCGATGGCCGCTATGGCGAAAACCCGAACCGTCTTCAGCATTATTACCAGTATCAGGTGCTGCTCAAGCCAACGCCCGAGGACAGCCAACGCCTGCTGCTCGACAGCTACCGCGCCATCGGGATCGACCCGGAAAAGCACGATATCCGCTTTGTGGAAGATGACTGGGAAAACCCGACCATCGGCGCCTGGGGTCTGGGCTGGGAAGTCTGGTGCGATGGCATGGAAGTCACGCAGTTCACCTATTTCCAGCAGGTCGGCGGCATCCCGACCGTTGTTCCCTCAACCGAGCTGACCTACGGGCTCGAGCGTCTGGCCATGTATGTGCAGGGCGTCGAAAACGTCTATGACCTCGACTTCAACGGTCAGGGCCTGAAATACGGCGATGTCTTCCTGCGCGCCGAGCAGGATTACTCGCGTCACAATTTCGAGCTGGCCGATACCGAAATGCTCATGCGTCACTTCCGTGATGCCGAGGCAGAGTCTGTCCGTCTGGCCGAAGCCGGCGTCGCCCAGCCAGCCTATGACCAGTGCGTCAAGGCCAGCCATCTGTTCAACCTGCTCGACTCACGCGGTGTGATCTCGGTCTCGGAGCGTGCCTCTTACATCGGTCGCGTGCGCAATCTTGCGAAGCTGTGCTGCGAAACCTGGCTTGCTGGCGACGAGGAGTCGAAATAATGGCCGAATTCCTTCTCGTTCTCGATTGCGAGGAAATTCCCGCCCGTATGCAGGAAACGGCGGGGCAAGATCTGGCCCGTCTGGTCAGTGAGGCCCTTTCGCCCCTGTCACCCGTAAACGTCACGACTTTCTGGGGCGCGCGTCGTATCGGCATCTCGCTACAGATCAACGATCAGATTGCCGAAACGACGCAGTCCGAGCGCGGCCCGCGCGAGAGCGCGCCCGAACAGGCGCTTGCCGGTTTTCTGCGCAAGCACGGTGCCGAGCGCGATGCGCTCGTGCTCGAAAACGGTTTCTGGGTGCTCAATCGCACGCTGCCAGCCATCACCGCTGCCCAGCAGATCGCTGCGACCATCCCCGGCCTGCTCTGGCGCTTCCCCTGGCCCAAATCGATGCGCTGGGGACAGGGCAGCGCTTTCACCTGGGTACGCCCCCTGCGCCGCGTGATCTGCCTGCTTGACGGCAAGCTGGTGCCTTTCAGCCTCGCTACCGACACCGATGATGCCCACGGGCTCGTGGCCGGTACGCAGACCGAAGGCCATCGCTTCATGGCACCGGAGGCGTTCGAGGTGACATCCTTCGAGCAGCTCAGGAGCGAGCTGTTCGCTCGCAAGGTCGTGCTCGACCCGGCGCAGCGCCTGTCGATCATTCGCGACGGGTTGCAGGCTCAGGCAGAGAGGGCCAGCCTGACCCTTGTGCAGGATGACAAGCTGGTCGAGGAAGTTTCGGGTCTGGCCGAATGGCCCGTTGCCCTGCTCGGGCGTATCGACGATGCCTATATGGACCTGCCGCCTGAAGTGATGCAGGTCTCGATGCGTATCAACCAGCGCTATTTTGCGCTGCGCACGGCAGACGGCAAGGCAGCACCGCATTTCGCATTCATCGCGAATATGGACTTTGCCGATGGTGGCGCCCTGACCATTGCAGGCAATGAGCGCGTGCTGCGGGCACGCTTTGCCGATGCCCGCCATTTCTGGGATCTCGACCGCAAGACGACGCTGGCCGATCGTGTTGCGGCGCTCGATGCCGTGACCTTCCATGCCCGCCTTGGCAGTCAGGGCGCGCGCGTCCAGCGCATCGTGACGCTGGCCGGTATCGTGGCACAGGCGATGGGGCTGGATGATGCCGCACAGAACCACGCAAAGCGTGCCGCGCTGCTGGCGAAGGCCGATCTGACCACCGGCATGGTCGGCGAGTTCCCCGAACTTCAGGGCATCATGGGCGGGTATTACGCCCGTCATGACCAAGAAGGCGATGCGGTTGCGGATGCGGTGGCAGAGCATTACATGCCGCGCGGCCTGAATGACGACACGCCGCGCGCACCTGTTTCGGTCGCCGTGGCTCTGGCAGACCGTCTGGACCTGCTGACGGCCTTTTTCGCCATGGGCGAGACGCCAAGCGGCTCTGGCGACCCCTATGCGCTGCGTCGCGCGGCGCTCGGGATCATCCGCATCATCCGCGACAACCAGTTGCGCCTCGATCTGACAGCGCTGATCGCACAGGCCGCACAGAACCTGCCCGAAGGCCTGCGCGAGGGCGGCGAGCTTGCCGCCCTGCCCGGCTTCCTGGCCGAGCGCCTGCGCGTGCAGCTTCGCACCGAGGGCGAGCGCCACGACGTGCTCGCCGCCACACTGGCAGGGGGACTGGATGGCGACCTCGTACGTCTTCTGGCCCGCACCTCGGCATTGGCCGAGATGGTGGACACGGATGACGGACGCAACCTGCTGGCTGCCAGCAAGCGCGCCGCCAATATCCTGCGTATCGAGAACCGCAAGGACGGCCCGCATCAGGGTGAGCCCGATGCGGCCCTCTATGTGCAGGATGAGGAGCGCGCTCTGGGCCACGCTCTTGCGGCCGCCCGCAAGGATATCCACGACGCCTTGGTGGCAGAGCGCTTTGCCGATGCCATGCGTGTGGCAGCAGGCCTGCGCCCGAGCCTCGATCAGTTCTTTGCCGAGGTGACGGTCAATGATCCCGAGCCCGCTCGACGCCTCAACCGCCTGCGCCTTCTGGCCCAGATTGGCGAGACACTGACCGAGATTGCCGAATTCGGACAGATCGAAGGCTGATATCGACGCCTGTCCCTGTCTTTAGCGCCTGAGGCGCTGGAGACAGGAGGCTCACTGCCTCAGCCGAGGCAACACCGCCCAGAACTCTTGCGCAGTCACCCTGCGGACAGTGCGGCCGCAAGCTGTACCCGGCAGTTTTGTCAGCCACAGCCTATCTTCTTATCAGACAAAAGCGCCCATCCGGGCTTGGGGAATGGATCGCCGCGTGCGTTGGCTGATATCATGGCCCTATGCACGACTTACGTCGTGATCCCGCAGGGATGCTCCGACACATCCCCGGCTCCGGCTCATGAACGATGGCGCCTCAAACTTCCCAGAACCCAAAAAGAGTCACGCAGGGTTCCTCGCGCCTGCGCTCTGTCCATGATCCTTGCTGACAGCACGAAGAAGCGGCCCGCGTCAGGCTTCCGGTCAGTGCCCTATTGTCTCGCCCAGCGGAGCGCGTCCGTGGCCGACCAGACTGGCATCCTGATAGGCCGGTCCAAACGCACCGATCGGTGTCCCTGTTGTCGGATCGTGCCCCGGTGCTCCATTCCCCGCAGGAAGAAACTGCCGCCCGAAATCCACGATCCTGCCAATCGTGGTGCGCCGTAAAGGCGGTGCCGCCATCGGGCGTGGCATTGGCGCAGGCTCCCAGTGCCCCGATCCCGCCAGAGGGCCATTTTGAGGCGGAACCATCTTGCTGGCAGGCATATCGAACTGAAGCGGCAGGACGGTCGAGAAGCCTTTCGCACTAGCCGGATAAGGCAGTGAGGCCGCCGCGCAGGCTACAACTATCATTATTCGCACACGGTCCTGGATCATCTCGAACCTTCCCGAAGAGTCGAAGACATGATCTTCAGATTCTGACTTGGAGTCGCGCAATAGCCTTAAGGATCGAGCGCTGTTTCAGGCCGCTATCCCCGAGATCGCAACAACATCTTCCAGACGATCGTTCGGCTCCGGAGCAGGGACTCCAGCGATACAATGCCTGCAACAAACCGCGGCCCAACCAAGGATACTGTTCATGAAAATCGATTGGTTTGATCCATAATATCAATTGGATCGATTGACCTGTGCCCCTGATACTCCACGAGACGCGAGGGAGTGGGAAACCATGGACAGGCCATATGAGATTGTCATTATCGGCGGGGGAGCCAGCGCAACCCTGCTCGCCCATGGGCTCAAAAGACGGCACGGACGGAATTGTCTGATCATCGATCCCAACGCCAACCCGGCTCTCGGGGTGGCCTATGGCACGCGGTGCATCGGCCACCTGCTCAACGTTCCTGCCTGCGGCATGAGCGGGCTGGCGGACGAGCCGGATCATTTCGTGCAGTGGCTACACCGGTACATCGATCCGGGTATCGCACCCGATGCCTTCATCCCCCGCGCGATTTACGGCCTCTACCTCCAGCACCTGTTTGACGAAAGCGGCGTCGCATCCATTCAGGGCAAGGTGGTGGCATGCCATGTTGTCGCTAGGGGTTTCCGGCTTGTCCTGGCCTCCGGAGAAATCGTCATGGCGCAGCAGGTTGTTCTGGCTCTTGGCAATTTCCCGCCTGCCATGCTGCGTGGCGCACCCCCTGAAATCATGCACGACCCGCGTTATCATCACAATGTCTGGGATAGCGGGGCCGGTCATCGCACTGACGCTGCCAAAGATATGGACGCGAGTGGCCGCCTCACCCCTTTTGCCCCAGAGGCGACATTACTGATGATCGGTAGCGGCCTGACTGCCATCGACATGGTCATGAAGGCGCGCCTCGCCGGACATGCGGGACCGATCCATCTCCTGTCAGGCCATGCAAGCCTACCGAAGCCCCACAAACCCGGCCAGAAATCTGTGGCGCCTGTTATCAGCGTCGAAAAAGGCGCCGATCAGAAGGGCGCCCGTCTCAGCCGGTATGTCCGTGAATTTCATGCAGCGCTGAAGCGGGGACTGGACTGGCGCAGCGCGATCGACAGCCTGCGTCCCATCACCAATACCTTGTGGGCAGCGCTATCGCAGACAGAGCAGGCGCGGTTCAATCGTCATCTCAGGCGTCGATGGGATGTAGCGCGCCACCGCATCGCGCCACAAATCGCCGCTTTCCTGCACGATGCCCTTCAGGAAGGCACGCTTGAACTTCACGCCGGCCGTGTCACGCATATCGAGGCGCAGCCTGAAGGCCTGATCGTGACAGCCAGCCACGCCAGGGGCCAGACGCGCTTTCGCGCTGACCATGTGCTGAATTGCACGGGTCCCGATCTCGACTACACACGTGTCGGATCGGCCTTGCTTGAGCAGTTATTTGCCTCGGGGCTTGCCTCGCCCGGCAACCGGGGCGCCGGGCTGGATACGGGCTATGATGGCAGGCTGATCGACGCCAATGGCGAAAGCCCTCATGCCCTCTACACCCTGGGACCCGCCCGACTGGGAACACTGTTCGAATCCATCGCCATTCCGGAAATCCGCCAGCAGGCCTATGATCTCGCCATACGCCTCGCCAGCCCTTCAACCGTCCAGACGTCAAAGGGCGCGTCTGCTTCCCCCCGTCATGAGAGCCGTTCCTGATGATTGCCCGCTATACCGACCACGCCGCCAATGAACGCACTTTTCTAGCCTGGGTGCGTACGGCGCTGGCGATGGTCGCCATCGGGTGCATGCTGGCAAAATTCAACATCTTTCTGCGCCTTATCAGCAGCGAGCATCATGCTGCCATGCCGGTCCTGCCGGGGTCCTCAGCCTGGATCGGGGTCGCCACCATCTGTGCCGGGCTTGCGCTTCTGCCTGCCAGCTGGTGGCGGTTTCGCAAGGCAAAGGAAGCCCTGTCGGCAGAGGAACCCCGTGAGATCACGCTCAGTGGACTGGAGGGTATTTTCTGTCTGCTCCTCTGCGCCCTGATCGGCGCCATTCTGCTCTCGCTGCTCGGCGTTCTGCCTTCATGACGCTTGACCAGCTGCGCATCTTTGTGGCGGTCGCAGAACGCGAGCATATGACCCGTGCAGCCGAGGCGCTCTGCCTGACCCAGTCAGCGGTCAGCCATGCCATCATGACGCTGGAACAGACATTCGGCCTCGTCTTTTTCGATCGTATCGGTCGGCGCATACGCCTGACACAAGCAGGCGCGCTCTTTCTGGAGGAAGCCCGTGCAGTTCTCAAACGCGCTGGTGCGGCCCAGCAGCGCATGCGCGCCCTGACGACGCTCGATGAGGGGTCGCTGCATCTCTGGGCCAGCCAGACCATCGCCAGCTATTGGCTACCCGCCCGTATCAATTGCTTTCATGAACAGCATCCGGCTATCACGCTGGAAGTCACCATCAGCAACACCGAGGATATCTGTCAGCATCTGCTGGACGATACGCTGGCCATGGGGCTGATTGAAGGCGCTGTGACGAACCCCACGCTGACAGCCACCTCAGTCGCAACCGATCAGCTTCTGCTCGTGGTCGCTCCTGAACACAAATGGGCCCACCAACCGCCCCACCCCCAGGACCTTGCCGGTTCAGACTGGATTTTGCGCGAGAAAGGCTCAGGCACCCGTGCCAGCTTTGAAAAAGCGGTGGCAGACTGGGGCGTTGACCGCGCTGCCCTGCCTGTCGTGATGGAGCTGACGTCCAACGAGGCCATCGCCAATGCTGTCGCGACCGGCAATGCAGCCACGGTGCTTTCGGCCAGTGTGGTCGCTGGCTTGATCGAGAACGGGCTGCTGCATCATGTCGGCATCCGCTTTCCCGAGCGTCATTTCTCGCTCGTGCGCAACGCCAGAGCGCTCTCCCCAGCAGAGAACGCGTTTATCGCCGTGCTTTGAACACTTCGGTTAGCGCAAGGCGGTCGCATAGCCACACCAGCCGGGCCTTTTGCCCCCTTCGTGCGATGACGAGGGCATTCTGGCCGAATTGTCGGCCCAGTACCCGGGCTTTGCCAGGAGAGAGCGGCACTGCGAAAAACGGCTCCTGCCACTGCCCCAGCACACCCTCACCGCAGAGCACCATAGGCGTGAGGCCCGAGCCAGACGAACGCAATGCACGGTCGAGTTTCTTGCGCAAAGCCGTCATGGCGCGCTGATTGTACCCATCAGGCATTCGCCTGCCACCGGGATTACAGGCCCCGATCAGCACAAGCGCCGGAACAGAAAAAGGCAACGGCTTGAGTGTCTGCCCGATACGCAGGGCAAAGGGCGCAATCCGATACGCCGTGTCATGATAGGCACGCAGGATCGCCGGGCTCGGCGGTCTGATCCTTCTTACAGATCCGGATTACGCTCGACAACATCGCGCTCGTTGCGATGCACCCAGGAAGAAAGCAGCAAGCCAAAGCCGAACATCATGGTGAGCATGGCCGAGCCGCCATAGGAAATGAGGGGCAGCGGCACGCCACCCACCGGAATGACCCCCATAACCATCGACAGATTGACCGCGCAGTAAAGGAAGAAATCGACCGAGATGCCCAGAGCCAGAAGCCGCCCGAACTGGTTGCGGCTGCGCATGGACATGAGCATTCCCCCGACCACAAGCGTGGCCAGAAGACCAATGACCGACACCGCGCCGACATAGCCCCATTCCTCACCAATCATGGTGAAAATGAAATCGGTCTGTTTTTCCGGCAGGAAGTTCAGCTGGCCCTGCGTCCCGCGCAGATAACCCTCGCCCCACATCCCTCCCGAGCCGAGGGCGATCTTGGACTGGATGATGTTATAGCCAGCGCCAAGCGGGTCATGCTCAGGGTGCAGGAAGGTGTCGATGCGGGCCTTCTGGTAGTCATGCAGATGCGCATAGACGAACTTGCCGAGGAACGGCACCGGCGCCACCAGCAGCACGATCTGCCAGAGGCGCATACCGGCCGCGAAGAATATGGTCGCGCCTATGAGACCGATGATGACAGCTGTGCCCAGATTGGGCTCCTTGAGCACCAGAACCACTGGCAGGAGCGTCAGCAAGGCGGGCGGGATCAATCGGAGCGGATTGCCCATGCGCTTGATGTCGATGCGATGAAACCAGCTTGCCAGAGCCAGGACCAGAGCAATTTTGGCGAATTCCGAGGGCTGAAACTGGATACCGGCCAGGTTGATCCAGCGCTCTGCACCCTTGCCCACATGGCCCATGCGCAGCACGAGGGTCAGCAGAGTGATGGCCACGAGGTAAATCGGAATGGAGAGCAGACGCAGCACCCTGGGGCTGGTGAGTGCAACCACGATCATCATCACGAGACCGAAGCCAAAGCGCACCATCTGCGGGCGAGCAAAAGGCTTGGCCGTACCGCCTCCGGCAGAGTAGAGCGCGAGATAGCCCACCCCGGCCAGCGCGCAGATAAGAAGCACATAGAGCCAGTTGATCTGAAGCAGCTTGCCCAGAAGCCTGAAACTTGGCTCGGGACGCCACAGGCGTTTCTGCCAGTTCAATATGCGGCGTCCGCAACAGCCTGACCAGGCGCATGATCATGGTTGACCGGATCACGCGAGAGCGTGTCGGTCATGATGTCACGCGCCAGAGGTGCCGCGGCATCGGCACCGCCATTGCCATGTTCGATCACGACGGCAATAGCATAACGCGGTGCGTCATAGGGAGCAAAGCAGATGAACAGGGCGTGGGGGCGCTCTTCCCACGGCAGATTCATCGAATTGAAGTGACCGCTCTCACGCAGGGCGCGTGAAACGCGTCGCACCTGCGCCGACCCTGTCTTGCCCGCCATCGCCACATCGGGAATATTCAGCCTGGCCTTCGGCGCAGTGCCATGCGGCGCATTGACGACATCGAACATCCCCTGACGAATGACCGAAAGGTGCGTGTCAGGAATATCCAGTGCAGGGGCAGCGTCGAGCGGCGTGTGCTCGGAATCCTTGTCATTGATCTTGCGTACCAGATGCGGCGTGACATTCCGGCCCGAAGCTATGCGCGAAACATAGGTCGCAAGTTCAAGCGGCGTCACCTGCACGAAACCCTGTCCGATACCGGCATTGACCGTGTCGCCGCCATTCCAGTGAAATCCGTGCTTCTGCCGCCATTCCGGGGTAGGGATTACACCGGCGCGCGTATGGGGCAGCTCGATATCCAGCCTGGTGCCAAGACCAAACCCATTGGCCATCGCCTTGATTGGCTCCATCCCGATCTTGCGTGCAGCCAGATAGAAATAGACGTCGCAGCTATACATGAGCGCTTGCTGCATGGTGATATTTCCATGCCCCCAGCGCGACCAGCAGTGAAAGCGAACGCCGCCCATGTCATAATAGCCCGGGCAGTTGAAACGGTCCTGGGGGCTGATCTGCCCTGACTGCAACGCGGCAAGCGCCACGGCAGGCTTGAACGTCGAACCCGGCGGGTAAACACCTGCCACGGTCTTGTTGATGAGTGGTGTGCGGACGTTATTGGTCCATTCGATCCACTGGGCGTGGCTCACGCCTGAATCAAACAGGGACGGATCGAAAGACGGCGTGCTGACCATGGCCAGCACCTCGCCATTGCGGCAATCCATCACCACGACGCTGGCAGCCTGATCGCCGATGCGGTTGAGCACCATCTGCTGCAATCCGGCATCGATGGTCAGAACGACCTCGTCTCCCTGCTGACCGTCGACGCGGTCCATCTCGCCCATGACGCGGCCCTTGGAGTTGACCTCCATTTCCACCGAGCCTGGCTGACCACGCAGCAGGTCATCCTGTGTCTGCTCGATGCCAGCGCGTCCGGCACGCATGCCAGGGAGTGCCATCATGGGGCTCGATGCTACATCGCGCTCATTGGGTGGGGCAACATAACCAACAATATGCGCAAGCTGCGATCCATAAGGGTAAAGGCGCGTCGTTCCCACATCGATCAACACGCCAGGCAGGCTTGGCGCGTTGAGTTCGATACGCGCCATGTCATCCCAGCTCAGAAAATCCTTGAGCGCAACGGGCACATATTTGCGGATATGGCGCAGATCACGCTCGATACGGGCCTGATCGCGATCATCCAGCGCGATGATCTGCCCGAACCGGGCAATCGTCGCATGGATATCGGTCGTTTCCTCAGGCATGAGAAGCGCACGCCAGTTGACCTTGTTACCGGCAAGCTGGATGCCGAACCGATCGACAATCTGCCCGCGCGCCGGGGCCAGGAGTCGTTTGCTGGTACGATTGCGGGCGGCAAGATCACGCAGATGGTCACCCTCATGCACCTGCAGGTCGTAAAGTTTCTTGCCCAGCACACCGAGTACACCCGCCTGCGTGGCCAGGACGAGAAGCGCACGACGGGTGAACACACCGCGTGAGGGGGTGACTTCCTCGCGCCGGGTCCGGGCACGAGACGATGGGGAACGCTTGTTCTTTCTCATCGCGTGGCGGAAATCCCGTTACGCGACGACGCCATGACGTCGCTCTCGCCTGTCGGACGTTCAACACAAGGCGCTGCGCTGTAACGGGACATCATGGTCAAGACGGTGCCTTCAGGCTTGCTCGGGGTTTGCCACTGTACGACGCGCCCAGGTGAACAGGGCGCTCAAGGTCGGATAGATACCAATTGTCACCGCCGCCTGAAAGAGACTCGGCCCCGGTGACAGCAATGTTAACGTCCCGATACACGCGATGATCCAACCAAACAACGACAAAACCAGCGCAAGCGCGCCGAGGAGCGCCCAGCCAAACAGAAAGCTTATACGGCTCAGTCCGTAGCGCCACAGATGCGCCACACCATGCAAAACAAGAAGTGAGAACAGGAATACACCCGGCGGCCCAAAGCTGAGCGCCTCGCACATGAGCCCCACGCAGAACGTCATGAAAGGCGTCATGGATTGCGGACGATGAGACGACCAGAAGAAAACCGTACTTGCCCCGATACCGAAGCAGAGCTCGCTCTGTCCGGGCAGACCTAGGTCTGCTGACAGAAGCAATGCGCATACCACCACGAAGAGTGATGGCATGAGCGCACGCATGAGACGATCGATACGCCGACGCAAGGTCTGCCGGGGTGCGATGCCGGGATGAATGTCGGGAGGCAGACGATGGGACACCATGCGGTCAGCCCTGCCCGCGCACAGGTTTCTGAAACGGGACAAAGGGCAGTTCCGGGGCTACCGGCATGGGCGGGGTCAGATGGACGCGCCCTGGCGCCTCCGGGCCGTTGTGATCGGCAATCATGTAATTGAACACACGCACGATATCCGGATGATCAAGCGCAGCTTCAGGCACAACAACAGGCGTGCCAGGACGGAGATAATGAACTGTCCCGACCACAAGCCCTCCCGGCATACCGGCGAAAGCACCATGGTCATGGCCTTCAGGAGCAGGCTGCTCACCGGTTACGACGCGCTCTCCCTCAACCGGCCGATTATCCTGGGAGTAATAAATGAGGCGCGGATAAGGGGACCCGTCTCCGGCCATGATCGCGTTGCCCCGTGAGGCAACCAGCATGACAGGAATACGGCTTGCCTCGTCATTGATCATCAGGATCCGGACTGTATGCGCGCCCGTCTCCGTCACGCGCCCCAGAAGTCCTGAGGCATCCAGCGCCACATCGCCAGGCACAATGGCGTGACCATCGCCCACAGCAAGCAGAATGGAACGACCATAGAGCCCTCCTGCATCGCGCAGGGCATGACCGCTCACGAAATTGGGAGCGCTATCGGGTATCCAATGCAGGCTGGCCTTGAGCTGGGCGTTCTCGTTGGCGAGAGCAACGGCAACATCGTACCAGCGACGCAGCTGCTCATTCTCCGAACGCAGGCGGGCATTTTCGCCGACAATATCAGTCAACCCTGCAAGAGACTGGCGCAGGTGGCCCAGCTCCGCACCCGGTGCCGCCATCAGACGATAGGCCGGCGAAAGTCCATCGGCCAGCTTCATGCGCAGGGAGTCGACGGCAGGGCGTCGGGTCAGACCCAGCATGATCAGCCCGACCGCCAGAATGAAGAAAAACGGAAGCATCAGCTTCGCGAGTGCATGTCGTCCCTGTATCGACAGCATCGACCGGATGCTCCCTGACTATCAGTACATCGAAATAAGGACATTCCGCAGACGACGCATCTCCTCAAGGGCTCGGCCTGTCCCGAGCGCCACACAGGAAAGCGGAGATTCGCCAACAGTGACCGGCAGACCCGTCGCATTGCGCAGGACATCATCAAGACGATAGAGCAATGCCCCGCCGCCTGTCAGCACAATACCCTTGTCAACAATATCAGCGGCGAGTTCAGGCGGCGTATTCTCAAGCGCGATCGTAACCGCGTCTACAATCTGCATGACGGGTTCGGAAAGGCTCTCGGCAACCTGTGCCTGGCTCACGAGCACCTCACGAGGCACTCCGTTGATAAGGTCGCGTCCCTTGACCTCCTTGACGGGGCCCGGATCACGCGGGTCGTCGGGCAGACAGGCCGAGCCGATATCCATCTTCAGACGTTCCGCCGAGCTTTCACCGATCAGCAGATTGAAGGTCTTGCGGATATACGAGATGATTGCATCATCCATCTTGTCGCCGCCGACGCGTACCGATCGGGCATAAACGATACCGCCAAGCGAGATCACGGCCACTTCGGTCGTACCGCCGCCGATATCGACAATCATGCTGCCCGACGGCTCGGTAACAGGCAGGCCCGCACCAATCGCGGCCGCCATAGGCTCCTCGATGAGCATGACCTTGCGCGCACCAGCACTTTCGGCACTCTCCTGAATGGCACGTCGTTCGACAGCCGTGGAACCTGACGGCACACAGACGATGATCTGCGGACTGGCAAAGGCGCGGCGGTTATGAACCTTGCGAATGAAATGCTTGATCATTTCCTCCGCCACCTCGAAATCGGCAATCACGCCGTCGCGCAGCGGGCGAATGGCGGTAATATTGCCAGGTGTACGCCCCACCATCAGCTTGGCCTCTTCGCCAACCGCCAGAACCTGCTTCTTGCCACGCACCTCAGCGATGGCAACGACAGATGGTTCATCAAGGACGATGCCGCGTCCCTTCACGTAGACGAGTGTATTGGCGGTGCCGAGGTCAATAGCCATGTCTGCCGACATGAGACCCAGCAGACGTGAGAACATTCAAGCCTCCTGGCCGAAAAGATTGTGCGCATACATGTTGCGCCCTGCCTTCGTCTCGCCTGCATGATTACCCTTGGGGAATGCGTGGAGCCTTGACGGGCCGAAGTCGTGACGCGAGATATTCTGGCGGGTGGCTTACCGGTGCACCGTGTGAGGGGCAAGAGGTGATCAGGGAAAATTGCAGTTTAATGACCAGAAACCTTGCCTGAGCCATGCTTTATTGCAGCGGTTACCTTTAGTTACAAACTGTCCCGCCTTAGCCATGATGCCGACACGCTGACAACGTGGGTGGAACCCTAATTTATTCATGACCTGTTCACGACTGGGTGGCCCGAGGAAACCCGGGAAAAACCACTCCGTTCTCACAGCGTCGAATGAATGAACCAGGATACCAGACCAATGACGAAGCGTCCTTCCCCCCTTTCTCTGCGCAGCCTTCTGGCTGCTTTGGCCTGCCTCGGTATGCTGGGCCTGAGCGCCTGCGGGAATCCTTATGATCCCGGCGCACGCGCAGGGTCGGGCGCCCTGATCGGCGCAGGCGGCGGCGCGGCGATTGGCGCGCTGGCCGGTGGTGGCCGTGGTGCGGCTATCGGCGCTCTCGCCGGTGGTGCGCTTGGGGCAGCCGGCGGTGCCGCAACCACCCCCAACCGCCCGCGTTCCGGCTACTGATTTCCAGCCATCCGAAAGCCTGTCATGATAATTGCCTTCAAATCCTGCAACCACTCACGCACTGCTTCGCTGAGTGTCCTCGGCATTACCGGGATTTGCCTGATGCTCAATGGTTGTGGCAGCCCCTATGACCCGGGTGCACGGGCTGGCTCGGGCGCCTTGATCGGTGGCGGTGCCGGCGCGGCAATCGGTGCTCTTGCAGGTGGTGGCCGGGGCGCTGCCATCGGCGCGCTGGCAGGCGGTCTGGTGGGCGCGGCTGGTGGAGCAGCCACAACGCCCAATCGTCCGGGAGCCGGTTACGCCCAGGGTGGGTATTACAACCAGAACGGCTACGCCAATCAGGCCCCGCCACAGCAGGGCTACCAGCAGCCGTATTATAATAATGGCCAGAACGGATATGCCGCGCCAGCCTATCCCGCGCAGCCCCAGGCCGCATATCCGGCCCAGCAAGGTTATCCAGCCTATAACCAGGGTTACGGATACTAGTCACAACGGCCTCGCCGTTTTTTACACCATGCGGAAAACGCCCCGCAGCGATACCGCTTCGGGGCGTTTTCCTTTATCCCGTGCCGTTACAGCTTCCATAAGCGGGCGCAAGCTCATGACAGCCTCAAGGTGCCGTCAAAGAACCCCGGCAGCCTGATTCCGCCGGGGCTTGAAAACATCGATCTGCCGTCTGATCAGACCGCAAGCGCCTCGGGCTCGCTGCGGGCACGCTTGACCAGCAGCTTGTTCAGCGCGTGAACATAAGCACGCACCGCAGAGACGATTGTGTCGGCATCAGCGCCCTGACCATCCACCATCTTTCCGCCCTCTTGGAGGCGGACAGTTGTCTTCGCCTGGGCATCCGTGCCCTCGGTCACGGCGCCGACAGAGAACAGCGCCAGCTCGGCCTCATGCGGGAAGATCTCGCCAATTGCCTTGAAGGCAGCATCGACCGGACCGTTACCGCTGACCTTTGCCGTGCGCACAACGCCATCCACAAGCAATTCGAGAGCTGCTTCGGCCGGACGCTTCGAGCCAGCCGTCAGCTCCAGCGCGACAAAGCGGATGCGGTCGTGATCACGGGTTTCGTCATCGACCAGGGCGCGGATATCTTCGTCGAATACGGTCTTTTTCTGATCCGCCAGAACCTTGAAGCGCTCGAAGGCATCCTGGATCTTCTCATCCGGCAGGTCGTAGCCCAGCGCCTTGAGCTTATCGCGGAAGGCAGCGCGCCCCGAATGCTTGCCCAGAACGAGCGATGTCTTGCTCCAGCCCACGCTTTCCGGCGTCATGATCTCGTAAGTCGCGGCGTTCTTCAGGATACCGTCCTGATGGATACCACTCTCATGAGCAAAGGCATTCCGCCCCACGATCGCCTTGTTGGGCTGCACGTCAAAGCCGGTGATGTTGGCCAGAAGGCGCGAGATCCCCAGCAGACGTGGCGTCTCGATACGGTTCTGGAAGGGAATCTTGTCACGGCGCGTACGGATCGCCATGACGATTTCTTCAAGCGCCGCATTGCCGGCACGCTCGCCAATACCATTGATCGTGCACTCGATCTGGCGGGCGCCACCGGCGACTGCTGCCAGGGTATTGGCGACACCCAGGCCCAGATCGTTGTGGTTATGGGTCGAGAAGATCACCTTTTCCGCGCCCGGCACGCGCTCACGCAGCATGGTGAAGATAGCCTGCAACTCATCCGGCGTCGTGAAGCCAACCGTGTCAGGAATATTGATGGTCGTCGCGCCATGACGGATCGCCATTTCCACGCAACGACACAGGAAATCCGGCTCGGTGCGTGAACCGTCCTCAGCCGACCACTGCACGTCATCCGTGAAGTGACGCGACGCCTTGTTGCCCTCGGCAATCAGCTCCAGAACCGTCTCGGGCTCCATGCGCAGCTTGTACTTCATGTGCAGCGGCGAGGTGGAAATGAAGTTGTGAATTCGACGGCGCGGCGCCTTGGCAATAGCCTCGCCTGCGGCCTCGATGTCCCGCTTGCCACCGCTTCGGGCCAGACCGCAGACCACGGCCTCGCGGACCGTTTCAGCAATCTTCTGCACGCTTTCAAAATCGCCGGGCGACGCAACCGGGAAGCCGGCTTCGATCACATCGACACCCAGCTCTTCAAGAGCCTTCGCCATACGGATCTTCTCTTCCAGATTCATCGAGAAGCCGGGCGATTGCTCGCCATCACGCAGGGTGGTGTCAAAAATGATGACGCGGTCGTCAGCAACCGTGCCGAAAGAAGGATGGATAATGGTCATGGCTTTGTCTTTTCGTGGCTTTGAACAACAGGATCGTAACCCCTGAACGCGCCGGTCGAACCGGCCGCAAAATGCGCTCAGGGGCAGATAAGTCGAAGCGTACGAAGAAGGAGGCCCGGGCATAGATCAGCGCGTGCTGCTGCACGGGATCCTATGCTTGAAAGGGGCGCCAGAATGTTCATGACGCCCTTCCTACTGTAAAAGACCTGCCGTTGCCTAGCGCGGTCGCATCATTTTCTAGCCCGAATGCGCAATATTCATGCCAGATCCGGCGAAATACCGATCGATTGCCGCGCGCATGGCGGTCGCCACCTGCTTGCGATAGCCTCCCTGCCTCAGGGCCGCCTCATCATGCCGGTTGGACATGAAACCCATTTCAACCAGCACAGAGGGAATATCGGCCGATTTGAGCACGACAAAAGCTGCATGACGCGCGGGATGGCGCAGCAGGCCGATACGCGGCTGAAAGGCTGATACAACACTGGCGGCCATATGCGCCGACCCCCGCCTCGTCTCCTCATTCACGAGGCTGGCGAGAATGGCCTGCACCTCGGAGGACATGCCGTGAAACGCGGGGCCCGCAAACCGGTCAGCGCTGTTCTCGGTCTGGGCAAGCGAGGCAGTCTGTGCATCTGATGCACCGTTGGAAAGCGTATAGACGCTGGCGCCCCTTACCTCCGGGTCATGCAGGGCGTCGGCATGCATGGAAATGAAAAGCTCTGCCTTGTGGCGGTGCGCAAGGTCCACGCGCCCCTCAAGCGGAATGAAGTGATCGTCTGCACGTGTCATCACCACATCATAGCGCCCGGCGCGCCTGATCTGGTGACAGAGTTCCTGCGCTGCGGCTGCGGCAATGTGTTTCTCATAGGTGCCGGTAACACCAATCGCCCCTGGGTCTTTGCCTCCATGGCCGGGGTCAAGCATGATCACAGGGCGCGGTGGTGCGGCCTTGCCTGTCAGCGCTGGCGCCCTGGCGTGCGGCGTCTGATGGTGGACGCCCGTCCCCTGCGCTGCGTGATGGGCCGCCCGGTGGCCCACCGCTCCCGCAGCATGCGGACCCAGCAACGTGCCTGTGGCCAGCGAGCCCCCCAGAAAACGCGTCACCTTACGGCGGGTCGGATCAAAAACAGGCATAGGCGGCCCCGGTGATGAGAAATGACCATGCATCTTCTGATCAAAAAATAAGGTGTCAACAAGGCGATAGCGGCCATCTTGCATGGCACGGCATTTTCCGTCATCCTGTGGGAGAAGGATCACGATACGGTCGATCCGGCGTCAGGACAGCGCCCCGTCTAGAGGGGAATTCTCCAAGCGCCGCTCCCGTTTTCTGGCATGCTTCGCGCGCCATCATGGTTTGCAAGAGCCCCCTCCCTCCCGCAGGCACAGCCGCGGGACGACAAGAGAGGTCAGTCTTCCAGGCCTGGGCGCAGATGACAACTCGCAGGGGCCGCATGAAATCTGCCAGTCTCGTTTTGTGGAAAACTACCGGAGCAGGCATCGACCTGTGTCCGACGCTGTTCCGCGAGCGCTGGTCTGATGGCTCTTTCTCACAAACCACGCCTCGACATTCTGCCGCGCGCGCCGGAAACACCACTGTGTCTGCACAGGGTTTGATACCGGCCGTGACAAGGGCTGACCGGAGTCTCCTTATTTATGAACAAGCGTATGCTGATCGACACCACACACGCGGAAGAAACCCGCGTTGTGGTCATGGATGGTGATCGTCTCGAAGATTATGATATCGAAACATCATCAAAAAAGCAGATCAAGGGCAACATCTACCTCGCCAAGGTCATTCGCGTAGAGCCCAGCCTTCAGGCTGCTTTTGTCGATTACGGCGGCAACCGTCACGGCTTCCTTGCCTTCAGCGAAATCCACCCGGATTATTTCCAGATTCCGGTTGCCGACCGCGAAAAGCTTCTCGCCCTTCAGGACGAAGATCTCCGCGCCGATGAGCGCGTCGAGACCGAGAACGAAGGCGCCGAGGTCAGCGCGGACGCGGAACAGGCCGAGCCTGCAGAGCAGCCCGATTTCGAAGGCCGCCCCGAGACCGTTGGTGGTGAGCATGACACGGGTGACGAGGGTGCGGCTGCCCGTCGCACGGCCCGCTTCCTGCGTAACTACAAGATCCAGGAAGTCATTCGCCGTCGTCAGATCCTGCTCGTTCAGGTCGTCAAGGAAGAGCGCGGTAACAAGGGTGCGGCTCTGACCACCTATGTCTCGCTGGCGGGACGTTATTGCGTGCTGATGCCCAATGCCCTGCGCGGCGGCGGCGTATCGCGCAAGATCACATCCGACAGCGATCGCAAGCGCCTGCGCGACATCATTGCCGAGCTCGACCTGCCGCGCGGCATGGCCATGATCGTGCGCACGGCTGGTGCGCAGCGTCCGGGGCCCGAAATCACGCGTGACTGCGAATATCTGCTTCAGCTCTGGGACGATATCCGCAACCATACGCTGTCTTCGGTCGCGCCGACGCTGATTTATGAAGAAGCCAATCTGATCAAGCGCGCCATTCGCGACCTGTTCAGCAAGGATATCGAAGAAATCATCATTGATGGTGAGCCGGCCTGGAAGAATGCGCGTGAGTTCATGCGTCTTCTGATGCCGCATAACGCCAACAAGGTAAAACTCTGGCGCGACCAGAGCCAGAGCCTGTTCGGCCGCTACCACGTGGAAGGCCATCTGGACGCGATCTTCTCGCCCACGGCCCAACTGAAATCGGGTGGCTATCTGGTGATCAACCAGACCGAAGCCCTCGTCTCGATCGACGTGAACTCCGGCCGTTCGACCGGTCAGCGCAATATCGAGGATACGGCGGTCCGCACGAACCTCGAAGCCGCTGAGGAAGTCGCCCGTCAGCTCCGTCTGCGCGATCTTGCCGGGCTTGTCGTGATCGACTTCATCGACATGGAAAGCCGCAAGCATAATGCGATGGTCGAGAAGCGCCTGAAGGATGCCCTGCGTTCTGACCGCGCACGCATACAGATTGGCCAGATCTCGCATTTCGGCCTGCTGGAAATGTCCCGCCAGCGTCTGCGCCCGTCGATTTCGGAAGCCGTTCTGGTTCCCTGCCCCCATTGTCAGGGTACAGGCCATGTGCGCGGCATTGAAAGTGCCGCCCTGCATGTGCTGCGCGCCCTGGACGAGGAAGGGCTGAAGCAGAAAGCCGCCGAGATCAGTGTCCACATCACGTCGGGCATCGCGCTCTACATCCTCAACAACAAGCGTGACTGGTTGGGCGAGATCGAACAGCGCCACCGCATGCGCGTGTCGTTCCAGCCGGATGACAGCCTGACACCGGCCGATCTGCGTATCGAACGCGTGCGCCCGCAGGTTCCTGCCGAGCAACGCGCGCCGCAGCCCGAGCGTCATGAGCCTGGAGCGACCCCCGCCGCATCTGCGTCCATCGGCGTGGAAGAGGAGTCCGATCTGGACGCGGTTTCGGCCGAGGAAAGCCGTGATGAGGCGCCGCGCGAGGAAAACAGCCGTGAAGATGGCGGTCGCCGTCGCCGTCGCCGTCGCCGTCGCAATGGCCGACGCTCGGATGAGTCGCGCGACATGCCGCAGGCAGCCGAGGCCGAGACCTCTGATGAAGCAGAGGACGAAGAAGGCACGGCCCCTGAGCAGGACGTCGTGGCATCGCGCGGCGATCAGGCAGCTGGCGACAGCGAAGCCCTGATCGTTCCCGGCCGTCGTCGCATGCGGACGCGTCGTGTCTCCCGTGAGGAACGCGGCCAGACCGAAGCGCCGCGCGAAGCCCGCGCCCAGGAGCCCCGCAAGGCTGAGACACGCGACAACGCGGACCGCAACGGTGAGCGCAATGGCGCGAAGCGTGGGAACGAGGATCGCCGTCGCAACCAACCGGAAAACCGCTGGAATGGCCCCACCCCGGCCGATCCCTTCGGTGGTGCCTCGTTCGACATCTTCGATATGATCGAACAGGCAGAATCCCGTCTGGGTGCACCGTCTGCGCGCAATGACGAGCCGACGCCCACTCTGGCAGATAGCGCGGCCGACAATGGCGCGGAATCTGCAAGGGCTGAAAGCGCTGCTTCGACCGCCAGCCTTTCGGCAGAAGCGCCCGCCGAAACGGCTGCAAGCCGCGTTCGCGAGGGTGATGAGGCTGGCGCCCGCAAGGGACGTGGCCGTCCGCGTCGTCGTCCGGTGGCTGCCGAGCAGGCCGAACCTGCGCCGACTGCACCGGTAGAATCAGACTCAGCTTCCGTAGCTGAGCCTGTGGCCGTGGCTGAGGCCGATCAGGACAAGCCCGCAGCCCGTCGTCGCGGCCGCCCTCGCAAGGCACTTGCTGCTACTGCCGCCCTGCCTGAGGGTGATGTTGTTGCCGCAGAACCTGCAGCGGCAACCGCCGATGCGCCCAAGCCACGCCGTGGCCGCACGCCGCGCAAGGCAGCTGCAAGCGACGTCGAGGCTGACAGCGCTGTAAAGGCAGAGGGAAAGGCCGCGAAGGCGCCCGCCAAAGCCTCCGCTCGCCGTGGCAAGGCCAAGGCCGATGATGCGGCCCCGGTCGTGCAGCCCATCAATGTCGATGAGGTTGCACCCGCCAAGCCCCGTACGGGCTGGTGGAAGCGGTAACCGCAACAGACTTCATTGCTGAAGCAGGAAAACGGGGCGGCCCACACCGCCCCGTTTTTTTCAGTGTGGAAGAGCGGATGGCGAGGCGCGGTATCGCAAGCGGCCACGAGAAGACATCCAGACAGAAGGGATTTTCCAAAGCTGTGATAGGAACGAAGCGCCCGTGCAATCTCAATATCAATCTAGGTCAATACGCGCGAAGGCCACATTGACCCGCATGCCGAAGCGGGGCCATCCCGGCAGTCAAGGGTCGCACCCAGCTTTGCCTCGATTCATTATCGAGCGAAACAATGCAAAAATTGAACGCGCTCTACATTCGCCCTATGTGTTATACGCTCACCAAGCAAGTGCCGCCACATCTCAACGAAGTAGGCTCGCTTCCTGACCGTATCGCACTATCAGGTGAATACAGCATCTAGTTGGGAAACCGGGGTAGATATGCGCCCCCAACTCAGCGGCACACGCTCGGTGCACCGGTCGCTGCGATATACGTGCCTGTCAGCGGGTTGAAGCAGGCGTTTTGCGGGCAGGTGCTGCCTGAGGCCAGACCGTCACTGAAGACCTGCCCGCCCATGCGGTTGGTCTCTTGCTGAACAGCACCGCAAAGAGGGGTGTTGATCGGGGCCGAAGGATCATTGGTCAGTTGCGCCTCATTGGCGGGCAGCGGTGTTTCGCCGGTCAGGCCCGGTGCGAAGTCCTGCGGCGGGATACGCGCCTGGGTCTGGGCTTGCGCTGGCTGGGGCGCGGGCGTGTCGGCACAACCAGCCAGAAGCGAAACCCCAAGCAGACCGGCATGCGCGAGTGTGAGTGCGAAGCGCTTTTTCATAGTCCTAAATCCCCCTGTTCTTTCTTTTGCGTTCCCAGAGGGTCGAGCCGTCCCTGGCGCGTGCCATCTGCAAAACGAAGCGTAATGGCACCGCCACGTGGCCGCCCGGAAGCCGTTGTTACCGGCTTGCCCTGTGCATCCTGCACCAGTGCGTAGCCGCGGGCCAGAACCGCCTCGGGCGACACGGCCTCAAGCCTGCCCACCATACCGGACAATCTCGCCCGATCGAGACCAAGACGAGCGCTGACCGTTTCGGTTCCAAGACGCGCATGCGTGAATGACGCGCGCTCCTGCTGCATGCGATAACGGATGCCCGAAGCCAGAGCGGCACTCGCCAGGCCAAGACGCGCCTGCTTCTGGCCCATGAAATGAGCAGCCGAGGGCATGCGTCCCTCAAGCGTCATGAGACGTTGCCGGGCTTTTGCCGCCACCATGGGCAGGGCAAGCTCAAGGCGTTGTCCGCGCTCGTCCAGCCTGAAACGCGCCGTTTCCAGCAATCCCGGCAGATCGGGCAGGCGTGCAACAATCTGGTCATGTCTCGCCCGGGCCATTTGCAGCTGCCGCGACAGGGCACCAGCAAGGCGTGCGCCGCGATGAGCCAGATCGGCCACCATCTCCGAACGAAGCGGAACGGCCATTTCAGCCGCAGCCGTGGGGGTGGGGGCGCGCTGATCCGACACGAAATCGATCAGGGTGGTATCAGTTTCGTGCCCGACCGCAGAGATCAGCGGAATGGGGCAGGCCGCCACGGCGCGAAGAACCGACTCATCATTGAAGGCCATGAGGTCCTCCAGCGAGCCACCACCGCGCGCCACGATCATCAGATCAGGTCGGTGCGCTTCAGGCAGGGTCGGGCTCGAAAACCCCTCGATGGCCGCCGCGATCTGGGCCGCAGCGCCCTCACCCTGCACAGCCACGGGCCAGACCAGAACCGGGCGTGGAAAGCGACGTGACAGTGTGGTGAGAATATCGTGCAGCACCGCCCCGCGCCTCGATGTCACGAGCCCGATCAGCCGTGGCAGGAAGGGCAGCGGCTTCTTGCGCTCGCTGTCGAACAGCCCTTCGGCCAGAAGCTTCTGGCGCAGCTTCTCGATCTTGGCGAGAAGGGCTCCCTCACCCGCAAAACTCATCTGGTCGATGACAAGCTGATAGCTCGACCTGTCGCCATAGGCCGAAACGCGGCCGGTCGCGATCACCTCGACCCCGTTCTCGGGCACCATGCCAAGGCGTGACACCGAGCCGCGCCAGATCACGCCCGATATCTTGCCTCCCTGATCTTTCAGGGAGAGATAGATATGGCCGGAGGGATAGCGTTTGAGTTCGGTAATCTCGCCGCGCACACGCACGCGGCCGAAGCTGCCTTCGAGCGTACGCTTGATGGCGCCGGAAATTTCACTGACCGAATATTCGGGGACATTCCCGCTCGCGCTGTGATCGTTTTCGCTCATGAGCACAGTCTATGCTACGGAACGCGGGCTACGACCAGTCAGAACAGGAAGAATGACAATGCGGGTGTTACTTGTCGGATCAGGCGGACGCGAACATGCTCTGGCAGCCTGCCTCTCCCGCTCTCCGGAGCTGGAAACGCTCTTCATTGCACCGGGCAATCCGGGCATGCAGACGCTTGGTACGCTGGTCCCTCTTGCCGCCGATGATGTGACGGCCCTCGTGAATTTCGCCCGTGAACAGCGAATCGATCTCGTCGTTCCCGGCCCGGAAGCGCCGCTTGTCGCTGGTCTCGCCGATCTCTGCGCTAGAGCCGGCATTGCCTGCGCTGGGCCGAGCCAGGCCGCGAGTGCGCTCGAGGGCAGCAAGAGCTTCACCAAGGATGTGGCCGACGCCGCCGGTATTCCCACGGCACGATGGGAGCGTTTTGAGGAAGCAGAACCTGCCCTCGCCTTCGTGCGTCGCCGTGGAGCCCCCATTGTCATCAAGGCCGATGGTCTGGCCGCCGGCAAGGGCGTGATCGTGGCCCTGACGCTCGAAGAGGCCGAGGCCGCCATCATCGATATCCTGACCGATCGCAGTTTCGGTGCCGCCGGCGCCAGCATCGTGATCGAGGAATGTCTTGTCGGGCAGGAAGTCTCGCTGTTCGCCTTCTGCTCTGACGGCGAGGCTGTGCTGATTGGTGCCGCGCGCGACCACAAGCGCATTGGTGAAGGGGATACAGGGCCCAATACCGGAGGCATGGGTGCCGTGTCGCCGCCGCCCCATTTCGATCGCGACGCGCAGGAAAAGGCGCTCGATATCATGGTGCGCCCGATGCTGGCCGAGATGGTCCGGCGTGGGACGCCCTTCAGGGGAATCATCTTTGCAGGGCTGATGCTGACCGAGGAAGGCCCCAAGCTGATCGAATACAATGTGCGTTTCGGCGACCCCGAGGCACAGGCCCTGCTGATCCGCCTGCAATCCGATCTGCTGCCCGTGCTCAAGGCCCTTGCCGAGGGACACCTTGATGACGCCGCCATCAGCTTCACCGATGAGGCCTCAATTTCGGTCGTGCTGGCGGCGCGTGGCTATCCGGGCACCCCTGCCAAAGGCGGGGTGATACGAGGCATCGAGCGGGCCGACGCCGTGCCGGGCGTACAGGTGTTTCAGGCCGGCACAGCCATGCAGGACGGCAAGCTCGTCGCATCCGGTGGCCGCGTCCTGACCGTGTGCGCCACAGGCGCAACGCCCGAAGAGGCACGGGCACGGGCCTATCAGGGCGTCTCGGCTATAGATTGGGATGACGGGATCTACCGTCGCGATATCGGTCTCTGAAGCCAGACTGACCCGCCTGCAAATGCGTCGGGGCGGTTCGCAAGGCATCAACCTGGTCCCGGTGTCGAAGCAGGCGAGATAATTCTGCCTGCCGGATACGAAAGCCCGAGTCAGCGCCGGATCAAACCGGCCGCGTCAGGCTTGGGTCTGACCCGTGGCCGCATCCGCCTGAGGGACGGCGCGTGAGCCCAGAAACACAATGCGCAAAGGCATGCGTACTCTTCTCCCTCGCCGGGATAGGAGCCGCCTTACGCAAGGATACGGTGAGCCTCTCCCCGGCCCGGCAATCAAACCGGACCGGGAGGGCTTTGAAGCCCTAGCGGTATTCCGTCATTTCGACAGGGGCCGTGGGCTCAAGGAACGACGGGTCCATTTGGCTTTCCTGCGCAAGCGACGTAATCTCATGATGTTGTCCTTCTTCCGAGCCCTTTACATCCAGCGGGGCATGGTCATTGAGGATTTTTCTGATCCTGGCCTCGTTCAGCGTAGATGACGCCACGGCAACCAGCACAGGCTCGTTCCGCGCGCGGCTCTCGTGATAAAGCGCCACCTGATGCGCCTTGTCCGAACCGGGCTGTGGATGATCATTGATCAGCCACGTCCACACACCCGGTGGACGATGAAGCTCGTTGCCCGTTCGCATGGCCTCGGCAGGGGCATCGCCTGCCTGCAGGGGATATTGGTGGATTGTCTCTGATGGGATGTCACAAACCAGAAGGTCATCAACAGCGATCTGGGCATGACGGGCGGTATCGAATACCGCCATGATCGTATGCTGCATCATCGTGTTCTCCATGACGCCGTGACGACACGGCGACATCTTCACGATAGCGAAAATAACGTTATGCGTCCCATATATCACGTTATATTGAAGTTATAGATAACAGTCTACCTTTGCCGCCGCGCCTGAGGATCCACTGACGCGACAAGGATGGGCCGCGCTCGCGTCGCATCGGCCATCATGGTGCCATGACGGGATGTCAGGTCGCAGCGTCATCATCCCTGCGGAGCTTTGCCACATCATGAGCGCGCCTCCGTGTCCCCTGCCCTCTTCCGCCATGCCTCTCGCTTGCGCGCAGGACAGGATCAACCCGCGTCGCAATGACGGGATCGATTGCCTGCGTGGGATCGCCATTCTGCTGGTGGTCATTCATCATCTGGCCCTGCGTTTTCCCCTTACGGAAACCGGTCTTGCGGGCGTCATACCGTATCGCGTGCTGAGGATGCTGAACTGGGGCGGCATCAAGGGGGTGACGATGTTCTTCGTCATTTCCGGCTTCCTGATCACGGATCACATGATCAGACGCTACGGCCGTCCTGCCGCGCTCGACTGGCGCGCCTTCTCAGGCCGACGTGCTGCACGTATCCTGCCCTGCCTTCTTGCCCTCATCGCCATCTGTTGCATGCTTGGTGCGCTGCATGTGCCAAGCTTCGTGCCGGACCATCCGGGACAAAGCCTCGGTGGGGCAGCCTTTTCCGCCCTGTTCATGCATCTGAATGTCTATGAGGGCCGCACAGGATATCTGCCGGCTTATTGGGATGTGCTCTGGTCACTCTCGGTCGAGGAAGTTTTCTACCTCGCCTTCCCGCTGATCTGCCTGAGCCTCGGTCATTCGAGAACAACCCTGCTGATCTGTGCAGCACTCCTCGCGCTCGCCTCGCCGTATTTCGAGTGGCAACTGCGTGATGCCACTGAGATATGGCAGGAAAAGGCCTATGGCCCCGGCATGAGCGCCATCGCTACCGGCGTGTTCGCGGCTCTGGTCGCAAGGCTAGCTTTGCATCGGCGTTATCGACTGGCTGTCACGATGGCCGGTTCAGCAGGCCTTGCCAGTATGGCGCTTTATCTTTTGCAGGGGGGCTGGTGCTGGTCCCTATTCGGGCTCGCGACACCCTTGTTTTTCAATACGGCCATAGGCTTGTGTGTCTGGGCTTTCGCCCGGGGATGGGGGGCCGCATATACGGGGCGACATACACTCTGGCTGCGTCGCTGGGGACAAGACAGCTATGAAATCTATCTCAGCCATATGTTCATCGTCATGCCCGTCGTCGCGCTCACCCGGTTATCAGGTCTCGATACCGGCTGGGCATGGCTGATCTACCCCCCGGCCCTGCTTGCTGTATTCGGCCTCGGCCGCGTGATCAGTTGCGGTTTTTCACAGCCGCTCGACAAGCGGCTACGTGGCTGGCCAGGCGCCACCCCATGAAAGCAGCGATCGTTTGGACGAGAGCGTGAGAGCATCTGAGCGCGCTCGTCACAGCATTACCCGACGAGATGTCTGACTGAAGGACGGGCACACAGGATTTGTATGCCTATTGCACCCAGACCTGCGAGATCAGCATGTGGTTGAGCAGTGAGTAGTGATAATTCCCGAGACGTTTCGAGACGAAATCCACATAGCGCATCTGAATGAGCGGTGTGACGGCGCTCTGCTCCATGGCCAATGTGCCCGCCTGTTCCCACAACGCGCGGGCCTGCCCTGCATCGAGGCTGTGCTCGGCCTGCATCATGAGCTTCTGAAGCCCGGGATGGCAGAACCCGCTCGCATTTGTCGCACTGTCAGAGTGAGGGCGTGCGTTGTCGCAGCCCAGCAAGGCATCCAGAAAAGTCGAGGGTGACGGGTAATCCGCATACCAGTAAGCCAGGCTGATCTGCACGTGATTGTCTGAATTGCGGGCATAGCCTTCCGCCGTGGCGGGTGTCATGGGGCGCACACTGGCCTGAAATCCCAGGGATTGCAGCATGTTCCGCAGATAGACCCCCATCGCCAGTCCAATAGCCTGATTGGGCACAACAAGCGTCACGCTTTGCCCGGCATGGCCACTCTGGCGGATAAGCGCCCGGGCGCGATCGATGTCGGGCCCCTGCCATTGCCCGGCATCGGATAGCCGCCCGAACCGGCATGGAATATCGGCCCCGGCAATACCATGAGGCACAATCTGGCAGAGCGGCTCGGCAATGGCCGAACCGCCATAGAGAATGGTCATCGCATGGCGGTCGATCGCATGATTGATGGCCTGCCTGACGGCAAGCGAGTCAAAAGGCGGCTCATGCACATTCAGGGCCAGATAATACAGGCCAAGAAGTGGCTGCAGGTGTACCTGATCGGTAAACCGGCTGCCCAGTTCGCCCAGCCGGTCCTGCGGCTTGGCATCGAGCATCGAGTCATACTGACCCTGCTCGATGGCGGTCACCTCAGCCTCATCAGACAGGCCGAAATCATAATCGATCCGATCGACATAGCCTTCGCTCTGCGCGGCCGGATTCCAGACCCTGAAATAGGGATTACGCCCGATTTCCATCCGCCGCGACGGATCATAATGCGTGATCCGATACGGCCCTGTGCCCGGCAGGGGCGTCAGCGCCGATTCCGTCGCCGGGGCATCCCTTGGCAGGATCACAGCATGAGGAAAAGCAAGCTTCTGGAGAAATTCACCGTCAGGGGCATCGAGCCGGATGGTGATGCGCCGCGTCGCCCGATCGGTCGTCACCCCCTCAAGACGACAATGGGCGGGATCGGCAAGGCAGGCCTTGGCGCCGGTAATATTGCCATAAAAGGACAAGGCGGTGGGGCTACCCACCTTGTAGATGCGGCGCAGCGATGCCGCTACATCCTCGACCGTTACCGGCGCGCCATTGGAAAAGCGTATCCCCTCACGCAGGCGAAACGCCCACACCAGACCATCCGCGCTCACCTCGGGGAGCGCCTCCGCCAGATCCGGCACAACCTCGAGCCCACGCGTCCCGTCGGCCTGACGATAGGTCACGAGCCCGTCATACATGTTCACGAAAAGCTGGATATATTCGCTGGTGTAATTGATTTGCGGGTCCAGCGTACCGCCCGGCGCATCGGCGGTCAGGCGCAACCCACCACCGCGATGAGGACTGCCTTGCGTGATGCCATCTGACATCGCGGGCAATGCTTCCTGCGCCGCGGGCGTCGCCGCCTGTGCTTCCCGGCTATGAAAGGGCGCCAGAAGAACGGCGCCCAGTCCGGCAAGGATGAGACCGTAACGCCCTCTCACGCTGCGCTACTCTTCAGCCGCGATGGGCAAGCTGATGGATGCGCGTCACCAGCGCCTCGGTCCCTGCTGTCGAATCGACCGTCCCGGCGTAACGCCCTTGCGGGTCCATGATCACAATGCGCGGGGCCGGGAGATGATAGGCTGTACCATCTTCGGCATGAATCATCTCGTTAGGTGCGTGAAATTCCTTTGCCACCCGGTCGATCATGCTGGGTGAGCCCGTGAGCGGCACGACGTGATCGCCCAGAGGCAGGGCGTATTTCTTGAGGTCGTCTGATTCATCATGAAGCGGGTCGAGCGTGATGGCCAACGGGGCAACCTTCACCCCTTCGCGCGCGAGAGCCAGCTTGGTATCGCTCATGGTTTTCAGCACCGGACCACACAGCCCCTTGGGACAATGCGTGTCGAAGAACCAGACCAGAACCCAGCTCCCCTTGAAATCGCCCTCGGTGACATTGCCCTCGCCCAGTGCGACCAGACGATAACTCCCGCCAATCTCGTTACCCTGGGTCGAAACCGTGCTGCCGTATTTCTCGGAAAGGCGATACGCGCTCCAACTGAGCGCCAGAGCGAGAATGAGGACGACGATGGAAAGACGCGGAGCGGTCCAGGTCTTGCGGGGTGTACGGTTCTTGTTCATTGCTTAATGTGCTTCCGCCCAGTTCTTGCCAATGCCTGTCTCGACAACCAGCGGCACACTCAATGTCGCTGCCTGCTCCATCTCGATACGGACGAATTCTGCCAGAGCCTCGGCTTGGTCAGCCCGGACCTCGAACAGCAATTCATCATGCACCTGAAGCAACATTCTGGCGTCCAGCCCGCTTTGTGGCAAGCGCCGCCCCAGACGCACCATGGCGCGTTTGATGATATCGGCAGCCCCGCCCTGCAGGGGGGCGTTGATCGCCTGACGCTCGGCATAAGCGCGTCTGGCCCCGTTCTTTTCGCCAATTCCCGGCACGTAGCACCGACGCCCCAGCGGCGTGGTGACGTAGCCATCACGCTTGGCATCGTCCTTGGTACGATCCATGTAATCGCGAATACCCGGATAGCGGGCAAAATACGCATCGATATAACGACGCGCCTCACCCGCAGGTATGCCAAGCTGACGCGCCAGCCCGAAAGCCGAAATGCCGTAGATAATGCCGAAATTGATGGCCTTGGCCCGTCGACGCGTCAGCGGGTCCATATTCTCAAGCGGCAGATTGAACACCTCGGCGGCCGTGCGGGCATGGATATCCTGCCCCAGGGTGAAGGCTTCCTTCAATGGGCCGATATCGGCCACCTCGGCCAGGAGGCGCAGTTCGATCTGGGAATAATCCGCCGAAACCAGCACATAGCCCTCTTCGGCAATGAAGGCACGGCGGATGCGCCCGCCTTCCTCGGTGCGGATGGGAATATTCTGCAGATTGGGGTCGTTGGATGACAGGCGGCCTGTGGTGGTGATGGCCATCTGGAACGAGGTGTGGACGCGATGGGTGCGCGCATCCATCTGCTGTACCAGCGCATCCGCGTAGGTCGATTTCAGCTTGGCGAGCTGACGCCACGCCAGAATACGCGAGGGGAGTTCATGCCCGGCATCGGCCAGTTCCTGCAACACCGATGAATCCGTGCCCCACGCGCCCGCCTTGGTGCGTTTCCCACCGGGCAGGTTCATTTCGTCGAACAGGATTTCGCCAAGCTGCTTGGGCGACCCCAGATTGAAACTGCGCCCCGCCAGAGCATGGATCTCGATTTCCATCTCGGCCATGCGCGAGCCGAAATCGGCCGACATGCGGCGCAGTTCCGCGGCATCGAGCTTGACCCCCGCCTGTTCCATATCCCTGAGGATGGCAACCAGAGGGCGTTCCATTTCCTCATAGAGCGCCAGCGCATGACGCTCGCGCAGGGCAGGCTTGAGAGCGAGCCACAGACGCAACGTCACATCGGCATCCTCGGCCGCATACTCCGTTGCGCGGGCTATGGGGACCTGTGCAAAAGGTACTCTGCTACGCCCTGTCCCCGTGACGGAGTCATAGGAAATTGGCTCATGGCCCAGATGCAGGCGTGACAGTTCATCCATGCCCTGACCGTGCTCACCCGCCGACTGGGCATAGGAAATGAGCATGGTGTCATCAACCGGCGCCACATTATCGATACCTGCGTGAGACAGCACGAGCAGGTCGTATTTGGCATTCTGGAAAATCTTCAGCACCGAGTCATCGGCCAGAAGCGGGCGCAGGGCTTCGAGCACCTCTGCCACATCCAGCTGGCCGCCCGCGGGATGCTCCAGCGTGCCCTCATGACGCAGCGGCACATAGGCCGCCTCGCCTGGTGCCACGGCCAGTGACAGACCAATCAGCGTCGCCTGACGGGCGTTGAGCGAATCCGTCTCGGTATCGAACGCGAAATACCCGCGGCGCTGTGCGCGGGCGATCCAGTTCTTGAGTGTGTCGATGGACTGGATGGTTTCATACGGGCCATAGGGCTTGTCGCCCTTGGTCGTCTCTTCGGTCGCTTCATTGGCCGTCGGCTCGACCTTACCGCCGCCGCGTTTGCCCGCCAGCGCCCCCAGACCCATGCGCTGAATGACCGAGTGGAACCCCATCTTTTCCAGAAAATCACGAAGGACGAGCGCGTCGGGCTCACGGCAGCCAAGGGCCTCGACAGGTTCAGGCAAGGGCACATCGCGTGCCAGCGTCACCAGCTTGAGCGAGATCCGGGCAGCCTCGGCATGGTCGATCAGCGATTGCTGCCGTTTGGACTTCTTCATGTCGGGAGCGGCCGCGAGGATCGCCTCCAGCGTGCCGAATTCCTGCACCAGCTGGGCCGCGCCCTTGGGCCCGATCCCCGGCACACCCGGCACGTTGTCGGTCGGGTCGCCCATCAGGGCCTGCACATCAATCACACGCTCTGGCGGCACACCAAACTTGGCCTCGACCTCGGCCAGTTTGATCGGCTTTTGCTTGATCGGATCGAGCAGGGCCACGCGATCGCTTACAAGCTGCATCAGATCCTTGTCTGACGAGACGATCGTGCACTGACCGCCCTCTTGCTCGATGATTTCGGCATAGGAGGCGATGATATCATCCGCCTCGAAACCGGCCAGCTCGATCATGGGCACATTGAAGGCCCGCGTCGCATCGCGAATGAGCGGGAATTGCGGGCGCAGATCTTCTGGCGCTTCGGGACGATGCGCCTTGTACTGGGGGTAGATGTCGTTGCGGAAGGTCTGGCGCCCGGCATCGAAAACAACGGCCAGATGCGTGCCGACATGATCGCGCAACAGACGTTGCAGCATATTGGTAAAGCCATACACCGCATTGACCGGCACCCCTTCGGGGCTGCTCATGGGCGGCAGCGCATGAAAGGCACGGAAAATGAAGCCCGAACCATCAACCAGAACCAGATGTTTCCCGGCGCTCATGCGGCAACCTGTATGATCGAGAATGACAAGCTGCGCATCTCCTTCTACGGGTACGCCATCATATGGCATCCCGGCGGGGCGGATTTGCGCCCCTACTGGCCAGCGCGCCCCGAGGACGCAATACTCTTCCGATGATACGAGAGTTCCGCCCACATTCAAACTACCGTCGCAGGGTAAGGGCGATCGATGCCTGCCCTGAGAAAGGCAAGAGCGCGTCCATTTCGCCACGGGCACGGCTCGCGCTCCTCGTTCCTGTCGTGATCTGTGGCCTGATCCTGTCGGGTTGCACCACCGCCCCACCCCGCCATGCGCCGCAACCACGCGGGCAGGAAGCCGCGCTTATTCTCGCCTCAATGCATATCACCCTGTCTGATGGTGCCGTTGCGCCGCTGCGTGTATGGCCTGCCAAAGCGCCGATGCGTGCCATCATTCTGGCGCTTCACGGCTTTGGTGACAGTCGCGACGCCTGGGAATTCTCTGCACCGCAGCTTGCCGCCTCGGGCATCGAAACCATAGCGCCCGATGCCCGAGGCTTTGGTGAAACAGCTAGTCGCGGCCGCTGGAGCAGCACCGCAAGGCTGGTTCAGGATGCGCGCGAAGAGGCCCGCTTCATCCATGCCCGCAACCCAACCGTGCCGCTTTTCATCATGGGGGAGAGCATGGGCGGCGCGGTTGCGACAATTCTGGCGGCCGATCCGCAGGCAGCTCGCGCAGGCGCGGGAGTGAGCGGCGTCATTCTCGTCTCTCCCGCCATATGGCGCTTTGACCCCTTCTCACGCCTCGTTCTGGAAGGGCTCGACACTATCGCCCCGGACTGGGTCTTTACCGGCGCGCATGTGCCGGGGGAGCATATCGCCACCAACAACATTGCTGCCCTGCGCCGACTCTATTTCGATCCCCTCACCCTGCATGAATATCGTCTGGACACATTGCACGGGCTGGTTGAACTGATGGCCGCCAGCGAGGGCCAGGCCCGGAATGTCCAACTCCCCATGCTCGTCCTGTACGGCGATCATGACCAGATGATCCCGGCCCCGCCCATGGCCTCGTTCTGGCACCACCTGCCTGCGGGCGTGCGCAAGGACCTCATTCCCGGGGGTCACCATCTGCTGCTGCGCGACCGCAATGGGCGCAATGCGACGGGTGACATCGCCTCATGGATTTTGCACCCGGACCAGCTTCTTCCCTCTGGCGGCGATGCCGCTGCGGCGGCATGGATGGCGGGTGATCCGGGCCATTTCGGCCCCTGAGCCTTGCCCGGCAATACGCCTACCGCAAGAGGTGTTGAGAGAGCGCCTGCTCGTAATACGGCGAGCACACGTCTGGTCGACATCCGAAAATTGGGACTGGCGTGCTCTGGAAAATCTGGGTATGAAGCGATCCAGCGGGACCCGTAGCTCAGCTGGATAGAGCGCCGCCCTCCGAAGGCGAAGGTCGAAGGTTCGAATCCTTTCGGGTCCGCCATTTCTCTGAAAATCACATCAGCTTCAACGGTCCTGTAGCGCGCCATGTTTTCTGCGGGCTTTTCAGCCTAGTCAGAGTGCACTTGCAGGCCAGCCCCCAACGTTGCGACGCGCTGGCTGGGGCCCGCAAAAGACAAACTCAGCTTATGCCGAAAGCCTTGATTGTCGCCTCGGCCAGACGGGCATCGGTCTCACCCTCCCCGCCGCTCAGCCCCAGCGCCCCGATGACCGCACCATTGACCATGATGGGTGCACCGCCCCCTGCAGGCAGAACATTGGGCAGGGCTGCAATCATGGTCTTGCCCGCATGCAGGGCCTTTTCCATATCCTCGGTCGGGCGCAGGAAAAGGGCTGAGGTACGTGCCTTGGACAGGGCGAGCTCAATGCTTCCCAGCTGCGTCCCGTCATCCTTCTTGAAAGCCACCAGATGACCACCGGCATCCACGATGGCGACCGCAACCCTCACGCCGCGCTCGCGGGCAATCTGCAAGGCACGGTCGATATAATCCAGGGCGGTAGCGAGCTGCATCGGAATCTTCTTTCTGAATAGGTCTGAAATCCGACTATAGAGACAAAAAATTGGGACGTCCGATCACGCAACGGCGAAGATTGTTGCGATAGCGATGTGCTCACCTGCCCCGAGCGCAGGACAGCCCTGATGCCCCGCACCATTGCGTGTGACAATGGCGAGTTTTGAAGAGGCTCGGCCTGCTGCCCTGAAAATGCGGCTTCATATGACGTGTTCAGTGATGGATGAAACCCATGCCGGTCTGCAGGGCCGTACGGGCCATTTCAGTCCAGAGCCCACCCATATGGCCTCCCCCTCCATGTGAGCCATGCGCGCCATCGCTCTGCTGCGCCTGATCATCAGCACCCGCGCCGCTGTCATCCATGTCTGGCTGCGTATGCGATGCACATCCGCAGAGGATCAGAACAAGGCAGAAACCGAGTGTCCGGGCCTTATATGGCAACGCCATGGAGCGTCTGGGCGCCCGCTCACCATCACGAGACCGCCCCCCGGCGTGCCGCCTTGCGTCGCTATCCTCAGGGGCAATCAGCACGTCACTCCGGATAGGAGGGATCATCGCCCATATCCTTCCCCATCGGGAGGGGGCGGCGGGGGCGGACATCCATGCGGGGGATGGTGCCAGCGCTGCCCGTCTCCTGGCGGCGGCCCACGATCATCATCCGGCGGCGGGGGCGGGTGTCCGTCATCTCCCCCCGGAGGTCCCCTTCCGTCCCGTGGTGGCGGCGGGGGGCGTCTGCATCGCTGTTCCTGCCCGTCCTCCGGTCCGGCGGATGAGGTGGCGCCATAACCGGGCGAGGCCGTATAGACCTGCCCGTTATAAACCGTATTGCTCTGCGCAAGCGCCGCAGAAACCGACCCGGCTGAAATGAGCACAAGCAATGCGGATGTCGTGATCCGGAGTATCATGAAAGGGCGTGATCCGTCTGGCGATTGTCCTGCTCATTCTATGGCAGGACGCTTCATACCGGACGAGGAACGAAGCGAAAGGGAATGTAACCGCCCCCATGCCTACTCGCAGTCCATCAGGGGACAGGATGCGCGATGACCTGAACGATCTTTGCGAGCGTGCAGGGGTGGAGCGCGATGCCCCCGGACCAGCACATCCCTTCGCAGCTCACGCACAGGCGGGAGGGCTGAGCTATGAAAAACCGCTTCTCACGTGGCCCATTTCAGCAGAAGCAGGCCAGCGAGAATGAGAAGAGCCGCAATGCAGCGCAAAGGACTGCCAGCCTCGCCAAAAAGCATGATCCCGATGATGAATGCCCCGATCGCCCCGATACCGGTCCAGATCATATAGGCAGTACCCAAAGGCAGGCTCTTCATTGCCCAGCCGAGAAGCCCGACACTCACCACCATGCCAATGATCGCTGCAAGGCTTGGCCAGAGACGCGTGAAGCCCTCGGATTGCTTCATGGCCGCAGCCCAGAAAATTTCGCACATACCGGCAAGAAAAAGCGCGATCCACGCCATGACGGACCTCCAGAAACGGGTTTCGCCGGGCCGTCCCGGTCTTGAAGCTCGCATGGAGGCAGGAACGTCGTCGCTGCTGGGGTCATCATAATCTGGCTGAAGACAGAGTTCAAATCGGCACGACGGGACAACTCGCGTCGTGCCATGGCGATTAACTCACCGAGACAGCCGGCAGCCTATCGAGATTTCAGGCGCTTGACCGTATGCCGGAACCGGAAAACAGATCGATGACACAAGGGGAGGAAATTCTCATGGCAGCACGCATCACGCAGGCGGCACTGGTCGGATATGGTTACGTGAGCCGTGTTTTCCACGCGCCTTTCATCGACTCCCTGCCCGAATGGAACCTGTATGGCATCGTGTCGAGCCGGGCAGATGAGGTCCGCGCAGACCACCCTGACTGCCGCGTCTATGACGATCCGCAGGCCGCTTTTGCCGATCCGGCGATTGATCTGGTGGTGATCGCCACCCCCAATGATACGCATTTCCCGCTGGCCTGTGCTGCCCTGGCTGCGGGCAAACACGTCCTGCTGGAAAAGCCCTTCGCCCTGTCACTCGATGAGGCGCGACAGATTATCGCAACGGCAGAACATCATGGGCGCGAACTCTGCGTCTTTCACAACCGCCGGTGGGACAGTGATTTCCTCACAATCCGCGCTGCATTGGAGAAGGGTGTCATTGGGCAGGTCCGTCATTTTGAATCGACCATCGATCGGTTCCGCCCTCAGGTGAGGGATCGCTGGCGCGAGGGGAAAGGCGCTGGTGCGGGTGTCCTGTTCGATATCGGCCCGCATCTTGTTGATCAGGCCCTTCAGATTTTCGGTCTGCCCGAGCAGGTTCAGGCCTCCATTGCCCTCCAGCGTGACGGCGCCCTCAGTGATGACTGGGCTCATATCATTCTGGAATATGGCCCGACACGGGTCATCCTCCATACGGGTTCACTGGCGGCGGGCGGGGCCGTCCGCTTTCGTGTGCATGGCACGGGCGGCACCCTGATCAAGACACTTGGCGATCCACAGGAAGGGCAGCTTCGTGCGGGGATGAAGCCGGGCGATAATGACTGGGGACAGGACCCGGATCGCCTGCAGATCCACACCGATGAAACGAGCTTTCATGAAACCGACGCCCTGCCGGGTGACCAGCGCGCGTTATATCGCCGCCTAGCAAAGGCCCTGTCAGGCGAGGGCGCAAACCCGATCAGGCCAATCGAAGCGCTCGCCGTCATGGCAGTGATCGAGGCAGCGGCCCAGTCGGCTCGGGAGAAACGGGCTGTTCCCCTCCCCCTGACGGAGGAGGAGAAGGCAGCTTACTGACCGCTCAGGGGTGAGCTGTAGAAGCAGGGGGGGGCAAGACGACCCTCTGCCCCTTGCGAGACTTCAGAGCGTCGCGCGGCACATCGTCTTGTCGAGCGTATGGATCTCAAGCGTCTCGATCGTGAACCCCGTCCCCTCGGTCACGAGCCGCAGGCGGTCGAGCGGTCTGGCCGGGTAAACGAGCGCCGTCGCCGTTTCCAGATACTCATTGGCGTAGAGTTCAAAGGCGCAGCCATCAAGGAACAGATGCAGGTCAACACTGCGGGCATCGGGATAATAGGCCGTGTTGACTGGCGCGGCGAAACGCCCCGTGAAGAACGGATGGTCGAACCCGCGCAGCTTGCTGCGGTCCAGCCAGATCTGCGTGGAGGGCACATCGTAACCAATCGACAGCTTCTCGCCCTCTTCATTGGCGAAAGCCAGTTCGAAGCGATTGATTACAGGGCCATTCTGACCCGGTTCAGTCTGGCGATATTCATCGGCGGTCAGGCGAATGACAATCTCGATGGCCTTGCCCACCGGGAGAGGGATTTCCCGACGCGTTGACACGGCAAGATAACGGTTCGCCTCGCTCAGGAACGGAAGGCGAAGTTTTTCCACGCCGCGTGGCTTCTGCACAAGGCGCGGATAGCCGTTGGTGTCCTGTATGATGCTCATGCTGCGCGGCAGCGACATCGCGCCACGCCAATCCTGCGTCGGAAGCTCCTGACAGTACTGCCAGTTCCCCATCCAGGCGATATTGACCGCCTCGGAATCCGGCATATTACTCCACACCTGCAGGGCATAGGCATCCTTGGCGAAATCGGTCAGACGGAGGATCGCATCGCAGGGTGTAAACACCGCGCCATCGAAATCACCGATGAAGTACTGCGTGACGCTACCCCCCATCGGGCTGCCTGGATTGATGGAGACAAACAGCACCCAGCGCATTGCGCCGGTCTCGTCCTTTACCTGAATGAGGTTGGGACACTCGTAATTGACGGTTGGCAGTCCCGCGGGGCCAAAATGGCTGAGATGCGTCCAGTGGATCAGGTCATTCGAGGCATAAAAGCCGATGCGATGATGATCGACCTCGGCAATGACCATCACCCATTTCTGCGTGGGCTCGTGAAAGATCACCTGGGGGTCGCGAAAATTTGGACTGCCGATATCGAGAACGGGATTACCCGCATATTCCTCGAAGCTCTGGCCGTTATTGTCACTGATTGCGAGATACTGGCTCTGTCGTGTCGGCAGGGAACGCGTGTAAATCGCTGCGATGTTGGTGCCATGGGCATTGGCGAACAGGCCCGACCGATTGTCACGATCGAGTACGGCACAACCTGTATAGGCCTGACCGTCAACCGTATCAGGTACAGCGATTGGCTGGTCTTTCCAGTTCAGCAGATCCGTGCTTGTGGCATGGCCCCAGCAGATAGTGGCTGAATACGCGGCGTCAGGGTTATGCTGATAATAAAGATGATATTGCGTGCCATCGAAAACGAGTCCGTTCGGATCGTTCATGAAGCCCGTGGGAGGCGTGAAATGAACTGAGGGTCGATACAGCTTGCCCGCCAGAGCGACGGAACATTCGGTTTTCCGGTCAGTCATGTTTTTCCAAGATCTTGTTGAAGATTATTTATGAAAACAGCCCCTTTTCAGTTAGGGACAAAACATAAATAGTGGCAAAATGCCAATTTGTCAATAATTCATGAAATAGACGCAGCTTGATACCGAGCCAGCCAACAGGTCGGCCCGGTGTTTCCGCTCGTCTCAGCCTGCCTCTGACCGACTGTTAATGGGCTACTGCGCGCTTCTGCCTCGCCCCGCACGCCGCCTGGTGTCCTGCCCCGCGCCCCGGCTCTTTTTCCGGTCTTTCGTTTCGCCAGTTACGCTAAGCCTGCCTGCATCGATCGCCGCGTTGAAATCTTCCCAGTCCTTGCGCGTCTGGCCGGCGTAAGCCTCGGCAAAATCGGCTATCGCTACGGCAAAGCTGTCGCTGCTGCCCAGATAACCCGCAATCTTCGCCACATCGCCCGAACGCGCATGAGCACGTGCCAGCGCCCTGCCGCACAAGGCGGCATAATCATCCAGCCCCTCCTGCGCCACATCCGCACCGATAGCGGCAAGACGACTATCCTTGAGGCGCCGCACATAGAACTGCCTGTTCGAGCCATCAGGCGCATGACGCGAGCGCTTCGTGCTCGTTGTATGGGTCCAGCCGAGGAACCTGTCTGAAGAAGCCTGCATCAGGCGCTGGCCCTCCACCACGCGTTGCCCCTGATTATCGTAGTGAGGCCCCTCGCAATAAGCCGCGAGCACTGATGCCTGCGCCTCCTTGATCTGCAGCAGCAGGGTTTCGCCATCGGCCGTGGCAAACAGACCGATGGCACAATAAGTGCCGACACTCCCCACCCCTACAACCTTGAACAGCACATCCTTCAGCCGGTAGCGCGACAGCAGTACCGCGCGTTCAGGGGGCTGGGTGGCGATGTAACGTGCGAAGGCCTGGTGGATGGTCTCGTCCTCGTCAGGCAGACGCACCACCAGCGGCGGTTTGACACGCAGGCTGGGTGTGTTCTTGTCAAATGAGACCAGACCGAAATGGTTGCGCGCGCTCTCAAGCCGCGCTTCCAGACGCTCACGCACGCCCTTGCGTGTATGCTTGTCGGAAAAATCGGCTATGGCGGCTGCAAGATCGATCCGGTCGGACCAGATTTCCAGCGGGCTCATCGGCGCAAGCCGGGCCATCTCATCCTGATAGGTCCGCACCGCCAGAAAAGCGTTATGCCGCGCCTGCCTGTCAGCCGCCCCTGCCTCCGCGCTTGCAAGAACCAGCGACGTAGCGAGACGCTTGATGTCCCACTCGAACGGGGCAGGACAGGTCTCGTCAAAATCGTTGATGTCAAAAACGGCTATACCATCAGCCGAAGCATAGGCCCCGAAATTGGCCATATGGCAATCACCACAGCTTTGCACATACGGCCCGCTGGCGACAGTATGGGCCAGATCGGCGGCCATGACGATGGCGCTCCCTCGCATGAAAGCAAACGGAGACACACGCATACGCTCATATCGGATTGGCAGCAGGTTCTGGATACGGCTCTCACCCTGCCTGATAAGCAGATCAACCGGGTCGACCCGATCCGAAGGCGGCTCCCATGCGGCGTGGGCGCTGCGGGGCACGGTTTTTCGGAGGCCCTGCCCTACCTCGTGACGGGTATCGCGTGTCTCTAAAACGGATGTGGCGATGGAAGCGGGCGGTTGCGAAAGTTCAGCCATGCGAAAATCAGCCTCGTATCGGTCAGGGAGCCTCCAGTTTTCCAGATGACATCCAATGATACAATCCGCCTGTCACGCTTCCGGGGGCGAAACACCTGCGCTCAGATCATTAGAACAAGCAAAGCGGCAATCAGGGCGGGTACGGTCAGCGCCATGCCAAAACGCATGAAGCGCCCATAGCTCATTTCAAGATCGTGCTTGCGCAGGATAATCAGCCAGAGCACCGTTGCCAGAGATCCGCTCAGCGTCATGTTCGGCCCCAGATCCACACCGATCAACAACGCATCCTGAAAGGCGCTCGCATGCGATGAGAGCATCGGGGCAAGCTGGGCGGCCATCAGGCCGGAGGGCAGGTTGTTGATGATATTGCTCAGAATGGCCATGCCAAAGCCCGTCACCATGACGGCCTCGGTACCGTGACCACAGGCGAGAATGAACCGGACAAGCGAGGCGATAACATCACTCTGCTCAACGGCTGCGACAAGCACGAAGAGACTGGCAACCAGCGGGAAAACCGACCAGGAGATTGCGCTGAGCCCGGGCAGAGGAGACTGGCGGCGGCGCAGCGTTATCACGGCATAAAGCGCCACCCCTCCCGCAGCTGTGGCCCAGCCCAGCGAACCATGCATGAACGAAACGAGGGTCAGCAGCAGCGTGATGACGAACAGGGCCAGCGCACTGAAGCGCGCCGTCGTATCCAGCTCTGGCAACGGTTCCGACTGGTCGAACTCGACCTTTATCCTGTGTCGCATCATCCAGAAAAGCATCACAAAGCTGATCCCGATTGCCATACAGGATGGCACGAGAAAACGCCCCAGCCAGGGCACGAGGCCGGGGGGTGCCCCTCCATAAAGTACAAGATTGGCCGGATTGCTGATTGGAAGGAGAAAGCTCGCCGCGTTGGCGACAAAGGCGCAGGCCAGGAGCGAAGGATAAGGATCGATCCTGGCCTTGCTGGCGACGGCAATAACGGGCGGTGTCAGCAGGATGATCGTGGCATCATTGGAAAGAAAGGCCGTTGTGACGATTGCGACAGCAAAGATGAGCAAGAACAGTCTTTGCCCGGAACGGCTCGCCCGGCTCAGCGCGAAGGCCGCCAGCCAGTCGAACAGCTTCTCCTGCCGTGCCACTTCGCTCAGCAGCATCATGCCCAGCAGAAACAGATACACTTCCTTGCCCGAGGCGATTGCCCGGCCAGCATCATGCCAAGGGAGAATCCCTGCAAGCGGCAGGGTTACGGCGGCGAGTGACGTCCAGAGCGCCTCGGGCAATTGCCACGGCCGTAGCAGTAATCCCGCTACAGCGAAAAGACAGGCCCCCCACAGGATAAGCGCCTCCATGGCGGTTGTTCCTCAGGCTGCCACGGCAGCACGTACGCCCTGTTCATCCGGGTCACGTGTTTCGGGCATGAGCGTCAGGAAAAATACCAGCGCCAATACAGCAATGACCGTGAGCGAGAGAAAGCCGGCGTGATAACCTTCGAGCTGCACGATGTATCCGCCAATCAGATTGCTCAGCCCACCACCGATGCCGACGCTCAGCGCCACCATGCCCTGCAGGAAGTTGAACCGCCCCGTTCCATGCGTCAGATCAGCCGCGATGATGATGGCAATCACGCCGAAGATCCCGGCCGCGATACCATCCAGCACCTGAATGGCAATGATGGCCCCCGGCGCGTCGAACCACGTGAACAGCAAGCCGCGTATCGGCAGGATGGCATAAGCGAGCAGGAAGATGGGCTTGCGCCCGATGCCTCGTGCCATTGCGCGCCCAACGCCCCAGGCCACGAGCATCATCACGAACTGAGCGACGATCACGCACGCGCTCAACGTAACCGTTTCGGAACCCGGGTGACTTTTGGCCATGACCTGACCGGCAAAAGGCAGCATGGCGGCATTGCCCAGGTGGAACAACACGATGGAGCAAAGAAACACCCAGACGGGACGCTGGCTTATGAGAGAGCCGATAGCGACAGGCGGTTCGTTTGAGTCATCCTCGCTGCCACGTGCGACCTTCTGGTCAATCTCACCCGGTCGTATGAGCAGAAGCGCCAGAGCACTGGCCAGAGCAGAGCCGCAAACCAGATAGAAAATCCAGTTCAATCCCCAGTATTGTCCGCAGAGCCCCGCAAGTGCAGCTGAGGCGAAGGAACCGAAATGGTTGATACCCTGGTTGCGACTGATACGACCGGGCAAGCGGCGACGCCCCACAAGCCCCAGTGAAATGGCCGCAAGCGCCGGCGGTATGACCGCGGCAGCCGCTCCCATCATGATCTGCGCTGCCAGAACAGGGGCCATGCCGGGTACTGCAATGATCAGGATGCAGCTCAGGGCCGTTATCACCGCAGAGATTGCCACGAGAGCGCGTTTATAGCGGATCGAGTCCACCATCAGCCCCGCAGGAATCTGGCAAAGCGCCGTGGCGAGCCCTGTCATGGCCATGGCAACGCCAATCGGCCCCGCCTGCCAGTGTCGTGCACTGGCGAGATAGACGGTCAGGTATGGACCGACACCGTCCTGCACATCGGCCAGAAAAAAGTTGGTTGCATCCAACCCGGCCCGACTGCTGGCCGAAGGACCCCGCATCGACCCGGCCTCTGCCGGCGCCCTGTCCGCCTGTGCCTCTTTCACGTCTTCACTACCACCATAATTATATTAATAAAAGAATTGATCGACCAATTACTTTGGTCGGGCCATTATATTATCGCCCTTGACCTGCCAAGCGCTTGAGAGAGACAGTCATGGTCCTTCACGCGACACTGCCTTTCTCCAGCAGCTTGATCGGCAGTAACGGGTGATCTCTGCATGGCTGTCAGATTATCGCGAAGGAGAAACATCTTGCGTGAACGGTCGCCCCTGCGAGATGTTCCGAACATCCGCTGGCAAGTTTCCCGACCGCTGCTGACGCCCCGGATAGAACGCATGAAAGCAGGAGAAAATCGTGCAATTTACCATCGCGAGATCGCGCCCCGATCTGCACGCAATACGGCTGCTCTCCTGGTTGATGTGCCTTGCCTTTATGTCGGTCGGGCTGATGCGCTGCTTCTGGCCTTCGCATGTCGGATTATTCGTCTTCCCCGATCATCACTGGGCATTCGGCATCGTGCGCGATATCGAAGAGGGACACGAATATGGCGGCGCGTCGATCACCCCTGCGTGCCTTGGCATCGCTGCTCTGCTGTTTCTGGCACTGGACCGGTCGGGGGAAGACTGTCGATAGCGGTTGGGGATATAAGACACTCAACCGTATACGTGGCCGCATCATGCTCCAACGTTCCGAAGCCCCCTCAGTAAACCCGTCACGAATCTACCGAGCGCTTGGGTAACGGCTCCCTCAGACCACGCCGTAACGTTCAGCCCAGCGCGGGGAGATCCAGCGCGCCGCAAGGAACAGGCAGAGAGCAAAAATCATCACTGAGCACGCTACGCTGGCCAGAGCCGCCCCTGTCACACCGATGACTGACATGAGGCCCGCCAGCACGACAAAATAGAGCACCATGACGGCAAGCCGATATTTCAGGATGATCGCAAGCCGCCCCATAACGGTCAGCAATGTCTCGAGCGGAATGATGCACACCTCAAGCAGGGCGCTGCATACCATGAGAAGAATGATGAGGCGCTCATGGGCAAAACTGTCATGCAGCATGAGATGCAGGATCGCCTTGCCCCCGAACAGCGCCACAAGCACTGCCAGTATCGAAAACCCGATAATCACCAGTGCCAGGCGTCGCGTGACATGGCGCAAGGCCTGCCAGTTCTGGCTATCGCGAAACCGCACGAATTCCGGGTACAGGCTCGGAATCATCATCTGAGCCGGTTTGGCAAGACCATCGCATATCTGCTTGGTCACGCGATAAATCGCGACATCACGCGCACCGAGCACGGCGCCGATGATGAGCGTACCACCCTGTCGGAACACAGCATCAAGGATCTGATTGACGCTGACCCTGATGGTAAACCCCCAGATACCAATAATATCGGCGGCACAGAAAAGACAGGAGAAGAACCCGATATCCCGCCCCATATGACGGCGCAGAAGGATAAACCCACCAAGGCTCGTCACGACAAACAGGGCAGCCTGATGCAGGAACCAGACGAACAGGAAGAACTCCAGCGAGGCATGAAGCAGATAGCCGATCAGATAACCAATCGTACGAACACAGGTCGAAACGAAATCGAACAGGGCTGCCAGCCCGAAACGGTTGCTCAGCCGGATCAGCCCCGTGGACCACCCCGTATTCATGAAGGCGACCGTGAGCATCATCCATGAGGCATCACGCTTGACCGCGTCCGACCAGCCCAGAAAATGCGTGCCCGCCACGGCAATCACAATCAGACCGCCAAGCAGCCCCGCGAGACCGCTGAGCATGTCCGAGCGCATGCAATAGCCCAGTATGGGCATGAAACGCCTGCGATCCCGTGCCTCATATGACGCAGCGCCATAATGCAGCAGCGTTTGCCATGACTGAAGGTGCGTCATGTCTGAAACGAGCATGACGAAGGTGGTGATCAAAAGCAGCACACCAAAGGTTTTCAGGCCCAGCGTGTGCGCAGCCCATGCCACATAGGCAAAACTGCACAGCGCATTGATGATGCGGCTGGAAACCAGAAAGCCAGTATTGCTGAAAATACGGTGTAGCGCCGAGCGTTGTTCAGAACCCATGATCAGGCAACAGATTACGCGCGGACCGTTTTGTCAAAGCCCTGCCCTGCCAGCCCCGGACTGATCGTCTGTCGCGGCTGCATGAGCGCAAGGAAAAGCCGCCCTCCATGCGAGACATGAAAGCGATCCACCAGAGGGGTCAGGTCCGCGGGCTGGGTCGGTGCCTCGTCCAGCACATCGGCCAGAGCGTTGGCCAGAGCCCCTTCGTCACGGGTGGGTACGATCCGCCCCGCAGAACGGCTCGTGATGAATGTGCTCACCGCGGGGGAGCAGTCTGTCGCGACAACCTGACGTCCGGCAGCCAGAGCCTCGATCAGCACCGCACCAAAGCTCTCGCAATGGGACGTCAGGGCAAAAACCCGCGATTCCGTAAGGGCTTCCCGTATGGAGGGCACATAGCCGCAAAGCGATACCCGGCCTGACAGGTCGAGTTGCTCAATGAGGGCTTCCAGCTCGGCGCGCGCTTCGCCCTCGCCGCAGATCACGAGCTTTGCCTGAGGGTGGCGCACGAGCACGAGGCAAAAAGCCCGTATCAGGCCGTCAAATCCCTTGATGGCGGTAAGACGTCCGGCCGCCAGAATGGTCTTGCTGTCAGTCGGCACCGGTGCCGGGGGTGCCTCATCCCACAGCGCCGGAAGCGGGACCACATCGACCGGTGTTCCTCTCAGGATTTCACGCGTCTGCTGCGCCAGATCATGACTGAGCGTTGTGACCCGATCAGCGTAGCGTAACAGGGTACGCATGCGACGGTCGTAGCGCGACTGTGCCGCAGGAGAGCGGCCTTCGCGACAGACAGGCGAACTGACCTGCGCCAGAATGAACGGACGCTTTTCGCGCGTCAGTGTCGCCAACAGGGGCACGACCGGCCAATGGCTGTTCCCCGGTATGTAGACGGCATCGAAAGCAAAGCCGGCCGCACGATATCGGGCTCGCCATGCGAGCATCCAGACCAGAGCCGTATCATTCAGCCGTGCGGTGATGGCGAAATCCACGATCGCCACATCCCTCGAAACGAGCGCGCGCAACGGTCCGGTCCCCCGCCCGGCCATGATGACAACCTCCAGGCCGCAGGAGGCCCAGAAATTGGCAAGGCCGATGGCCACGCGCTCACTACCGCCGAGACGGAAATCACGCAGGACAATGCCGATACGCGAAAGAGGCTGCTGTGCCGCAGGGGGGCGAAAAGGCAGTGTGACAGACATGACGGGCGTGCTGATCCGCGAAACTGGGATATTGGAGCCTGATTGTCATAGTTTGACACAAGATACAATGCGTTACTTTGAGGTTACCGATTAATTAGCGTTTGTCGCCAGACGCAGTAGATGTGCCCATAAAAAACCCCGGCAGCACATCAGGAAATGATGCTTTGCCGGGGCTTCGGATTTTGTGTTGTTCAGCCCCTCCGCCCGGGACACCGAAATGCGCCCAAGCGGTACGAGCGCTCGCGCACCAGTCGGCGCTTCGGTTGATGACGCGCAACCAATGAAAGCACCAGCTCGATGACGAGAGGCCTTTCATCAGCCGGGTTTGCTGAAGACAGCTTCAGTTCTTCGACGGCGGGGCGTCGGACGGAGCGGATTTTCCCGGCTGCGTCGAATGTTCGACGTCGTAAGCCGTGGCCTTTTCCTCATAGCTGCCCTTGGCGCCCGGATGCTCCTTGTCATAAGCCGCTGCCTTCTCCTTGGCTTCCTTGCGGTACTCATGACGGCGATACATTCCCGTTGCGCATCCGCCCACGGCACCAAGCACACCATGATTGACCAGATGGCCGCCCACGGCGCCCGCTGCGCCATATTTCAGGCAGCCGCCCGGCTCAGCCATGGCCTGCGGGAGCGTGATGACGAGACTTGCTGCCATGAACGTGCAGCCAAGGAGATGACGCATGATACTATTCCTTCCAGTCTGGCCCTGTCGCACTGCTGAAACCGGGCAAGGTGAGCGTAACGCCCTTCATTGCTGAAGGGTCGCAAACATGTCAGGTCAGATCTCGACCTGATGGCCAATCTCGATCAATCGTTCGCGTGGCAAAGTAAAGCGGTCAGAGGCCCGCACAGCGTTGCGGTAGAGAAAGCCGAAAAGGATACGACGCGGCGAGACCATCTTGGGCGTCTTGAGATCAGGCACCACATCATCATCGCCCGCAAAGAAAACGACCTTCTCCAGATCGAGAGCGCACCCGGCCTCCTTCGCCTGACCGAGCACATAGTAGAGGTTCGGTATCTCCACAAAACCAAAGCTGACGTTCACGGTCCATATCCCGTGACCAACATCCTTGACCGACATGCGTTCATCGGCTGGCACACGGGGCACTGTATCGAATTTCACATTCAAAATGACGACATGCTCGGGCAGGCAATGGAAGTCGGCAACGTGGCGCATCACGATGGGTGGCAGAGCCGTCTCATAGCGCGAGAGGAATACGGCTGCGCCGGGTGTGCGGATCAGTTCTCCGTCGCGCAGCTTCTGCAACACCTTGTCCGAACGCTCACCCAAGGGAGCAAGGCCAGCGCGCAGGAGGGTAATACCGCGACGCCACGTGGTCATGATCACATAGATGATCAGCCCGATAAGCAATGGCACATAGCCGCCCTTGTCGATCTTGAGCAGATTGGCAACGAAAAACGCAATGTCAATCACCGCAAAGCACAGTGCGATCGGTACAGCCTTCCAGAGGGGCCATGACCAGCGTTCGCGCATGACATCGAAAATGAGCAGGGTTGTCATGAGCATGGTGGTGGACACTGCCGTGCCATAGGCGCCGGACAAGGCGTCCGAACTCTTGAAGCTCAAGGCGATCAGCAGTGTGACGATCATCAGCGCCCAGTTCACGACGGACACATAGATCTGCCCGTACTCCTCATCCGAAGTCTGGCGAATGTTCAGGCTTGGAAACCAGCCAAGCTGCATGGCCTGACGCGTGAGCGTGAAGGCGCCGGTGATGATAGCCTGACTGGCGATGATCGTGGCAAAGGTCGCCAGAATCACCATGGGCAGCACAAGGCCATGCGGCATAGCCGCAAAGAAGGGATTATCCTTTACCTGCGGGTGGCTGACCAGAAAAGCTGTCTGACCAGCATAGCTCAGCACCAGCATGGGCAGCACAATCACCGCAAGGGCAAGGCGTACGCTGGGCCGGCCCACATGGCTCATATCGGCATAGAGCGCTTCAGCACCCGTTACCGAGAGAAAAACTGCCCCAAGAATGATCAGGCTATTCGCACCGTGCTCATACAGAAACCGCAGACCGTAAAGCGGGTTGAGCCCCACCAGTACGGAGGGATCATGCAGCAGGGAGAAGAGGCCAATCCCACCAAGGGCCAGAAACCAGACCAGCATGATCGGGCCGAACACGGCACTGATACGCGCTGTCCCCAGTGGTTGTATGGCGAAGATGCCAAAAAGGATGACGGTGGCGATGGGCAGGATGTAAGGCTGGAGCGATTTCGTGACAACGCCAATGCCCTCAATGGCGCTGAGTACCGAAATGGCCGGGGTAATGGCGCCATCACCATAAAGCAGCGCCGCACCGAACAGTCCGGCCGCTGCGAGCAGTGTACCGCGTGCGTACCAATGTTTGCCGAACGAGCCGCCTACGAGCGAGAACAGGGCAAGGATACCGCCCTCCCCCCGGTTATCCGCCCCCATGACCACGGTCGCATATTTGACGGCAACCACCATGATCATCGTCCAGACAAGCAGGGAAAACCCTCCGAGCAGGGTGACCCGGTCGGTGGAGCCTGTGTCGTTCAGGACGGTCTGGAGGGTGTAGAGTGGGCTGGTGCCGATATCACCAAAAACGATACCAAGGGCTGCCAGTGCGCCTGGCAGCACCTTTCTGTGTTCTTCGGCCATACGGCTCCCCGTGCAAGAGACCCCGCGATCACTCGTGGCGAGGCGCGTCGGGATCCAGAAGTTTGACGTCGATGATCATCGCACCCGAGAAATACATGGGTTTGACGAGATGCTTGATGATGTAGTGCCCGTCGCCCCCCTGGATATGCACCGGCACGGTAATGTCGTAGCCAGAGAGACGGCCGTCGTAGGTTGCATCCGCACCATTAAGCGCTACGAGGGCGATCAGTTCATCGTTTGTCATAATTTTATCCAGAACCTTTCAGGACCGGTTACAAATCGCGTTCTCCACTCAAACGACACCATACACTGCACGGTTGCAGCGCGCGTCTGCTGAGGCAGGATACGATTTTGTTATCCAACGCAGGACGCCCCCCTCGCATTGTGACACCAGCATTCCGCCACACCCGGTGGGGCGGTGTCCGGCTGTTACACCTTCAGCCGGTCTGCCAGCCATGCCCGATGAAAGCGATGCGACGCCCCGCAGGCATGTCCTGCACCACGATGATCTGGCGTTCCTCCAGATAGGCAAGCTGCCGACGCGCCCTGCCGAGCGAATGTGTGCCATAGGCCTCGGCTATGGCCTCATCACCGGGGCACGGCGACCCGTCCAGTGCGGCACGTGCGAGGAGAAGCACGACACCCTGCACATCTTCAGGCACGGCCCGGGCTATATCGAGCGCCTGCTGCCAAGTCTCTTCCTGCGCCTGCTCGAAGCTTGCCCCGGAGCGCACGCTGGCAAGCAGCAGGCGAAAGGCGCCAAGATCCAGCACATTGCGATTGAGCCGCTCGATGCGGGCGCGCAGCTGGAAATCCTGATAGAGCGTGGCCAGCGGGCGATAGGCCGAATCTGTCTCGGCAATCACGGCCTCGACCAGACGCCAGAGCAGTTCTGGCGCAGCTTCGATTTCCGGCGCGACCTCCTCGACCGGCGCAGCGGCGGAATAGGCGTCAAGCTGCGCCAAGAGATCGGGCGCCGGCGTACGCCGCTCACGCGGGCGGGGCGTCGCTTCCACAACAGGTTCGAGAATAAGGCTGTAATTATCCTCGGCGGGGCGTGCCTCGAACGGGGTCAGGACCGGCCCTGTTGCGTGACTGGCCGTCTCGACCGTGCCGATCGTGACCATGAGCGGCCTGCGGCTCAGCGCCGGGCCAAGCGCCATGAACTGGCCGCGCGCCAGATCACGGAACCCCTCCGCCGTACGGCGCTCCATCCCCAGAAGATCGGCCGCGCGAAGCATGTCGATATCGAGGAAGGTGCGGCCCATAAGGAAATTGGAGGCCTCAGCCGCCACGTTCTTGGCGAGCTTCGCCAGACGCTGCGTCGCGATCACCCCGGCCAGACCACGCTTTCGCCCACGACACATGAGGTTGGTCATTGCCCCAAGGGACAGACGTCGCGCCTCATCGGAGGTGTCACCACTCGCGACGGGCGCGAAAAGCTGCGCCTCATCCACGACCACCAGCACCGGATACCAGTGCGCGCGTGGCGCCTCGAACATGCCGTTGAGGAACGACCCTGCCGCCCGAAGCTGCATTTCTGCCTCGACCGATTCCAGATTGAGCACAACCGATGCCCTGTGGGCACGCGCGCGCTCACCGGCAGCGCGGAGTGTGGCCTCTGTCTGTTCCGATGCATCAATCACGAGGTGGCCGTATTTATCGGCCAGTGTCACGAAATCACCCTCGGGATCGACGATGACCTGCTGGACAAGCGTTGCCGTCTGTTCAAGCAGGCGACGCAGCAGATGCGACTTTCCCGAACCCGAATTGCCCTGCACCAACAGGCGGGTTGCGAGAAGTTCAGTCAGGTCCAGCTGGACATCCGCGCCGTCGCGGCCACGACCCATGGTAATCGATACGCTCATGGGGGTCTCCCTAGCGCAACTTGCCTCTAAAGTCAGCCATTCGCCGAGGCATGAGAGCTGGTTTTACCCTTCGCTTGGGGCTTAAAAATTTGCGCTGACTCTAGGGCCCCGCCTCCAGCCACGACAGTACCCCCTCGCCTGCCGCCCGACCGGTGGCGAAACAGGCCTGGAGCAGATAGCCGCCCGTTGGCGCTTCCCAGTCCAGCATCTCTCCTGCCACGAACACGCCTGGCCGCGCCATGAGCATCAGCGCCTGGTTCACGGCATCGCGCCGCACACCGCCCGATGTGGAAATAGCCCGGTCAAGGGCATCTGTGCCGCTCAGCCCTAGCGGGCAGGATTTGATCAGCGCGGCCAGCCCGTCAGCGGCCCCTTTCCCCTGATTTTCATCGCAGGACCCTGCGGGTTGCACCCTCCCCTCAAACGCCTCGCGCAGCAGCCAGCGGGCGGGTGCGGAAAGGCCAAGGCGACGCAGCCTGTTCGCCTGGCTCTCCCGCGCACGGAATTTGTCCAGACGCTGGGCGAGTGCGTCACGGGTCAGGCCGGGGCGGAAATCGATCCTGATGTCGAGCGGCGCCCTCTCCGCCAGCGCGTCGCGCCATGCCGCCGACACGCGATAGACGGGCGCTCCCTCGATGCCGCGCTGCGTGATGGTCACATCACCCCGTGCCTGCACGCCCGCCCCACTGATGACGACCGAATGGAGCACCTCACCGTGAAAGCGCTCGTGAAAGGCCGCAGGACAGCACGTCTGAAAGCCGCAATTGGCTGGCTGGAGCGGAGCAACGCTCTCGGGGGGCAGGTACTCGACCCATCCGCCATCACTCCCCAGGCGAGACCATGATGCACCACCGAGCGCCAGAACGACAGCGTCCGGGCAGGCGCTGGCCACGCCCTCTGGTGTCGAAAATAGCAGCTGTCCCTGTGCGTCCCATCCGGTCCAGCGGTAGCGCAGAGCAAGCCGCACGTTCTGCGCTGCCAGACGCCCGAGCCACGCCCGCAAGAGCGGTGAGGCCTTCATGGCATGAGGAAAAACGCGACCGCTGCTGCCCGTAAAACAGCTTTGCCCCAGCCCGTCGGCCCAGTCGCGCAGCGCCTGCGGAGGAAAGCGCTCAATGAACGGCGTCAGCCATGCCTCGGCTTCACCATAGCGCGTCCGGAACAGGGAGAGATCTTCGGCATGGGTGAGGTTCAGCCCACTGCGCCCGGCCATCAGGAACTTACGGGCGGGGCTTGGCATATGGTCATAGACCACCACATCGTGCCCGGCCGCCGAAATCCGCTCGGCGGCGGCAAGTCCGGCCGGGCCCGCGCCAATTACGGCAATCGTTTTCCTGTTCGTCATCGGGGCGGTGTAATCCTCCTCACCAAATAGTGCCATAGACAGTCCGTTTTATCGCTTGAGGGATATAGGGGAACCGCCACATCATCCGGCGCGCTGCACTACAGATTGCGTGGCCGAACGAGGCCATGCCCGGACTGTTCCGGCATTTTTCCATCCGGGGCAGGACGACCCCGACGCCATTGTCGTGATCGCGTAAGATCACACCCAGGATAGCTCATGATTGCTCTTTCCACAGCAACTCTCCCGGCCCTGCCATCCAGTGTCGAGACTTTCTCCTATGACCGCGACGCCCTGACAGCCGGGATCGTGCATCTGAGCGTGGGCAATTTCCATCGCGCCCATCAGCTTTGGTACATGGACAAGCTTCTGCACGAGCCGGGCAACAGCCATTGGGCCTTCTGCGGCGTCGGGCTGATTGATGACGCCACCGAGCGCCTCAAGCTGGAGGCATTTCCGGCGCAGAACGACCTGTACACGCTGACCCGCTACGCCCCTGACGGAAAGACCCGCCATCAGGTGATCGGCAGCATGATCGCCTATCTTTTCGCCCCGGCTGACCCTGAGGCCGTTCTGGCCCGCATTGCCGATCCTGCAACGCGCATCGTCTCCATGACCATCACGGAAGGCGGCTATAATCAGGATCAAGCTACGGGCACCTACCGCCTGGAGGCCCCCCCTGACCCAACGTGAACTGGCGAACCCGGCCAAACCGGAATCGGCTTTCGGCTTCATTGTCGAAGGGCTGCGCCGTCGCCGTGAGGCGGGCATTGCGCCTTTCACCGTATTGTCCTGCGATAACCTGCGCGATAATGGCGTGGTAACGCGCCGGTCCGTTCTGGCCCATGCCAAGGCGCTTGACCCCGCTCTGGCAGCCTGGATCGCCCAGGAAGTCTCGTTCCCGAGTTCAATGGTCGATCGAATCACGCCAGCCGTGCTCAAGGAAGACGCCGAACGGGTCAATGCGGAATGTGGGGTGATCGACCAGCTGCCCGTGATCTCGGAAGAATTCGCGCAATGGGTCATTGAGGATCACTTCGTCAACGGGCGCCCCGAACTCGAAAAGGTCGGCGCGCAGCTTGTCCCTGACGTGCATCCCTACGAGCTGGCCAAGGTGCGTATGCTCAATGCCTCGCACTCCATGCTGGCCTATCCCGGCCAGCTTGCGGGGCTCGACACCGTGCGCGATGCGATCACCGATCCGGGCATTCATGCTCTTGTCGATCGTTTCATGACGCTGGACGTCATCCCGCATCTTACCGCGCCTGCCGGTATGTCCCTGCCCGATTATCGTGACCTGATCGTGGCCCGTTTCAGCAATCCGGCCGTGGGCGACAGGCTGGCTCGCATCACGGGTGACGGCGGCAGCAAATTGCCCGTCTTTCTCGCGCCGACATGGAACGTGCTGGTTGAAAAAGGGGCTGACATACAGCGCATCGCTTTCGTGTTGGCCTGCTTCATTCGCTACCTGCGCGGCCGCACCGATGCCGGCACGAGCTTTGCCCCGTTTGAACCCGCCATAAGTGACACCCAGCGCGAGCGCGCCCTGTCCTGGGAGAGCGTTTTCAGCATGACGGTGTTTGAAAGCTTCACCCTGAGCGAAGCGCATCGTAGCCTCATACGTGAAATGGCAGAGAGAATGGAACAGAAAGGAACCCCCGCCGTTCTCGCTGAACTTCTCGCAGCGATGGGTTCCGGCAACTGACCTGACAGGCCCCGGAAGCACGTTGCCCCTGCCCGAAAAGGCCCGTTCATGGCTCAGCGCGCTTCCGGTATTTTCCGGCCTCTCTCAACTCAGCCTGCGATTTCGCCGCCCAAAGCAGCCCGGTTCCGGTTCGGGTCGGTTCTGCCAGCTGTTCCCCACCTTGCAGGAATGCGTCTCGCCCTGGGCGGCCTGTGCTTCGCCTTGGCGTTTGAGGGGGCCATTACAGGAGCAAGAGCGGCCCCGCTCGACTCACTGAGTGGCGCCACCAACTGGCTGAACTCTGCGCCGCTCACGGCGCAGGCGCTCAAGGGCAAGGTGGTTCTGGTCGATTTCTGGACCTATTCCTGCATCAACTGCCTGCGCGAAATGCCTTATGTCGAGGCCTGGGCCAATAAGTACAAACCTTACGGGCTTGTCGTGATCGGCGTTCATGCGCCTGAATTCGCGTTCGAGAAAAACCTCGAAAACATCGAGAAAGCAGTCGCGCGCTTCCACATCACCTTCCCGGTAGCCGTCGATAACGACCGCGCCATCTGGAACGGCTTCAACAACGAGTACTGGCCTGCCGCCTATTTCGTTGAAGGGGATGGCAAGATACAGGCCCATCATTTCGGTGAAGGTGATTACGACCGCTCCGAACATCAGATACAGGCCATGCTGCGCGATAATGGCGCCAAGAACGTGCCAGATGACCTTGTTCATCCTGTGGGAACAGGCGAGCAATCCGAAGCCGATCTCTCTGCTATCGGCTCCCCCGAAACCTATATCGGTTATGAACGCGCCAGTCATTTCATCTCGACCGGGGGCGCCGTTCAGGACTCACCCAATGATTATGTCATCGAAAACAGCCCCGCCCTCAATGAATGGGGCCTGAGCGGGAACTGGACGATCGGGCCTGAAGCCGCCCGCCTCAACAAGCCGGGGGGTTCAATTACCTTTCGCTTCCATGCCCGTGACCTGCACCTTGTGCTCGGCCCGGCGAAAGACGGCAAACCCGTCAGGTTTCGTGTCACCCTTGATGGCCAGCCTCCGGGTGCCATGCACGGTACAGATTGCGATGCCGACGGCATGGGAACGGTGAGCGGCCAGCGTCTCTATCAGCTCATCCGCCAGGGTGAGAACAATGTAGGCGACCACCTGTTTCGCATCGAGTTTTTGTCACCCGGTGTCGAAGCATTCTCCTTCACCTTCGGCTGACCTGCAAAAAACGCCCCGCGCTTCGGCTGGGGCGTTTTCGATGGTTCTGTCTTGAGCGAGATCCGCTCAGAAACTGGTGGAGACCGTTCCTGTCATGGTGAAGCGCGCGGCCGTCATGAAGGAATTGCCGTAGCCGGTATAGGGCGCAAGGCTGCCGCTATAGACTGTGCTCGGATCCTTCGCGCTATAGATCGCACCCATGGCTCCCGTTCGCACAATCGAGCCCGTTACATTGGCGAAGTTCAGCTTGATGGTCGGCGACTGGGCGATACCGACTGGCTTGAAGCGATAGCCCAGTGAAATCGTGTTCGTGACGAAGCCGGGCATGCGCTGATCGCCCGCGACACTGACGGATTGCGGGCCCGTGTAATGGAGGCTCGCATTGCCAAAGAACCCGGCATATTTGTAGGTCAGACCGAAATTCGCGAGCACACGCGGCGCCATGATGGCCTGCGTACCCTTCGAGTTCAGCATGACATTTGTATAGGGGTCGAACACATTGCTGTCCTGAACAGCGTGGAGATATTCGACCGAGGCATAGGGGCTGAATCCGTGAATCGGGCGGCCCGAGATCATGAAATCGAAACCGCGCATATGCTGGTTACCGATCGAGAACGGCTTGAACTGGTTCATGCCCAGATACTGGTTCACGATACGGTTGGTGACATTGTAGTTGAAGAATGACGCATCAACGATGATGTGCTGATCATGATAGCGATAACCCAGCTCTTCCTTGATGGAATACTGGTTTTTCGGAATCGGTACGCTGGTATAGAGCCATCCCAGATCCACGGCGCTCGGCTGACGGTAATCCCCTTCTGCATTCAGGTAGATCTGGCTGTGCTCGTCGATGGTATAGCCAACAGAAAGCTGCGGCAAAGGGGCGGTCCGGTTATTAGACATGCGCCCGTACAGATCCTTGTTCCAGGTATTGGACATGACGAATTTGAACCCAGCCTGAATATCAAGCTTGTCGTTCAGATATTTGGCATGATCCTCGACAAACAGGCTGTGGATTTCCGTACCGGCATTCTGCTGATCGCCCGCGTCGATCCGATAGGCTGCCCAGTTGGGGCTCGGGGCAGCACCGTTATCCTGCGTGTAGCTGGTTGGGTAGGATTGCTGGGTGTAGTTGTTTTCGTACCAGTAGCCGAAGGACACATGGTTGTGGCGATCCACATCAATGCCGAGCTTTGCGGTCGCCCCGCGGCGCTCGGTCGCTCCCTGCAGGAAGTAGCTGGTCACGTTGCGGGTGGTGCCGTCATTCTGCGTCACGGTGCCACCTGGTGACGCATCCCAGCCCCGTCCAAGGTTGTAATAAGGCTGAAGATCGAAGGCGATGCGGCGCGTCAGGACAATATGGATCGGAGCAGAAAGATAGACCTGATTCCAGTAATCGGTATTGTTTTTCCAGTAGTTGATGTTGTTCGAATTCGCCGAGCGGCCGTAGCCTTCACCCGTATGCTTGTATTTGTAGAATTCCTGCTGGGTCGGATAATTGTCGATCGTGAAGTCTTCCCAGTTCCACGAGACAAAGGCCTTGGCGAACGAGCCATTCTTCCACTGCTTGTTCAGGCCGAAATCAACGTGACGGCGGTCATTGATACCCGCCCCCATCCAGCTGCGTGTGTGGGTGTTTGAAAACGAGACATAGCCGCGCACGCCGCTATGGCCGATCTCGCCGGTTTCCAGCCGGATGAACTCGCGCGACAGGTTGTTCGTGCCATAGGAAAAATCGACCAGACCGCCAAACTTCTTGTCAGGCGTATGGGTGGTCTCGTTCATCGTTCCGCTGGCCGCCGACATCACAGGCAACGCGGTCTCGGAACTGCCGGGCGTCAGCGAGACGGATTCGACGTTCTCGGTATCCACATTCTCGGTGATGTATTTGGCCGCCGCCGCGGGCGCGCCATCGACCAGAAGCGCCATATCGAGATCAGTCAGACCGCGTGTCTGGATCTGACCACCCTGCATGCCATAGGGATCGGGCGTGCTGATGCTGACGCTGGGAAGGTTCTGAATCAGATCGAGCGCCGTGCTCGATGGGTTACGCATGGAGATATATTCGTGATCGACGGTTTGCACGTTACGCGGCGCGTGCTCGATGCGCATCATGCCCCCACCGCCATTGAGGGCCTGGCGTGAGGTCGTGACCGATATCTGCTCCTCGCCCCTAGCCTCGACGGCCTTCTTGCGACCCGCGTGCGGCACGGGTGCCGTTGCTGTCTGGCCAGACCGGGCCACCATATGCTTCGGGCTACCATGACGCGGGGTCCCGGCTGAAGCCGGTGCACCGGCGGATGCAAAAGCAAGATTTTGCGACAGACAGGTGGCCGAGGCCAGGCAGATCGCCAGCCCGATTTTCAGTTTTCCACGACCCAAGACATACGCCATCGAGACCCTCATCCCAATTTCCGAAAGTTTTCCAATTGATTACTTAAAAGACATAAAGTTATGTCTCATGAGCCCTGATTGCAGTTTTATATCTGCACGCACACAAGCAGGTATACAAGACGAAATCAAGTCGTAATGTGTCGGATATGGAACGTTTCTGTTTGGGTCTGGTGCATATAGGCCACGCGGCCAGAGTGGCAAGCTGGATAAGCCAATACCTCCGAGTGGTGGCTTTGCCCAACTCGCGCCCACACGGAACACCGTCAAGAAGCGCCTCAACTCAGAAAACTGCAGACGCCGTTTCTCAGGTCAACCGTATTGGGAAGCAAGGCCAGGCAGATCAGGACGCAAACAGTTCTATGCTGGATGGTGCTTTCTCATGAGTCACCCTGATAAACCATCGGCAAGCAAACCTCCTCCCCGCTGCGCAGGAGACAGGAGGGAGCAGGACGAGGAGACATCGTTACAGATCGATATCAAGCCCGATATCCAGAGCCTTGACGCTATGGGTCAACCAGCCGAGCGAGAGCACATCCACCCCTGAAGCCGCAATGGCTGGCGCCGTGTCAGGCGTAATGCCACCGGAGGCTTCTGTCAGGGCGCGGCCCTTCACCATCTCCACGGCGCGCCGAAGCATGTCGGGCCCCATATTGTCGAGCAGATAGACATTCGCCCCGCCCGTCGAGAGGGCCGTTTCAAGTTGGTCGAGCGTATCCACCTCAAGGGCAATCGCCATCAGATGCCCCGCGCGCTGCCTTGCGGATTTGAGCGCCGAAGCCACCCCTCCGCATAAGGCAATATGATTATCCTTGATCAGGATCGCATCATCGAGACGATAGCGATGATTGCTCCCGCCCCCTGCCTTGACCGCATATTTCTGAATGGCTCTCAGACCCGGCAGGGTCTTGCGCGTACAGCAAACACGGGCTTTCGTACCGTGGATGGCGTCTACAACCTGACGCGTTGCGGTTGCGATACCGCTCAGATGGGAGAGCAGATTCAGCGCTGTGCGCTCTCCCCCCAGAACGATCTCCGCAGGCCCCTCGATCTCGGCAAGGATGTCACGTGGCAGAATGCGGCATCCATCCTCCTTGAGCGCTGTGAAATTCGCGTTCGGGTCAAGCAGGGAAAATGCCAACCTGACACCCGCCATTCCAGCCATAACGCCTTCATGACGGGCGCGGAACACCGCGCGCAGGCGTTGACCGGGCCGGACAATGGCCTGTGACGTGGCATCACCCCCGGTGCCGAAATCCTCGGCCAGACCGGCCCGTATGACAGGTTCCCACAACAGATCGGGCAAGGGAGGAATGAAAATTGTCATGCGTGCACGAAGCTCCTCTGCGCATGGGTCATAGGGGGCGAACCTGCTGCGGCGATATCGCCCTGTCCAAGACCGATTTCGGCAAGGGTAAACTGGAAACGCCCGGTCTGCGGCGCTTCGTCTCCATCAAGTCGCCAGTGGCTTCCACGGCTCTCCTTGCGGCGTAAGGCAGCTTTGGCGATGGCAGCACCAACCAGAGCATGGTCATCGCGCGCGGCAAGCGGGGTGAGAAAGGCCGACAGACCCTCCAGCCCGTCATGATCCCGCAGGATCCCTGCCCCCTTATCCATGCGCGGCCCAAAACTCGCCGCCCCAAAGCGCGTGGGCTCTGTGGGATTCTGGCAGGAATGACGCTCGCGCGTGGCATTGTTCACATCCCACGCCACGGCCCGCCCCATCACAAACGCCTCAAGCAGTGAATTACTGGCCAGCCTGTTCGCACCGTGCAACCCGGTGCAGGCGACCTCGCCGCAGGCCCATAGCCCCGCGAGGCTGGCCCGGCCATGCAGATCTGTGGCCACACCGCCCATGTGATAATGAACCGCTGGCCTTACCGGAATAGGCTCACGATCAGGATCGATACCGTGCTGGGCGCAGATGCGCGCAATGCCCGGAAACTGGCGTGAAAAGACCTGCCTCAAGCCCGTCGCCTGCCCGGCACCATGCCGGTTGCCCCGCGCATGCGGCCCGCTATATCGCGCATCGAGAAACACGCGATGCCCCAGTGCACGGTGGCGCGCAATCGCCCGTGATACGCGATCACGGGATTGCAGCTCGTCCGTAAAGCGGTTGCCGGTTTCATCCACGAGCACCGCTCCCGCCCCCCGCACGGCTTCGCTGATAAGAGGCGAGCGTCCCCCTCCTGTCTCGACATCGAGGGCAGTGGGATGAAACTGGACAAATTCCATATCGGCCAACCGGGCCCCGGCCCGCGCGGCGGCTGCCAGACCCCGCCCCGTATTGCTGGCAGGGCTCGTTGCACCGACATAGAGCGCCCCTGCCCCGCCACAGGCCAGGATGCAGTGATTGGTTGGAATGAACTGACCCGTATTGAGCCACACACCGCGAACCTGCCCATCAACGATATGCAGATGATCGAGCGTCACCCCATCGAGCACCACAATGCGCTGAGAGGCTTTGACCCGCGCCATGAGCGCCTGCATGATGCCTGCACCGCTGCCATCACCACTCACATGCGCGATGCGCGCGCGCGAATGGGCCGCCTCCAGATGCAGGTCCAGATCGCTGCCACCGGTACGGGTGAACGCCACCCCCCAGTCGAGCAGGGTCGCTATTGCAGAGGGGCCAGCCCCGATGATGGCCTCGACGGCACGGGGGTCACACAGCCCGTCACCGGCATCGAGCGTGTCGCGCATGTGAAGCGCCACGTCATCATCATGACCGATGGCCGCTGCAAGGCCACCCTGCGCCAGCATGCTGGCTGCTTCCGTCCCCAGAGGTGACGGGCTGAGCACCACGCAGGGCCGGTCAAGATGCAGGGCCGCCGAGAGCCCCGCAAGACCTGCACCCGCAATGACGGGCCAGCCTGCAAAACGGGTGAGTGTCATCATGGCTCAGGCCCTCAGACCGCCAGCATTCGCTCGACCGCACGCCTGGCCTGCGGGAAGAGCGCATCGGGAATGGTCACTTCCTCCTGCATGGTCTCCAGCGCACGACGAATGGCGGGCAGCGTGATGCGTTTCATATGCGGGCAGAGATTGCACGGGCGAACGAACTCGACCGCCGGGTTGAGCGCTGCGAGGTTGTCGCTCATGGAGCATTCCGTGACCAGCAGCACCTTGGCGGGCTGCCTGACCGCCACGAATTCCATCATCCCCGCCGTCGAGCCTGCATAATCGGCTTCCGCCACAACCTCGGGCGGGCACTCCGGATGGGCCAGCACCACGACACCGGGATGCATACGCCGGTACTGCCTGATCTCGAGGGGCGTGAAACGCTCATGAACCTCGCAATGGCCAGGCCAGGTGAGCATCTCGATGCCGGTCTCGTTCTGGATGTTCTTCGCCAGAAACTCGTCAGGGATCATGATGACACGCGGCACACCAAGGCTCTCGACCACCTTCTTGGCATTGCCGGACGTGCAGCAGATATCGGTCTCCGCCTTGACGGCAACCGAACTGTTCACATAGGTCACGACGGGAACACCGGGATAAGCCGCCTTGAGCGCCCGGACATTCTCAGCCGTGATGGATTCCGCCAGCGAGCAACCCGCCATCGAGTCCGGTATGAGTACCGTCTTCTCCGGGTTCATCAGCTTGGCCGTTTCAGCCATGAAGTGAACGCCGGCCATCACGATTACCTGCTCCTCACAGCGCTGGGCCTCCCGGGCGAGCGCAAGACTGTCACCGCGGATATCGGAGATGCAGTGGAAGATTTCCGGGGTCTGATAATTATGCGCGAGAATGACCGCATTGCGTTCGCGCTTCAGCCGCAGGATCGCCCGGATATCATCCTCGAAATTACGTTCCCAGTCCTCCCGCGCCATCAGCCGCGAAACGGGTTCATACAGGGCATCGCCACGATCTCTGACGAGGGTCATCTGATCCATCGGATCCTCTCCGCTTAGTTATGCTCTATATGAGCATAATAGGGGCAAAACTGTTGAGCCCCATACATTGGGTGCCTCCCCGATGTTTTCAAAGCCACAAAGCCGTGATTGTCGAAAAAGCGCGGAGGAAGGCCATCGGAGATCATACTGACCGGGCAATCGGCAATTTGGAACCCATAAGCTGTCGGGCACCGATCACCTCGCGCCTGAAGCGATAGAGCCGTGCGGGGCGTCCCTGGGGTTGGTTTTCCGCCTCGCCCGTCTCTTCCACGAGGTCCTGGGCCAGGATCAGCCGCCTGAAATTCTGCTTGTGCAGCGGTCTTCCCGCAATGGCCTCGACCGTGCGCTGCAACTGCCAGAGGGTGAAGGTCTCGGGCATGAGCTCGAACACCACGGGGCGATAGCGTATCTTGGCCCGCAGACGCGCCAGGGCAGTCGCGAGGATGCGCCGACGATCCGACGGCATGGCACGGCCGGGTACCACCCAGGCGCCGGGCCTGCGCGATTCAGGCAGAAGATCGGCCTCCCACAGCAGCTCATAGCGGTGCAGAACCAGCTCATCATTCCAGGGCTGCCCTTCAAGCCCGAAGGTCTCGGCGCAGCGCCATTGCCTTGCCGGATCGCGCCCGGCCCAGTTTTGGAGCGCCCGACCGATTTCGCCCTCGATCAGTTCCGCGCCGCTACCCCGCAAATTCTCCCACGGGAAATATTCGTACAGCCCGCGCCAGCCTTCCTGCGCATCCTCCAGACGGGTCAGCCCCATATAGGAAATACGTATGAGACGCGGCGCGTCTCCGCTGGCCTGCCCTGCATCCGCCGATCCCGCTTCACCGCCCGACGCCTCAGCAAAGGTATAAAGCTGCTCGATATGGCCAAGGTGACATTGCGTCTGCTGCTCGACCCAGAGGCGCATGCCACGCTGCAAGGAGCGATGCGCCGTTTCCAGCGGCCCGGAAGGCAGGTTGCGCCCCTGATCGAGTGTCAGCACAAGAGGCTGTTCGTCCTGCACCGCAAGCAGCACCGCCACCAGTTCGGTCTCAATGTTACTCATGCCTTCACAACCCGTCCGGTCGTCAGCAGAAGCAGGGCACGCAGGATTTCCGCCGGGCTGGGCGGGCAGCCACGCAGGGCCACATCACATTGTCGCACACCGGTCAGACCCGCCTCCATGATACCGCCCAGCACGGCGTAATTCACCCCGAACGGCCCGACGCCGAGTGCACAATCGCCGATCGCCACAATGCCCTTTGGCCCCGGCATGGCCTCCCAGCGTGCCTGAAGCCCGGGCAGCATGGCGCGCGTCACAACGCCGGTGACGAACAGAAGCTCGGCGTCATGGGGTGTATCGACAAAACGGATGTCGTGACGGGTCAGATCATAGGCCGCACCCTGAAGGGCCTGCGCCTCGATACGACAGCCATCGCAGCCACCACCCGCCACGATATGAAGCGTGAGTGGACGCGGCGCGGGTGGCAGGGAATCACGGGGCCGCCATTTATTGGCGTCCAGCAGGGCGCGCAGAAAAATCATGGACAGTTCCGGTCATCTGGTTCGTTGTGAGTAAAACCATAAACCGGCTCAAGGAAAAACCCCGCATGGTTCTGGCCTTTGCGTCTCATATTCCACAAGACTGGCATGACGCCATTGCCAACGCACCCCATGTGCGTCGCTGGATCGCGGGCGTGGAACGCGAATTCGAGGTATCCTCCCTCACAATCCGTGACGCCGTGAAGTTCGGCAGCCGGATCGGCTTTGTCTTCGCCGAGGCGCAGGCCCGTCATGAGGGGATTTCCGTACCCCGCTATGCCTTCCTGCGTGGGGACTCCGTCGGTATTCTTGTAGTGCTGCGTCATCCCGATCACCCGCCGAGAACCGTGCTTACCTGCGAGCCCCGCCTCCCGATAGCCATCGCAGAGTCCCTCTCCCTGCCCGCCGGAATGGTCGATGACGGCACAGTACAGAGCACGGCGCTGCGCGAGTTTGCGGAGGAGACGGGCATCACACTGACGCTTGCGGAACAGGACCTGATCTCGCTCGGCACCGTCACGCTTTCACCCGGTGGTTGTGACGAACATCTCACGCTTTATGCGCTGGAAATCGATCTGGAGCCGTCGGAACTGGCCACTCTCGACAATCGCGCAACGGGGCTGGAGAGCGAGCACGAGCATATCAGACTTCGCGTGTTACCCCTTGACGCCATACCGACCCTCCCGCAGCAGGACGCCAAGCTTCTGCTGGCCTTCCACCTGTATGGCGCCCACCCGCACGGCTGACACACCGACACGCGGAGCGTGCCGAGGCAAAGTCCATGCCGGATAACAGCGATGCGCAAAACAACGCATCAGCGCCTCTTTTTGCTCATGACGATATCCAGAACTTCGGGTAAGCCGGATCCATGACCCAGACCGAAGCCCTTCCCCCTGATGCTGAAGCCCTGCTTGCCCTCGCCGCTCGCCTGGCCGATGAGGCCGCCACACTTATCAACGAAATTCGCGACCGGGGCTTCGAGACGATCATCAAGGCGGATAAATCGCCGGTAACCGAAGCGGATCAGGCGGCTGAGCGTCATATTCTGGCAGGGCTGCGTGCCGCTCGCCCTGATATACCGGCTATTGGCGAGGAGGAAATCGCCAGTGGTGCCTTTGCGGAGCCAGGTGAAATCTACTGGCTTGTCGACCCGCTTGATGGCACGCGCGAATTCGCCGCAGGACGTGACGACTTCACGGTCAATATCGGGCTGATCTATCGTAACCGGGCAGTTCTCGGGGCGATGGCCCTTCCCGCTTACGGGCAACTCTATACCGGCCTCGTGGGGCAAGGTGCCTGGCGTCGTGACAGCAACGGGACGACCCCTATTGCTGCGGTCGTGCCGCCCGAAAACGGGCTGCGTATCCTGGCTTCGCGTCACTACGCCGATGACCCGCGCCTCAAGGAATGGCTTGCCGGGCGAAAAATCGGAACGCTAGGCAATATCGGCTCGGCCGCCAAATTCGCGCGTGTCGCAGAGGGTGCAGCCGATTTCTACCCCCGCCTTGGCCCGACTATGGAATGGGACACGGCCGCCCCGCAGGCCATTGTCGAAGCCGCAGGCGGCCATGTGCTTGATGAAACAGGCACCCCCCTGCGCTACGGCAAACCGGGCTGGTTCAATCCGCCCTTCCTCTGCACCGGACGCCACGTCACACAAGGGCAGGATGCATGACAGAAATTCTCAAGGCCGATCCTGACGCCATCCAGCGCGCTGCGACACTCTTGCTTGAGAGCAAGCTCGTGGCTTTCGGGACCGAGACGGTTTACGGTCTGGGCGCGCTGGCCACGTCCAACGCTGCCGTGGCCCACATCTTTGCCGCCAAGAACCGGCCGCGGTTCAACCCGCTCATCAGTCATTTCGCCAGCGCTGAAGCTGCTTTCGAGCATGTCGAGGCCAACGACATGGCCCGCCGCCTGGCCGAGATCTTCTGGCCGGGGCCCCTCACCATGATTCTGCCGCGCAAGAGCGGCTCGACCATCTGCGATCTGGCGACGGCCGGTCTGCCAACCATCGCGGTACGCGTTCCACGCGGCAAGACCGCTCTGGCGCTGCTTCAGGCTGTCGGCCAGCCGGTGGCAGCCCCTTCGGCCAACCCGTCGGGGCGTGTCAGCCCGTCCGATGCCTTTCATGTGCTGCGCAACATGCATGGTCGTATCGATGCCATTCTCGATTCCGGCCCCTGCTCGGTCGGGCTCGAAAGCACCGTCATCGACCTCTCTCGCGAGGTACCTTTCCTGCTGCGTCCGGGCGGCATCACGCTGGAACAGCTTGAAGCCGTATGCGGCACGATCCGCAATCCTGACGATTACGCCACCAAGCTTCCCTCCTCCCCCGGCATGCTTGCCTCGCATTATGCGCCCGGCCTACCGGTCCGTCTGAGCGCCGAGAGCGTGGATGAGCATGAGGCGCTCCTGGCCTTCGGCCCGGCCCTGAGCGGCGCGGGGCTGGTTTACAACCTCAGCGAGCGCAGCGACCTTGAGGAGGCCGCTTCACGCCTCTTTGCCGGGTTGCGCTTCCTGGATGGCGAGGGGCAAAGGCGTGGCCTCAAGACCATCGCCGCCATGCCGGTGCCCCGCCAGGGTCTTGGTCTCGCCATCATGGACCGGTTGCGCCGCGCTGCCAGCCCTCGACCGACGGCGTCGGGTGATGACGACGATGATCTGGAGAGCATGATCGGCTGATGTCCGGCTCGTTCGACCCCAAGGAACTCAAGGTTCTCTCGGATATCCTCGCTCTGGTTCTTGAAGAACAGGAAGGGCAGTCCATCGCCGCGCTCAATGCGCTGCGCTCGCGTGCGCGCAAGAGCGGTACGACAGGCGGCGCCCTCAAGAATCTCTTTGTCGCCATTGCGCCCAACCCGCCACCACGCGCCAAGCCCAGACCACGAACCACCAAGGCGGAGAACGGCCCTGACGTGCTGGCGGCAAGGCAGCAGATTGTGACGCTTACCAACAATCTGCGTCAGATGGACCTTGAGCTGCGCAACTCACGTGCCCGTCTCGAATCCGTGCGGTCAGAGCTGTATCAGACCCAGCAATCCCGTGCTGAAATCCAGTCCAAGCTACTGGCACGCGATGCGCGCAAGCCCTTTTCCAGCACCTTGATCTGGTGCGGATTCGCTGTCGGCATTCTTATCGGAATCGCCAGCACGCAGTTCATCCATTCCATAGTGGATGTCCCCCGTGTCGATCGATCGGTCTTCCTGCGCTAGTCTTCGCGGACGCAGTTGCCCAAAGCGGAGCAGAACTACGTTACCTCAGGTCGCGATCACCACCCCGAGTTATTGCGCCTCTTGCCAAACGCGCAGATGGGACGGACTAGGGCCTGTGAGGCCCTGAAGCTACAGTAGGTCTGTATAGCTCTTCTTGATGAGCATGATGCAATCCGTGATTTCTGATGATACGCGGGGCGTTTGGGAGCCTTCGATTGAGGAGGTGCGATCCGAAGGCAAAACACCGCCACGCAACCTGCGCCTGATGATGTCGACGCTCTGCTGGCGCCATCAGAACGGCGCGAAACGGCGATCCATTCCTGCAGGACGCGGCCCCTGGTGGACTACAGCTCGGCTTTTCATCCGCAAGGCGAAGCTCTGTGTGTGGGAGACGCTTTTCGAGCGGACGAACGACGGGGATCCAGCCCTGGGCGTGGCCTTTCTCGACAGCACGAACATCAGGGCACATCACGAGGCAATAGGGGCCGCCCAAAAGGGAGATTTTGAAAAGACCGGAGCCATTGTCAGGCACCTGGCCGCTCGGGCGGAGGCTTTGGCAGCAAGGTCTGCCTAGCGGCCGGCGGGCGCAGAAAAGCCCTGTCATTCACCCTGACCCAGGGGCAGGCGCACGAACTGCCGTCTACCATGGCATTTCTGAACGCATGGCGTGCTGTGCCACGCTATGTCGTCTGTGACCGGGGATACGTCTCAAACCGGTTTCATGAGGATCTGTAGAGCAGAGGCTTGCGAGCGGTCATTCCGACCAAACGAAACGAGCCTTCCCTTTCGTGCCCCCAATGGGCCTATCGACACCGCCACCTGGTCGAAAATTCATGGGCTCGCCTTAAAGAGTGGAGAGGTATTGCCACCCGATACGAGAAAACCCCCGCTTCCTGCTTCTCCATGGCCTGCATCGCTGCCGATGCAGATCATCTCAAAATCTAACAGACCCCAGAATCCTCATAGAGAAAAAACTGCAAGTTTTTGGGAATATTCATCTAACTCTCCAGCACGTGAAGTCCGCATAACTCACAGGTGGCCATTCAATTTCTGGAGCAAATTATATGAGTGAGATAACAGAAAATCCGAATGATCCGGGATATGAGATGATCCTCGAAGCCTATCGCCGGATGAAGACGATCAGAAGTTTCGAGGACCGTATTCATTCCGATTATAAAAATGGCGAGATTCCGGGATTTGCACATCTGTATGCAGGTCAGGAGGCAACCGCAGTAGGTATTTTATCGCATTTGATGGATAGCGATAATATTGCCAGCACACATCGCGGACATGGGCATTGTATTGCCAAAGGCGTCGACGTGATTGCCATGATGAAGGAAATTTATGGCAAGGTAGGGGGCGTTTGCAATGGCAAGGGCGGCTCCATGCACATTGCGGATCTCAGCAAGGGTATGATGGGCGCCAATGGTATTCTTGGCGCAGGTGCCCCGCTGGTATGCGGTGCTGCCCTGGCGTCAAAATTACGCGGGGATCGCGGTGTCGCTGTCAGTTTTGGTGGTGATGGCGGGGTCAACCAAGGCGCTGTGCTTGAAAGCATGAATCTTGCTGCAGTCTGGGAGCTGCCGGTTATGTTCGTTGTTGAAAACAACGGTTATGCCCAGACAACTCCGCAAAACAGAACTACGTCTGTCACAAGTTATGAAGACCGCGCCAAAGGTTTTGGTATGAAAAGCGTAACGGTCGATGGCTTGGATTTTTTCGCTGTATACAAAGCTGCTGGCGAGCTTGTTGCCGAAATGCGGTCAGGCAGAGGTCCTGTACTGCTTGAATGTAAAAACGTCCGCTTCTACGGACATTTTGAAGGTGATCAGCAGACTTATCGCCCAGCAGGCGAAGTCGAGAAGGCCAAAGATGATCACGATTGTCTGGCAATATTCAGAAAAAATGTTGCAGCAAAAGGCATCGACGCATCCGATCTGGAAAATATCGACAGAGAAGTTGACGCACTGATTTCGAAGGCAGTCAGTGAGGCCTTAAATGCTCCTGAGCCGGACGATATCGCCCTTTATTCCGATGTTTATGTAACATATTGATTAAAGAGATAAATATGACCAGGAAAATTACTTTAAAAGCGGCAATCAACGAAGCTCTCGATCAGGAAATGACGCTTGATCCAACTGTTCTCGTTCTTGGACAAGACGCAGCCGGAGGCATTGGCACCGGTGGTGAGACTGATTGCTGGGGTGGCGTTTTGGGGGTAACCCAGGGACTCTACTCAAAGCATGGCGACCGTGTCATCGATGTGCCTCCGACCGAAATGGCCTATATGGGCGCTGCTATCGGTGCTGCGGTATGTGGCTTTCGCCCAGTGGCAGAACTGCCTTTCATCGATTTTATGGGGGTGTGTTTTGACCAGTTACTGAATCAGGCTGCCAAATTCAGGTATATGTTTGGAGGTAAAGCCAAAACGCCGTTCGTAATGCGAACGATGGTAGGGGGAGGCATTAACGGTGCCGCACAACACTCCCAGATGCTTACTTCAATCTTCACCCATATTCCGGGACTGAAAGTCGTATGTCCCAGCACACCATACGATGCAAAAGGCCTCATGATCCAGGCCATTCGCGACGATGACCCGGTGATCTTCTGTGAACCTAAAAATCTTTACGGTGTAGAAGGTGAAGTGCCGCATGAAGCGTATACTGTTCCCTTCGGTCAGGCCAGAATTGCGCGTGAAGGACGAGATGTCTCGGTAGTCACCTACGGTCAGATGGTACAGCGTTCTCTTGCGGCAGCCGAAACGCTGTCCGAACAAGGCCTCGATGTCGAGGTAATAGACTTACGTTCCTTGTCACCGCTTGATTTGGAGACCGTACGACGCTCTGTGAGTAAGACCGGACGCCTTGTTGCTGTCGATGAAGCCTATCCGAGGTGCAATATCGCGACAGATATTATCGCACAGGTGACAAATCGTAATTTCTCGGATCTCAAATCTGCTCCCGGGATGCTTAGCGCTCCACACACGCCAGTACCCTTTTCACCAAAACTGGAAAAACTCTATCTACCCAGTGTTGAACAAATACAGGATGTTATTCTAAAAACATTCAAAGGATAAAAATTTATTGTGGATTTGTTGAGTAATATCACAAATCCACATATTTATACCTGAGTGATTCCACATATAGGAACTTATACAACAATGACCGAAAATTTTTACAATTCAAAAGAGATTACGGAACAAGGCGCAGAAAAGCTTTGCTCTGCGGCTTTTGATGAAGCTCGCCGCCAAGGAATCAGTATTTCAATCGCCGTTGTCGATAATGGTGGACATCTTACCGCATTTAAACGCATGGATAGGGCACACTTTTTACCTGTCGAAATGGCCATCAATAAAGCTTGGACCGCAAGTTCATTCGGTTTACCGACTCACGTCCTGAATGACCTCATCGCGGACCCGAAGCTTGCACCGATTGCGCAGACTCCACGATTTGTTCCGGTTGGCGGTGGATATCCACTGTTCATCAATGGCATTAAGCTAGGCGCGGTTGGAATTTCAGGCGGGAGTTACACAGAAGACCAGAATATAGTCGAGCATGCATTGCGAGTGTCAGGATTTGATTTGTAGAGTGTTATTCAAAACATTTTGCAAATAACATAAATATGGCAATATAATAATCTAGGCGCGGACGGCCATCTGTGTCGACCGCAATACGGCGCTTGCAGCCAATGATCTTCTTGTGCGTCCCACGCCCTGCCCCCACATTGAATTTCCCAGAGAGCTCTCAGTCCTGCAAACCGCCCATGATGGGGGTCAGATGGGCACGGCTCTTGCTTGTGCGGCGCGCAGGAGGGCGTGGCTGGCAGGAGACAAAATAGAGCCCGATCACAAAAATCAGGTTGGTGATGTTGATGAACAGATCAACCAGCATGATCAGGCCACTGCCAGACACGCCATTCCACAGGGATACCCCAAGCCAGACAATACCGAGCGGCCTCATGCCCAGCAGGAAGCTGCGCAGCGGATTGGCCTGACCGGCGCGTACCAGCGGGCGCATGCGCTGGATCGCCATGTAGAAGCAAACGAACAGCACCCAGTTGAGGATGTTGAACATCGACCCGCTGAGAGATGTGGCACCCGTAAAGATCAGAATGGCAATGGCTGCCAGAAAGAACAGGATCGCGCCAAGCTGGAGGCTCATCCCCAGTTCGGCAGCAGAAAGCCGTTCTGGCAACCTGTCCGATACAGGTTGAAAGACCTTATCGAGTAGCCAGAGATCGGCCTGATTGACGCGTTCGACAAAAGACATGACGCTGACTTACCGCGCCACTCCGACAAGCGCATCTGTTTTCTGCACCGCACTGTGCAAGGCTACGGCCCAAGGGGGAAAAGCGCCCTCCCATGCGTCACTCAGCGCCATGAGTACCGAAAAGGGAATCTCTGCGCGGAAGCCAGCGGAGGTTGCCTGCTCTCAAGATAAAGCCCGTGTGCACAACGCTGAATTTTCGCTAAAACGGCCTTATAGAATCGATTTATCGGTTTTCTAACGGAACAATATGGAACATGATCGCAGTCAATCGACGCTATACAGGGTGGCCGGATCGTTATGTTTCCAGTTGTGATAGAGGGCCTTTCCAAAAACTATGGCGCAAAGCGCGTTCTGGATCAGGTCTCTCTTAATCTGGAGCAAGGCAGTATTACGGCTCTGCTAGGCCCGAATGGTGCAGGCAAGACCACCCTGATTGGCTGCCTGCTTGGCTTGCTGCAACCGGATTCCGGTTCGATCACGGTCTGGGGCCAGACAGCGGATTCCCTCACCCCAACACTTCGTGAGCGGATCGGCTTCGTTCCGCAGACAATGACCGGCCTCACCTGGTTCCGCGTTCAGGAATTGCTCGATTATCTGGCAGCCTTCCACAACAGCCAACCACGAGCAGACGCAGGCAGTGCAACGCAGTCACGCGAGGATGAACGCTGGTCGCAATGGGCCAGCCTCGATCCGAAATCCCGTATCTCGGCTCTCTCAGGGGGCGAAAGACAGCGTCTGGCCATCGTGCTAGCCTTGCGCTTTTCACCCGATCTTATCGTGCTGGATGAACCCGTTGCCAGCCTCGATCCTCTCGCCCGTCACGATTTCATCGAGTTGCTGGCCGAAACCGTGAAGCAGCGCGGCGCGACGGTGCTGCTCTCATCGCATATCATCTCCGATCTCGAACGGATCTGTGATCGCTTTGTGAAGCTCAGCAAGGGTCAGATCATCAGTGCGGTCGATTCCTGCAAATTCAACAGCCATATCCGCCATCTCGCCCAATGGCCCGATGCGCATCACGGACTTCGCGTTCTTGTCGATCTTCCTGACGGAAGTGTCTGGGTTGAAGGCTGGACACCCGCCCATGAGGCCCTTGGCCTGCCAAGGCTACCCGGCGATCTGGAAGCCTTCTTTCTGGCGCTGACGCGATGAGGGATACCCTGCGTGCCATGAGGCTCTACGCCTCACCGATTTTCCTGCGCGAAAACCCCATGGTTCTGCTCGGACTGCTTTATGCCGTCATATGCTATAGTATAGCGGTCTGGCTCCGTCTGGCGCCACCGCATGTCGATGGCCTGCCGGTGCTCGTCAACCTTGTCATGTCCGCATGGTGGGTCTTGCTGCTGAGTGCGTTCAGTTCCGTCAACACCCATTACTGGCGCCAGATACGCTCACCCGTCACGTTCATGCTGCCTCGCCTGCAACAAGGTGAATACTACGCAGTCCACGTGGTTGTCGCCATCGCCTTCACCGTTCTCTGCGCCCCGCCCCTTTTGATGGGGGCCCAACTCCTCAACACGCTTTCCGTCGTGGCATTGGCTCTGGCCCTGTGGTCGGGCGCAGATCAGACAGGCCCCAAATCGATGCGTCGCGCCACGCGCATCATGCGTCGTATTGTCTCGCGTATCGGGTTCATTCTGATGCTCGTCCCGAAAATCCAGCTCCTCGTCCTAACAGCCCCCTGGCCCGTGGCGCTCGGGGTGCTCCTGACTGGTCTGGGCGTTGCCCTGTACGAATACCGGTTTCGCGATTACCGTCTGGACCCGCTGCCGGAAACCAGCTTTACCGGTCGGGGTCATTTCCCAAGGCTGCTGCAGCCTGTCATTTCCTGCCTCATGTGGCGGCCGGGCTTCCTGCCGTATATCCCGCTGCCAGATCAGCTCCTGACAACACGACCTGTGATCGTCGGCCTTGTCCCGATTGGCTGCACCCTGATTTTCGCCGCCTTGAACGCTGTTATGCTTCTGATGATGGCCGGACATTTTCCGACAGCCCACGCATTCCGCCACGGTCTGCCCGGCTATGCCCGGCAGGCCATGCTTTTGGTGGCCATGGGTCTGTGCCAGAAATTCCAGAAGCGCACGGACTGGCCCTTTCTCGTTGCCCTTTGCCCCTTTGGCGACAAGGCCGCCTTTACCCGCAAGCTGCTTCAGCTCCACCTCATGACGGCCATCTTTGCCGGTGGCGTGTCCGGCCTGTGGCTCGGGCTGGTGAGCTGGTATGGCAAAAACCTTCCCCTCCTTCATTGCCTGACATGGGGACTTGCTGCGGGTGTTCTTCTCGTGGGGACCGTATGCGTGCCCTGTTTCGGCCTGCTCTCCACCCGCCTGAACCGACCTGCCGTCAATATGGTTCTCACGATCAGCGGCGTTGTCATCGTGCTTCAGGCCTGCACAGCTTTGATGATCGAGAGTGCTGTCTGGTGGCGTGGACTGCTGCCCCTGGGCGCCATCGCTGTCGTGGCCCTGCTCTACAGCATAACGCCGCATGCGCTGGCTCGGCAGGACTGGCCGTTAGAACCGCCACGCTGACCGGGTGCCCCACCAAACGCCCATCACGCGGCATAGACAGTTCAAGTCAAGCTGTTACGCTGCGTCCGTTACATAGTATCATTCCATGTCTATTCGCCTGACTGAACGAGACCCCAAGGGAGTTATGAATGTCCGTACTGCCCCCACTGCGTAAGGCGCTTCTGGCCTCCAGCCTGCTCGTTGCCCCGACGCTGTTTGTTCCGGTTTCAGCACCCTCGATGGCTGCCGAAGCGACGGTCCAGCAGGGCGCTGCTACCGGCGCCTCCCCGAGCGGGACATCTGCGAGCCGCACCGAGGGGACACCAACCCCGCATGGCGCGACGGCAATGGACAGCGCAGTGCGCGAGACACTCGGCAACGGTCTGCGGGTAGTCATCGTGCCCGATCGTCTGGCGCCTGTTGTTCAGACACAGGTGATCTACCTCGCGGGCTCCGCTTCTGCTCCGGCTGGCTTTCCCGGTACCGCTCATGCGCTCGAGCACATGATGTTCAACGGGTCGAAAGGGCTGAGTCGTGACCAGCTTTCAACGGTCAGCGCCCGTATCGGCAATGTGAGCAACGCCTTCACCACCGAGGATACAACCCAGTATTACTTCCAGGCCCCGTCTCATTATCTGGATGTGCTGCTCAAGATCGAAGCCGATCGTATGCGCAACGTCCTGCTGAGCGACGCTGACTGGTCGCATGAGCGCGGTGCTATCGAGCAGGAAGTCGCGCGTGATGTGTCGATGCCGTTCGAGCGCTTTACCATCCAGCAAAACCTTGCCCTTTTCGCAGGCACGCCCTACGAGCATGACGCCCTTGGCACACGCGAGTCTTTCGACAAGACCGATGCCAAACTGCTGCGCGGCTTCTATGACAGCTGGTACCAGCCCAATAACGCCATCCTGCTGATCGTGGGGGATGTCGATCCCAAAACCACGCTCGAGAAGGTAAAAGCGCAGTTCGGTGCCATTCCGGCGGGCAAGCTGCCTGCGCGCCCGGTCATCACCCCGGCCCCGGTCAAGCCCCGCACCATCACGCTAGACAGCGATTATGCCACGGGCATATTGAGCATCGGCTTTCGTATGCCCGGTGCCGGCAGCCCCGATGCGGCAACGGCACAGATCCTGGCCGATGTGCTTGGCAGCCAGCGCGGCGCGCTTTTTGCGCTCGTGCCGCAAGGCAAGGCGCTGGCGACCGAATTCTCCTATAATGCCCGCAAGCAGGCAGGGGTCGGCAATGCGCTTGCCGCCTTCCCCAAGGGGCAGAACCCCGAGGCCCTTCTGGGCGAGATACGCGCGATCCTCTCAACCCTGCGCAGCAAGGGTGTGCCTGCCGAACTCGTCGAAGCCGCCAAGCGCAAGGAAATCGCCGCGCTCGAATACAACGCTAACAGCGTAACCGATCTGACCCAGAGCTGGGCCAGCGCCCTCGCCTATAATGGCCTGGAATCCCCTGCCGAACTGGTGAAAGCCTACAACGCCGTAACACCCCAGATGGTAAATGCGCTTGCGGCAACCATCCTCGACCCAGACCACGCCGTAACTGGTATCCTGACCCCTTCGGGAGGGAAATCGCCGAATATCAGCAGCAACAAGGGGCCCGAATCCCTCCTGCCGCCACCGGGCAAGAACATTGCCCTGCCCGACTGGGCCGCGACAGCACTGGCCGATCTGCCAGCCCCCAAGCCGCTTGCCCAGCCGACACGTTACACGCTCAGCAACGGCATCACCCTGCTGGTCCAGCCCGAGCATGTCAGCCATACCATCGTGCTTTATGGCAGCATCCGCCATAACAACGACCTGCAACAGCCCAAGGGCAAGGACGGTGTGGCCGGTTTGACGGGCGATCTGTTCCTTTATGGCAGCAAGACCCATGATCGCCTTGCCATGGCAGCGGCGCTGGATGATCTGGCTTCCGATGCCGATGGGGGCACCTCCTTCTCTCTCAGCACGCTCACACCCAATTTCGAGAAGACGCTCTCGCTTCTGGCCGAGATGGAGCTCCATCCGGCTTTTCCGGCGCAGGCCTTTGCCATTCTCAAGCAGCAGGCGGTAGCGTCGCAGGCCGGGGTGATGCAATCGCCCGGCTATCGTTTCCAGCGTGCCCTGACCAGAGCCCTTGCACCGGCAAACGATCCGTCGCTGCGTGAAACCACCCCGCAGACACTGTCCTCCATCACGCTTGCTGACGTGCAGAATTTCTACAAGGCGGCCTATCGTCCCGATCTGACGAGTATCTTCGTCATCGGTGACATCACCCCTGAAAAGGCGCGCGATGCGGTCGAGAAGGCCTTTGCAGGATGGAAGGCAACCGGCCCCAAACCCGCCGTCGATCTGCCCGACCGCCCGCTGAACAAGCCGTCTCAGGCCGTCATTGATGATCCGGGCCGCGTGCAAGATTCTGTCTATCTCGCCCAGACCGTTCCCGGCGGCATTCATAACCCGGACCGCTATGCGCTTGAGGTCGGCAACGAGATTCTCGGTTCCGGCTTCTCCTCGCGTCTCATGCAGGATCTGCGCGTGCGCACCGGTATGGTCTATACAACCGGGAGTGATTTCGGCTGGTCGGTCAATCGCGGCGCGTTCGTGATCACCTACGGTTCCGATCCCGACAAGACCCTCAGGGCACGCGATGCTGCCCTGCGTAACGTCCGCGATATGCAGACCCATCCCGTGACCGATGATGAGTTGCTGAACGCCAAGGCCTCGATCCTGCGGGCCATTCCGATGGAACGGGCCAGCTTCGGGGGCATTGCCGGGCAGTATCTCTCACTGATCGGTCTGGATCTGTCGCTGGACGAGCCCGATAAGCGCGCTCAGGCCGTTTATGACATGAAGCCCGCACAGGTTCAGGACGCCTTTCATCGCTGGGCGAGACCGCAGGACATGGTGCAGATGATCCGCGGCCCCGCACCGATCAAGAGCACAGGGAAATAAGATCCTGTTTCCCTTGCCCTCTTCCCCCGCTCATCACCGGTGGGAGAGGGCCATCACGTTCGCTCTACCTGTGTACGGCGGGGCAGAAGATAAAAAAAACCTGCCCGGATCGGGCAGGTTCAGGAACTCAATAAGGATGCTGTCAAAAGCCTTCGGGCGCTTCATCTGATGCTTCGGCAATCGCTTCGGCTTCTTCCTGAAGATAGGTCTCCAGATCACCATTGGCCGCGTCGTTCAGATCACGCGGGCTGATGCCGCTTTTTTCGGCGTCGGCCAGACAGGCCGCGACAGCCTGCGAGGGCTCACCCCAGTTCTGGTGGTGGGCTTCGATCCAGCTATCGAGCCATTCATCGATATCTTCGCCCGTCATGCTCAGCGTGTCCCGAAAAGACGATCGCCTGCATCACCGAGCCCGGGGCGGATATACCCTTTTTCATCCAGCCCACGATCCACGGCGCAGGTCACGATACGCACATCGGGATGGCGTTCATTCAGGCAGATCACCCCCTCGGGCGCGGCCAGAAGGCAGACAAAGATGATCTTGCGCACGCCGCTGGCCTTGATGCGATCGATGGCTGCTGCGGCGCTATGGCCCGTCGCCAGCATCGGATCGACCACGATACATTCGCGATCGGCCACGTCCTCGGGCAGCTTCATGTAATATTCGACGGCTTCAAGCGTGTCGTGGTCGCGATAAAGCCCGACATGGCCAACGCGGGCTGCCGGGATCAGGTCCAGCATCCCGTCGAGGATGCCATTGCCTGCACGCAGGATGGACACGAAGCAAAGCTTCTTGCCGGAAAGCTGACGGCCTTCCATGCGCTCCAGGGGCGTCTCGATCTCGACCGGTTCGGTGCTGAGGTCGCGCGTCGCCTCGTAGCACATCAGAAGGCTGAGCTCGCGCGTCAGCCGCCTGAAGCCCGCAGTCGAGGTCGACGCCTGGCGCAGGCGCGTCAGCTTGTGTTGCACGAGCGGGTGGTCAAGCACGACCAGGGAGGAAGGAAGGGCAGTCATGAGGCGTTCCTTAGCGTGAATTCGTTGCGCTGTCAGCTTGGTTCAAAGCGCAACGCCACACCATTCATGCAAAAACGCAGCCCTGTCGGCTTTGGCCCGTCTGGAAACACATGGCCAAGATGCCCCTTGCACTTGGCGCAGTGTACCTCGATGCGGGTCATGCCATGTGTCTTGTCGACCGTTGTTTCGGTCATGCCGTCGCGCGGCTGGAAAAAGGACGGCCAGCCGCTTCCGCTCTCATATTTGGTATCTGAATCAAACAGCGCCTCGCCGCAGCCTGCACAATAATAGACACCCTCTCGCTTCTCATCATTCAACGGGCTTGAGCCCGGGCGTTCGGTGCCATGCTCACGCAGGACGCGATGTTGCTCGGCGCTCAGGGGCAGGCCACAGCTGGGCATTGCGCTGCTCTCTCGGGTGTTGTCGGTCATCAGGACGCTTCCTTTGCTAATCATCGGCCATGCGGAAAAAATCTCGCTCGGGCCCACAGGATATGGCGTCTCAACGCGCCGCTTCCAGAGTGTTTCACCCAACCGCCCTTACAGTTACTTTGATGACCGCCCTTCCGGCTCAAGGCTGCGGGGCAGGTTCGCTGAGGGATGGGCGGTATCATCCGCCTGCGGGCCATGATGCCGCCATGTAACTATCCCCTCGCAGACCACCTTCGGGGCCACTGGCGAATGTTTTCGCAAGCTACCCAAGCCTGCCCTTGCTCCATTGGCCCAGAAGCGGGGGATGCAAACGGTGATCGCGCAAACGCGTCTTGGCGGGCACGGCATGCAGGGTTTCAATGGTGCCATCAGCAAGGAGTAGGCATCATGAGCCGCAACACCCCGCACTCTCACACAGACAGCGCAGAAGAAACCGGGGCTGGCCCGCTCGCTGCCTATGACGTGCTTTACACGCTGGAAACCGATCCGCCCCAGATCACGGCGCTTCTCACGGAAACAGGTGTTGTCGTCTCACGGTGCGATGCGCGCTGGGGCACACCCGACGGCATCTGGCTCGACCGGACACATATCTACTGGACCAATATGGGCGCCGATTACAATGTGGCCGATGGCACCATAGAACGTGCCCGTCATGATGGCAGCGCTCATGAGGTTCTGGTTGGACACGGGCTTGTCGTCACGCCCAAACAGCTCGCGGCGGACCCGCAGGCGGGGTGGCTCTACTGGTGCGATCGCGAGGGCATGCGCATCATGCGCAGCCGTTTCGATGGCGCCGATTTGCAGGTTCTGCTTCAGAACGGCACCTACCCAAGAGACACACGCGATATCACACGCCATTGCGTGGGCATTACGCTCGACCCTGAGCGCAACCACCTCTACTGGACCCAGAAGGGGCCACCCAAGGGAGGCAAGGGGCGCATCTTCCGTATGGCGCTCGCCCTGCCCGAAGGGGCCGATCCTGCTTCACGTGACGATGTGACCCTTCTGGCCGATCACCTGCCTGAGCCTATCGACCTGCATTTCTGCCCGGCTTCGCACCGTCTCTACTGGACGGATCGTGGCGCGCCGCCAGACGGGAACAGCCTCAATGTGGCCGAGGTGACTGCCGATAGCCTGTGCAATCACAGGGTCATCTTCCGTGGGCTGGAAGAAGGAATCGGACTGGCCATCGATCCGCAGGAGAAAACGGCTTTTGTCAGTGATCTGGGCGGCAGCATACGTCGTATTGACATCGCAAGCGGTGAGGCCGTGATCCTGCGCCATCAATCCTCCACAACCGGTGTCTTTCTGATTCCCCGGCGCTGACGGGGCGCGACTCATGATGAGCCACCCTGCCCTGATGCATCAGCACGCGGATACCGACAGGGTGGCCACCATTCGCCACTCACAGCATTCTTAGCCAGAAAATGGCGTGAACCCGCCGGGGGAGAGTTCGCAGAGCACGCAAAATGCGTCATCATGGGCGCAAAATTGCAGGAGACTACTCATGTCCGCATCCCCTTCCAGCGTGCCGCGCCCGGTCATGCTCGTCATCCTCGACGGTTTCGGCGATAGCGCCACCCGCGAGGACAACGCCGTAGCTCTGGCCAATACGCCGAATTTCGACCGTCTCTGGGCAAGCTCCCCTCATGCCTATCTGAAGGCGTGCGGCGAGGATGTTGGCCTGCCGGAAGGGCAGATGGGCAATTCGGAAGTCGGTCACCTCAATATCGGTGCTGGTCGCGTCGTCATGCAGAACCTGCCGCGCATCAGCCGCGCCGCGCGTGATGGGTCGCTGGCCAGCAACCCTGCCCTGTGTGCCCTGATCGACGCGCTCAAGGCCAGCAAAGGCACCTGCCATCTGATGGGGCTGGTTTCCACGGGCGGCGTCCATGCCCATATGGACCACGTCATTGCGCTCGCCCAAATCGTGGCACAGGCCGGTATTCCCGTGGCCGTGCATGTGTTCTCCGATGGGCGCGACACTGCACCCGATTCCGGCGACGGCTTCATCCGCACTCTCGCTGCCGCCCTCCCGGCTGGCGCAAGCATCGCCACGGTCAGCGGGCGCTATTACGCCATGGACCGCGACAATCGCTGGGAACGCGTCAGCCGCGTCTATGATGCGATCGTCTCCGCAACCGGCAAGCACGCGGATGACGCGCTGAGCGTTCTGCCCGCCAGCCAGGCCCAGGGCGTGACAGACGAGTTCGTCGAGCCGACAGTGATCGGGTCCTACGCCGGTATGAAGGATGGCGATGGCATCCTGTCCGCGAATTTCCGTGCCGACCGCATCCGCGAATTGCTCGATGCGATGGTTTTCCCCGATTTCGATGGCTTTGCGCGCTCGAAAACCATCAAATTTGCCGCTGTATGCGGCATGACCGCCTATAGCTCGGCTCTGGCGCCGTTCATGAGCGTCATGTTCCCCAAGGAATCGATGGAGCACCTGCTGGGCGATGTCGTTTCACAGGCTGGACGCACACAGCTGCGCATGGCCGAGACCGAGAAATATCCGCACGTCACCTACTTCCTCAATGGTGGCCGCGAAGCTGTTCTGCCCGGTGAAGAGCGTATTCTGGTCCCCTCACCCAAAGTGGCCACCTATGACCTGCAGCCGGAAATGTCTGCCCCGGAACTGACCGACAAGGCCGTGGCTGCCATCGAAAGCGGCAAGTTCGACCTGATCGTTCTGAACTTCGCCAATCCCGACATGGTGGGCCATACCGGCGTGCTGGCAGCCGCCATCAAGGCGTGCGAGACCGTGGATACCGGGCTCGGCCGTATTGTCGATGCCATCGACAAGATGGGCGGCGCGCTGATCGTCACGGCCGATCACGGCAATTGCGAGACCATGCGCGACCCGGTTACCGGTGGCGCTCATACGGCCCACACCCTCAACCGGGTGCCGGTGCTGCTGCATGGTGCGAAGGGCGTCACTGCCATCCATGACGGACGTCTGGCCGATCTGGCTCCCACATTGCTCACCCTGATGAACCTGACCAAGCCTGCCGAGATGACCGGCAAGTGCCTGATCAACGGCTGAACCCTTCATGCCGGTCGCGAGCCGCGTCCTGACCGGCTGTTCAGCCCTCGGTAAAATGCGCTTCACAGGCGGGCGGGTTCATCCTGCCCGTCAGGAAGACCGTCGGGGAGAAACACCCCGCGAGACATCAGGTCAGAGCGGGGGCTTGCCTCAGGATGCCTCCCACTCGCTCTCTGTTCCGATTTCCTCCGACTGGCGATGCACCATCACCCTCTTCGCGCCTCTGCACCCCGTAGGGCGAGATACATCACGAGGTGACGCCTCTTCTCTTGCCGATACCCATCATGCCGCCGCGCCTGAAGCTGTGCCATTTGGCGCAACACGTTTCACAAGGGCGTTTTGCCTTGGCTGCGTGACGCTGAGCTTTGGGTTTGCGCTGGCCGCGTTATCGCCAGCAACGGGGGCGACACTCCATACGAAACAGGGCAACGCCAACCAGAAGGCGCTCGACAAGGCCATTGCAGACAAGAAGGCCCTGATGGCCCGTCAGGCCAATGAGGCAGCCCTTATCGAGACCCGCCGCAAGGATCAGGCGCGCGCCGCTCAGGAGGCGGCGTTACAGGCTCAGAAGGCAAGACGTTACTCTGCCCTGACCAATCAGGCCGAGAACGAACTGGACGCAACGCAAAAGCAGATCGACGCCCTGACGGCCGATATCGCCTTACTCACGGTAAGACAGAACGAGCAGCGTCTGGCGCTTGCCCGACGCCGCGCCGCCCTCCAGACCATTCTGCCTGTCGCCCTGCGCCTTGCCCGCTATCCCGGCACGTCTGTCGTGGCTCTCTCGGGGCAGGCTGATGATGCAGTTCAGGGCCTGAGCGTGATTGCGGGGCTGACACGACTGACCACCCGACAGGCGGAAGATTTGCGCAGCCAGAAAACGCTCCTGGATCAGACGGCTCACGAACTTGCAGACCGCAACACGGCGCTCGGAAATGCGAGACGCAAACTGGCCGCTCTGCGCGATCTCAACGCCAGCCGGATGGAAACCGCCACCCATCAACAGGCCGAAGCTGAGGCAAGAGCCCGTCAGGCCCATGATGAAATCGCCGCGGCAACGGCAAAAGCCGCGACGCTTGAGGATGCACTGACAGCCATCGACAAGGCGCAGGCCAGCATTAAGGCACGAATGGAAGCCGAGGCCAGAGAGCTGGAAAGGCAGAACCAGCAGGCAAAGGCGCGTGCGCTCAGCACACAGGCCCGCGCCCTGAGCAGTTCCGGTAAGGGGGTCTCCCGCGGCGGCGGGCATGGCCCTGTAGCCGGTCGCGTACTCACTGCCTGGCACCAGGCGACCGAGAGTGGACCCGCGAGCGGCATCACCTATCAGGCAAGCGCCGGAAGTCCTGTCAGCGCGCCCTGTGCCGGACAGATCGACTTTGCTGGCCCATTCCGGTCATTTGGCAACATGATCATTCTCGATTGCGGACGTCATTTCCGCTTCGTGCTCTCTGGATTGGGCGGGCTTTCGGTCTCGACGGGGCAGACTATCAGCCGCCATGCTGCGCTCGGCACCATGGGCGATGGCGGCGGGGCACTCTTCGTGCAACTGCGCTCGGGAAGTAAAATCATCGATCCCGGCCCCTATCTCTGAAGGGTAACCTCACGGGACACCAGAACCCCTCTTGGCGATTCTGTGTTGTTTCGACAGACTGCGTTAATATCGCTATAGATTTCAGATCTTAGTGCGGTGGAGGCTCTGGTGTTCAGGCTCCGCTGAAAGACAGACGCTAACAGGATCGGCACCGGACCTCAGGCTCCGTACCGGATTCAAGGGATGAATTGCATGAAGCTCCGCACTGGTCTGCTGCTCGGAACGGCATTCCTGGCCGGAATCACCGCCGGTCCGGCGTTGGAAGCCGCCATGGCCCCGAGCCTTGGGCAGATGATCAGCAGCAAGGCCTTCGCCAAGGAAGTCGCGGCCGACCCCGACAACCACAGCGAAACCCTGCGCCTGCTTACCTTGTTCGGAACCGTGCTCGACCTCGTTCGCGCCGAATATGTCGAGCCTGTCAGCGACAAGGACCTTATCAACAACGCCCTGGATGGCATGGTGGGCGGTCTCGATCCCCACAGCTCCTACATGAACGAGAAGCAGTTCAAGGAGATGCAGATCCAGATCAGCGGCAAGTTTGGCGGTCTGGGCGTGCAGGTTCAGCAGCAGAACGGCCATATCCGTGTGGTCTCGCCCATCGATGGCACCCCTGCCTCGCGCGCGGGGCTCAAGCCGGGTGATTACATTACCGAAGTCGATGGCAAGTCGCTTGAGGGTCTGACGCTCGACCAGGCCGTGACCAAGATGCGCGGCGATCCGGGCACCAAGATCACCCTGACCATCATTCGCGCGAAAGAGCCCAAGCCGCTCAAGGTCACCATGACCCGCGAGGTCGTGCATGTGCAGGTCGTCCGCTCGTCGCTTTATGGCAATATCGGCTATATCCGCATTTCCGAATTCGATGACGACACCGAGACCGCACTGCATGAGGCCTATGACAAGCTGAAGGCAAAGTCTGGCAACAAGCTACAGGGTCTTGTGCTCGATCTGCGTCTGAACCCCGGCGGCAAGCTCGATCAGGCCATTGCTGTCAGCGATGATTTCATCCCCGAAGGCGAGATCGTCTCGATCCGTGGGCGTCACGCCGAAAACAACCGTCGCTGGGATGCCAAAGGCACCGATATCACGGGCAAGCTGCCGATTGTCGTGCTGATTGATGGCGGATCGGCCTCGGCCTCCGAAATCGTGGCCGGTGCGCTTCAGGACCATCGCCGCGCCGTGCTGGTAGGCGAGAAATCCTTCGGCAAGGGCTCCGTGCAGTCGCTCATCCCCGTGCCGGGCCATGGTGCCGTGCGTCTGACAACGGCGCGTTACTACACGCCATCGGGCCGCTCCATTCAGGCTTTGGGCATCGCGCCCGATATCGTGGTCAAGGAAAGCAAGGACGACGACGGCTACGGCTATCGTGAAGCCGATCTGGCCCATATCATTACCAATACGGGTGGTAACAAGAACAAGGCCCCGACACGGACCGACCTGCCTTCCATCTCGGCCAGCATCCCCCACGCCCCCGCGGATAACTGGCCGCGTTTCGACCCGGCCAAACCGGCGACGGACTTCCAGCTGCAACAGGGGCTGCGTGTCGTGCGCGCCATGGCATCCCTGCCTGATGAAGCGCTTCCGCTGGGGCAACCGGCTGCTGACAAGACTGCTGCAAAGACCGCAGAGGCGAAGACCCCGGAAAAAGCGACTGACGACAAGGCCGCTGGAGAAAAAGCGGCAGGCAAGGATCAGAAGCCCCCTGCTCCGGGTTCTTCTTCCACGCAGCACTAATCTTTCCTGGCACCGGCCCCTTTCGAGGGGCCGGTTTCATATCTTCCGCTTGACGCTTCAACTCCATCTGAGCCCTACGCCATGATCGATCCGGCCACGCTTCCCTATCGCCCCAATGTGGGCATCATGCTGTTCAACCGCGAGGGCGCCCTCTTCCTCGCCAGACGGACCGATCTGCGTGATGTCTGGCAATGCCCTCAGGGTGGGATTGACGAGAACGAGTCTCCGGAAGAAGCGGCACATCGTGAATTGCGTGAGGAGACCGGGCTTCGTCACGCCACCCTTCTGGGCAGCTATCCCGGCTGGCTGCCCTATGACCTGCCCCCTCATCTGATTGGCAAGGCACTTGGGGGACGATATCGCGGTCAGACGCAACGCTGGTTTGCCATGCGTATGGCCGAGCCCGACAGCGCCATCGATCTGGCAGGAGATGGCACGGAACCTGCCGAGTTCGATCGCTGGGTATGGGTACGCCCTCAAGACGTGACAACCTATAATCTCGGCTTCAAGCGCCCGCTTTACGAGCAGATCCTACCCGCCCTGGCGGCTCTGGCCCCGCCGATGGTTCAGGGGATCTGATCATTTTCAGCAGGGGATCTCGCTGAGAGCCCTGATCCTGTGTCTCTGCCGCCTCAAAAGCAGCACGGCTGATCATGCATGCCTCAGGCATCCAGCATGGGGTGCATCAGCCGAATCAGCCTCGCACCTGGCGTTTCAGGGGGCGTCGATAATCTCAAGCGTGACAGTTTCCGGCACAACCTCCGGTGCAGCCTCAACCAGATCGAGCGACTGGTTGCGCACGAGGCGGGCATAGAGTCCGCCCTGCGCCTGCAACTCGGCATGGGTGCCCATCTCAACGGCCGCGCCTTCGCTCATGACAATGATCAGGTCCGCACTTTTAACTGTCGACAGACGATGCGCCACAATGATGGTGGTACGGTCACGGCGCAGATCGGCCAATGTGGCCTGGACCTTGGCTTCGCTTTCTGAATCCAGCGCGCTTGTCGCTTCATCCAGCAGCAGCAGACGCGGATCACGCAGCAGCGCGCGCGCCAGCGCCACACGTTGCCTTTGCCCCCCCGAAAGACGCTGACCACCTGGGCCAACCCGTGTATCGAGCCCCTGCGGCAGGGTGTCGGCAAAATCGACTGCCGCCGCAAGGGCAGCCGCCTCGACTTCTGCACGGCTGGCCGTGGGGCGACCGATGCGAATATTTTCAAGCACGGACATGTCGAAAAGCGTGGTGTCCTGGCTCACATAGGCAATGGCGTCGCGCAACTCGGACAGCTTCAGATCACGCAGATCCACCCCGTCGAGCAGAATCCGCCCCGCACTGACATCATGCAATCTCGGGATGAGCGACAATGCCGTGGATTTACCGGCCCCTGACGGCCCGACCAGTGCCACCGTCCAGCCGGGTCGCACATCAAAACTCAGGCCACGCAAACCCGTGCGACCATCGGGATAGACAAACCCGGCCTGATCGAACACCAGGCGCCCTCGCCCCGGCGGCAGGAGACGCGCATCCGTGCGTTCGGCCACAGCTGGCGGCTCGTCAATGACTGAAAAAACGCGCTCCAGCCCACCGAGACCTTCCTGCAGCGCCGCATTGAGCGACCCAAGGGCGCGCAAGGGGCGCGAAGCCGCAAAAAGAGCGGCGATGAAGGCCGTAAAATCGCCCAGCGTCGCGCCACCCATCGCGGCACGCCAGCCGGCGAAACCGAGCACCGCAGCAATAGCCGTGCCCCCCAGCACCTCAAGCACAGGATCGACACGCGCCCGCCCGCGTGAAATCCGCCAGAAGGCGTTGTGCAGCAGATCCAGCGACCCATCCACACGTCGTGCTTCGCTATCCTCCATACGATACACGCGCACCTGACGGGCCAGCGCAAAGCTCTCATTGAGCAATGTCGCCGTCTCACCGATCTGCTCCTGCATACCCCCCGAGGCGCGACGGACACGCTTGCCAAGTTTCTGTATCGGCACGGCAGCCACCGGATAAAGCACGAGCGCGATCAGGCTCAGCTCCCAGTCGGTATAGATCATGGAGGCAACAAGCCCGACCACGGTCACGACATCTCCCAGCGCATTGACGGCGCGGATCATGGCCTCACGGATCGAGACCGCATCGGTGGTAAAGCGAGCGGCCCACTGCGCGGGTGCTTCCTTTTCGATACGGGCGATATCGGCTGTGAGGGCATGACCGAACATGCGTGACTGCAAACCGCGTATGACAATCAGAACGAGCCCCTGCACAGACAGGGTCTGACCATATTGCGTGGCCGCCTTGAGCCCCGTCACCAGCACCACCAGAGCAGGAACCTGATAGAGGATGCGAGGGTCGTGCACCGCAAACATATCCACTGCGCGCTTGATGACGAGCGGATACAAAGCCGTCAGCCCGGCGGTCAGAACCGTGAGCACCACGACGGCGGCCAGCCGCCCGACATGATGACGGACTTCCTCGCGCCAGATCCGGAAGATCATCTGACGTCCCTGCGTCCCTTGCGGGTCGATACGTCGCAAGGGGGTCGGGGCTGCAGGCTGCGCTGTTTTCATCCCTGCGGTTTACCCCCCTGCGCCCTGCGACGAAAGAGGCAGGCGCGTTTTCAGTTCGGCGAGACAGGCCACCCGGTCAGGCAGGCAGCCCTGGCTGCGCCACCAGGCCGCCAGATGGGCGAGCGTCTCCCCTATTGCCGGTCCTGGCCGTACACCGGCAGCCATCACATCACGCCCGGCCAGCGGGAAGACCGGGCGCTCAAGCTGTGCGAGCCTGCCTCTCAATGTGTTCCATGCTTGCGAAGAGACATCGGCTATCCCCTCGGCCTGTGCAAACCAGCTGCGGTCAGTCAATGTCTGCCGGTCATGACAGGACAGCAGCATGCGAAGCTCATGGTCACCCAATGAGGGGGCGAGGATCAACGGGTTCTGTGTTTCATACCCTTGTGCGTCGAAACCATGCAGCAGGGTGGACGGGCTCATACGGGCAAGGCGCTGCGCCTGTTTGCCCGACAGCCGAAGCCGCTCGGCCAGATCCGGCGTATCCGCAAGCAGCCCAAGACGCAGGATTCCGTCGGGCGGCACATCGGTATCGAGTGCGCGGGCCAGACGCGGCAAGTCTGCCGAAGGCAGGAGGCGAGGCAGGATACCGGTATCGGCCATCAGATGCAGGCTGCGCATGAGATTGGGTCCTGTGAGAATACGCAGTATCTCGCTGGTCACACGCTCGGCGGAGAGCCCATCAATCAGGGCAGCATGGCTGGTGATTGCCCGTATCGCTTCCGCATCGGGTCGATCCTGCGGACCGGTGCCCCCGAAACGCGCCTGAAAACGGAAGAACCGCAGGATACGCAGCGCATCTTCCTCAATGCGTCGGGCGGCATCGCCCACAAAGCGCACATGATGCGTCGCGAGGTCCTCAAGCCCCCCGAAATAATCATGAATATCGCCATGACGGTCACAGAAGAGCGCATTGATCGTGAAATCGCGTCGCGCTGCGTCCTCCTGCCAGTCTGTCGTCCAGGCAACATCGGCATGACGTCCGTTCGTTTGCACGTCACGCCGCAATGTCGTGATTTCATAGGGCACATGATCGATCAGCGCTGTGACGGTGCCATGAGCCAGTCCGGTCGGTATCGTCTTGATCCCCGCCGTTTCACACAGGACCTGAACCATCTCAGGGGGCTCCGGGGTTGCCAGATCGAGATCATGCACCGCATCACGCCCAATGAGCAGATCACGCACTGACCCACCAACGAGACGCGCTTGCGGCAGAATACGCCAGAGGCGGTCGAGGCCCGAACGATCAGGCAGTTTGTCGAGAAGGCTCAGATGAGACACGGCTGTTGATCAGATTCCGGAACAGAAGAAAAAACGGCTCTCGTGCCCGCCGCCCCACGCCAAGCCCAGTCAGGGCATGGGGGCCAGCGGGAAGAAGCGATTATGACTCCATACGCCCATGCAGGGGCGGCAGCCAACATGACCGGGCACAGCAAGGGCCACGAGTTCATAATAGACCGGGCGCGACAGCCGGGCGAGCACGGGCTGGTCGCCCTCGCCGCGACGGACCTGAACATAGGGTATGGCCGCGCAATCTTCCGATGGCGGATGATCCCAATCGACAATCAGGGGATGGGCGGGCCCAACGCAAAGCAGCTCATCCATATTGGTGCGCAGGCACAGATTTTGCTGACGGCCACAGCCGCCACGAAAATCGAGTTCCCGCACGATGAACGGGGCATCTTCCACCTGTATGACACCTGACTCGGTGGGCGTTCTGAGCCAGAACTGCCCCTGGGCGTCACGTGTCAGCATGGAGCCAAACAGACACAGCATTTCCTTGCGACGTATGGGCGAGCCCCGATACAGCCACGTCCCGTCGCGTCGGATGACAAAAGGCAGGGCACGGGGGGTCTGCTCGCCCCCTATCCTTTCCAGCGGGGCAAGCCCGATATCGGACGCGCCCGGGCCCGCAATCCCTTCCGCTCGCATCGCGTTGGCATGATCCATGCCGGAAGGAACAAAACCAGCGGATGACCGGCCCTCGCAACCTGCACGGGTCGGGAACCCGGCTTCATGAGTCGCAGAACGCTCTGCGCCGTCTGTCGCCTGTTTAACCACGCCGTCCTTCAAGGTTCTCTCCGCTCACGGTCCAAAAAATCTGGTCTCCTGCTGCAAGTTGGGTCGTCTTATGGCTTGATGAAACCCCCGGAACTGTCAGATTGGCAAATATGAGCCAGAACGATCACTCTTCCTTCCCCGCCGGATACCGCCCGGATGAAAACCCGGCTGATCTCGCTTATGTCGAGCAACTGACCGCCCAGCTGGGTGCCGTCAGGCAGGCCATAAGCCAGGTTGTTCTTGGTCAGCGCGATGTCATCGACCGTCTGCTGGTCACGATCCTCTCCGGGGGTCACGCGCTTTTGATCGGCGCACCGGGCCTCGGCAAGACGCTTCTTGTCAGTACCGCAGCCCGCGTTCTGGGGCTCGATACACGTCGCGTGCAGTTCACGCCGGATCTGATGCCTTCGGACATTACGGGCAGTGATATTCTCGACGAGGACGAAAACGGCCGTCGTTTCTTCCGCTTCGTCCGCGGGCCAATCTTCACACAGCTTCTCCTGGCCGATGAAATCAACCGTGCCAGCCCGCGGACGCAATCCGCCCTGCTTCAGGCCATGCAGGAATATGAAGTGGCCCAGGCAGGCACAAATCACCCTCTGCCTCGCCCTTTCCATGTTCTCGCAACACAGAACCCCATCGAGCAGGAAGGCACCTACCCCCTGCCTGAAGCCCAGCTCGACCGCTTCATGCTGCGTATTGCACTCACCTTCCCTGAGCGCGATGCCGAGCGCGACATGCTGCTCCAGACGACTGGTGCCGTAACAGCCAGCGCCCCGACCCTTCTCACCCCGGCCGATCTGATCGAGGCGCAATCCCTGGTGCGGCGTCTGCCCGTAGGGGAAAAAGTCCTCGAAGCCATCCTGACCCTCGTGCGCGGTCTGCGCCCCGAGACAGCCTACAAGCCCGAGATCGGCACGTCGCTGCTCTACGGGCCGGGCCCGCGCGCGGCGCAGGCGCTCATGCTGACCTGCCGTGCGCAGGCACTTCTCGATGGGCGTCTGGCGCCCAGCCTCGATGATGTGGCGGAACTGGCAGAGCCGGTTCTTGCTCATCGTATGGCGCTGAGCTTCCCCGCGCGCGCCGCGGGACAGAAGGTGGAAGCGCTGATTGCCTCGGCTGTCGAGGCGCTTCTCTGATCGTGAGCGGTTTCTTCGGCAAATGGCGGCGTAGCGAGGCAAAGCCATCTCCCGCTGCGCAGGCCGGGTCATACCCGGAGGCGGAAGCCCTCCTCCCGTCTCTGGTCATCGAGGCAGAGCGCATTGGGCGGCAGTTGCGTGCTGGCGTGCATCATCAGCACCGCGCTGGCGCAGGTGAAGATTTCTGGCAATACCGCCCGGCCCATGACCATGAACCGGCGCATCGTATCGACTGGCGTCAGTCCGCCCGCAGCGACCAGCTCTGGGTCCGTGAGCGTGAGGCCGAAGGGGCGCAGATCCTCTCCCTCTGGTGCGACCCTTCGCCCTCGATGAACTGGCGCTCACGCCCCGAATTGCCGCTCAAGACCACGCAGGCCCAGCTTGCCACTCTGGCGCTGGCCTCCGCCGCGCTGCATGGTGGCGAGCGCGTGACGCTGCTCAATGGGCCAGAACAAGGTCGCTCCGTCAGTGGGCCTCACTCCCTCTCCCGCCTCGGGCAGAATCTGGCGTTTGCCGCCTCGACGCCCCTGCCCCAGCTCGACACGCTGCGCGCCTATGGGCAGCTCGTTCTGGTCAGTGATTTCCTGATGCCCCCCGAAACCCTGGACCGGATCCTGCGCGATATTGCAGCCCGACCAGCCCGTACGGAGCTTCTCTGCATCCTCGACCCCGCCGAGCGAAGCCTGCCTTACGCGGGACGGATCAGCTTTGACAGCCTTGAGGATGAGGGACAGCTTGTTCTGCCAGCGGTCCAAACTCTGGCGGAGCCCTATGAACGTGCCATGCAGGCCCATCTCGATCAGCTGGCGACCCTGGCCGAGGCGCATCGCGCCGGCTTTACCCTTCATCATACGGACCAGCCGCTCATGCCCGCCCTTCTGGGCCTGCATGCAAGGTTGAGCGGGGGCCATACGAGCGGGGGAAGCCTGCGTCCATGATCTTCCTGACCCCCCTTGCCCTGGCGGGGCTGATCGCTCTGCCCCTGCTTTACTGGCTGGTGAAGGCGACCCCACCGCCGCCGAAGGATCTGGCTTATCCCTCGCTCCAGATCCTGCGCCGCCTGCAAGCCAGAAACACCGATACGGCGCGTTCACCGCTCTGGTTGCTCCTGCTGCGCCTACTCGCCGTTGCCCTGCTTGTCCTCGGTCTGGCGCAGCCCGTCTGGCTGGGGCGCGAGGTCAGCGCTGGCGGTGGGCATGATCTGGTTCTGGTGCTCGATAATGGCTGGGCCGCCGTGCCGCATTGGCAGGAGCGCATTCGCGCAGCGCGCAGCCTGGCCGAGCGCAGCTTTCGCGCAGGACACGCCGTCACGCTGGTTCTGACTGCCCCCGACCCTGATGGTGCGTCCCCTTCTCCCTTCACCACACGCGATCGCCCGCGTTTCGAGGAGCGTCTTCTTGCCCTAGCCCCGCATTCATGGCCCACGGATCATGGCCACACAGCGAGCCAGATCGATACCCTGAGCCACAGCCCTGCCCTGACGCCTTCCGATCTGGTCTTCATTTCGGACGGCGTGGCGACAGGCGGCGATACGAGCCTTGCGAGGGCGCTCGCCAGCTTCAATGGCACGGTGAGTGACATGCGCTGGCCGGGCTGCGACACGATGATGCTGAGCGTTCATCGCGCTGCCGACAATAATTTCACCGCGACCACAAGCGGGTTGTCCTGCCCCGCTACAGCATCGGGCGGACTGCAAATCAGGGCACGGTCGGAAAATGGTGGCACGCTCGGTATCTTCCCGCTGCCCTCCGGTCAGACCACGCCGCTGAACCTGCCTCTGCCCCCGCTTCTGCGTAATCGCGCCGCCCGCTTCGTGCTTGAACGCGATGCAACGCCTCTCCCCGGTCCCGCCGCCATTGCCCTGCTCGATGCAGGCGAGCACCGGCATCCGGTCGGTCTGCTCACCCCCGGCACGCAGGATACCCCACTGACGGGACAGGGCTTCTTTCTGTCTCAGGCCATCAGCCAGGTGGGTGAATTGCACCGTGGCGCTGCTGATGACCTGCTGCGAGGGAAGCTCTCGGTACTGATCGCGACAGATGGCACCCTCGCCGATGAGCAGACACGCCAGCGTGTGGCAGAATGGGTTCGTCATGGTGGGGTGCTGATCCGTTTCGCCGGCCCCGTTCTGGCGGCCGATGCACAGGCCAGCGCGCATGATATGGCGCGTACCCTGTTGCCGGTGCCACTCATGAGCGGCATGCGCCAGCTTGGCGGCCCGATGTCGTGGGGCAAGCCACAGGTACTTGCCGCCTTTGCCGAGCATTCTCCCTTCGAGGGCTTGCCCCTGCCCCATGAGGTGACGGTGACACGACAGGTTCTGGCTGAACCCACCGCCGATCTCGGTGCGCATGTCTGGGCCCGACTGAGTGACGGAACCCCTCTGGTGACGGCAAGCCCCTTCGGACAGGGAGAGCTGGTCCTGTTCCACGTTACCGGCACCGCAGACTGGTCGAGCCTACCACTGTCTGGCCTGTTTCCTGCCATGCTTGAACGTCTGGTTGGGCGCTCGCTCGGCCAGCAGAACGAGACGGCCCTGCGCCAGCTTGTTCCATTCACCATGCTCGATGCCAATGGCCAGCTTGTTCCGCCGCCCGAAGCCGCCCGCCCCCTCGACGTGGGCACACTTGCCACAACGCAACCCGACGCCCAGCACCCGCCTGGTTACTATGGTCCGCATCTGTCGCGACGGGCCTTCAATCTGGGCGATCATCTGCCCCCGATCGCAGCAGCGCCTCTGATGGGGCGCAGCCTGACGCCCGACCATGTCTCGCCCGACCGGCCTCTTGCGCCGTGGCTTCTGGGCATGGCTCTGGTGATGCTGTTGGCTGACTGCCTTGTGGCATTGTGGCTGCGTGGGCTGTTGGGGGGCGGCCAGAGTCAGGGTCAGGGCCATGCCGGAAGCAGAAACCGCACTGGCGCGAAAGGCGCAGGGATCACCCTGTCAGCACTGATCCTGCTCAGCACTGTGTATGCCTCTCCGGCGACCGCGCAGGAAGATGACGAGAGCCCGAAACATGCCGGGGTAACCCACGGCGTCGTTCCCGGTGCCGCGCTTGAAACACGGCTTGGCTATGTGCTGACGGGTCATGACGATATCGACGAGGCCTCCCGTGAGGGTCTGCAAGGCCTGTCCAACTACGCGTCCGATCGCTCATCCGCCGTGATGGGCCATCCAGACGGGCTGGTCCCCGGCAAGGACGATCTTGCCTATTACCCCCTGATCTATTGGCCCATCACCGACGATGTGCAGGAGGACTCCAGACGTTCTGCGGCCCTCAACAGCTTCATGGCGCATGGCGGTATTCTCATGCTCGACACACAGGGCACGGGCTCCGATCTTTCCACGCAGGATGAAGGGCAGATGCGCTCGGCCCTGCGGCGCGCCACAGCAGGTCTGGTGGTACCGCCGCTGTCAAAGCTCGATGATCATCACGTCCTTGCCCACAGCTTTTACCTGCTGCACGATTTTCCCGGTCGCGTTCAGGGCCTTCCTGTTTGGGTGGCCCGCAGCGGCGATGACAGCAATGACGATGTCAGCCCCATTATTATCGGTGCCGGTGACTGGGCTCATGCCTGGGCGATGGATGCCCAGGGCAACACCCCCTACGCCGTGATCCCCGGTGGTGACGAGCAGCGCACACAGGCCTATCGCTTTGGCGTCAATCTGCTGCTCTATGCCCTGACCGGCAATTACAAGGCCGACCAGATGCGCGTGCCCGAACTCCTGAAGAGGATGGAGCAATGATCCATCTCACCTTCATGCCGCTCCTGCCTTTCTGGCTGCTGACAGGTTCTGCCGCGCTGGTTGTGGTGGTCGGTGCCTATGCGCTTTTTCGTGGCGCACCGGGCAGTGTGCCACGCCTGCTCGCGCTTCTCCTTGTGCTGTTCTGGCTGAGCGGCCCACGGCTGAGCCGGCCATTTTTCGAGGCTGCCCCGCAGGATGTGATGCTGGTGGTGGATCATTCGCCGTCCATGGCCCTGCATGGCCGCGTTGACAGCGCGGACAAGGCTGCCCGCGCACTGCAACAGGCAGCCCACGACATTCCCGGCCTGACGCTGCATGTTGTCGATGTATCGGGCGGTTCAGACCATGGCACACGCCTTTTCGATGCCATTGCCCATGCCGATCTACCACCGGGACGATTCAGCGGTGCCATCATGGTCACTGACGGCATGGTGCATGACATCCCGTCAGCACTGCCTCCGCTTTTCACGCGCGATGGCAAGACCCTGCCGCTCCACGTCCTGCTCACGGGCAAGGGCGAGGAAACGGATCGGCGCCTGCGCGTATTGCAGGCCCCCCCCTATGCCCTTGTCGGCAAGGAGGCGCAGCTGCGCGTCGTTGTGGATGATCTCGGTGTAACAGGCAGGCAGCCTGTCACCCTCACCGTACATCAGGGTGATGAGTCGCCCCGCCATATCGACGCCCTGTCGGGCGAACCCATCAATATTACCGTGGCCGTGCGGCACCCCGGCGAGACACTGGTTACCCTCGATGCCTCGCCATTGGCCGGGGAGGTCAGTACACGCAACAACAGCACCATCGTGCGCATCAATGGCGTGCGCGACCGGTTGAAGGTGCTTCTGGTTTCAGGAACGCCCAATCAGGGTGAGCGTGTCTGGCGCAGGCTGCTGAAGGCCGATCCCTCGGTCGATCTGGTGCACTTCACCATTCTGCGTCCGCCCGACAAGGATGACGGCACTCCGCTTTCCGATCTCGCCCTGATTCCGTTCCCTATCAAGGAGCTGTTTCAGGACCGTATCAAGCAGTTCGACCTGATCATTCTGGACGGGTTCCACAATGCCGGAATCCTGCCGCAGGATTATCTTGCCAATATTGCGGATTACGTGCGCGAGGGCGGCGGATTGCTGCTGACTGCCGGACCGGAATTCACCGAGGACGGCACACTTCAGGACACGCCTCTTGCCGATATCCTGCCTGCCCATGTGCCTGGTGATGGTGTGATCAGGGAGCGTTTCGTTCCGCAGCTCACGCCATCGGGCAAGCGCCACCCGGTGACGGCGGGCCTGTCGACCAATTGGGGACCCTGGTATCGGGCGCTGGCCTCCGATCGCGTCAAGGGCACCCCCCTGCTGACCGGGCCGGAGCAACAGCCACTTCTGGTGCTCGATACGGTACAGAAAGGGCGCGTGGCGCTGCTGCTTTCCGATCAGCTCTGGCTCTGGTCACGCGGCGAGGGCGGCGGCGGCCCGCAGGCGGAATTGCTCAAACGTCTGTCGCACTGGCTCATGAAGGAGCCGGACCTGGAAGAGAACCAGCTGCGTGCGACAATTGGCGAGGATAGCCTGCACGTCGAACGTCACAGTGACAGCGAGCATCTGTCGGGGCCTGCCATGATCACGGCACCCGATGGGCGCACCTTCCCCCTGATGCTCAAGCCGTCGGGCAATGGCGTATTCGAGGCCCGTTATCCCGTCACGGATCAGGATGGGCTCTGGACCATCCGGCAGGATGGTCTCACCGCCTTTGCGGCGCAGGCCAGCCGCAACCCGATCGAGGATACCGATCTGCGCGCCACTGCCCTGCGCCTCTCGCCTCTGGCGAAAGAGTCACATGGAGCTGTCCTCTGGCTTGGCCCTGATACCGCCACCCCTGCGATCAGGCAGATTGCCGATACCAGTCACGATGCAGCCATGTCTGGCGCGGGGTGGATCGGTTTTCCACGCCAGATGGTGCCTGTTGCCTCGTCGAGCCGTATGACCGAGATTGCGCCTTCCTGGCTCGTGCTGGGCGGAGTTCTGGCACTTCTTTTTCTGGGCTGGTGGCGCGAAGGGCGGCTTCGCCGCTGATAGGGAGTCGCCAGCTTGTTAACGATCACATATAGTCAACTCATGCGCCACTCGAGACGTCACATGAATGTCCCACGATTCTTTCCCCTGATGCTGACGGCTGCCCTTGCGGCAACGCCAGTCCTCTTCGTTCCCTGGCATGCTGCGCATGCGCAGTCTGCCGACGATGCAGAAGCGGAACAGGAGGCCGAAGAGGCGCAGAAGAAGGCTGAGGCCCGTCGGGCCGCCAAGGCGGCAGCGCCGCCTTCCGCCCTGCCTGGCGCTGACTCACAGGAATCAGATGCGGGCCACGCCAATGCGGACCTGAACCCGACCGACGCCCTGTTCGATGCCATCAATCGCGGCTCGCTCAATGCGGCGAAGGAAGCTCTCAACCGCGGTGCGGACATGAATGCCAAGAACGTCCTGTTCCAGACTCCGCTGGACATGGCGATCGACCTCAACCGCAAGGATATCATGTTTCTGCTGCTGTCGATGCGGACCTATGGCGATGACAGCCGATTCGCTGCAGAAACGACCCACTCGCAGATCGAAACCGATGCCAAGGGCAACGGGCACCTGACCATCAAGGGCAAGGGTCGCAAGGGGACCTCGGCTGTGGCCGCATCCACCAAGCCGCGTTTCGATGTTTCCGGAGGCCAGGCCCAGCCGGATATCGGGTTCCTCGGCTTCGGCGGTCGCTGAAAGCTTCCTGCCCCCGCCTCGACGAGCCTCTGCACCAGACGATCCTCTGGTCGAGCGTACGAACTGCAAAAAGCGTATCGGTCTCCCGATACGCTTTTTTTTGCGACTACCCTCATGCCAGCAGGGAAACAAAGCCGGATATCTCATCCGGCTCCCACCCTCACCCGCGCCTGAGCATCAATCAATCGCCGCCTCATGGCGCAAGGGACGGACCCATTCATCGAGCGTCAGGCTTTGTCCGGCAATCGGGGTCATCGCGTCACGACGCAGATCGAAACGATAGCGCCCCGCCTTGCGCACCCAGTTCTCTCCCTCGACCCGCGCCAGCAGACGCGGTTCCAGCGACACCTGCACCTCCTCCGTCTCGCCCGGTGCGAGCATGATCTTGGCAAATCCCACAAGGCGGGGCTGGAACGAGGGATCATCTTCGAGGGTGGCATAGATCTGCACGACTTCTGCCCCGGAGACGGGCCCGGTATTGGTGACGGGCAAGCGCGCCACGAGTGCCTGCGGGTTGATCGTCACATCACCGTGGTCGAAATGCGTATAGCTCAGGCCAAACCCGAAGGGATATGCGACAGGCTTCCCGGTCCGTGAGAACCAGCGATATCCTGTATCGGCACCCTCAATCGCGTAGTCGCGATGCACAATCGGTTTGTCCACGGGCTCACCGGGATTGGAGATGACCGTCTGCGGATCGATCTGTCCGGGGCGCGGCAGATCGCTCTCACTCAGGGGAATGGTGAAGGGCAGACGTCCCGAGGGACTGACGCGCCCGAACAGGATGGACGCCATTGCCTCTCCCCCGCCAGACCCTGCGTAGAATGCGTGCAGGATAGCAGGCACCTTATCACGCCAGGGCATAAGAACCGGGCCGCCGGTTTCAAGCACCACGACCGTGTGGGCATTGGCCGCCGCCACACGCTCGATCAGGCGTTCCTGCTCACCGGGCAGCGAAAGCCCCTGCACATCCTGCCCTTCGGTGCGCCACAGCTCCGCGAAAATGACCACGATATCCGCTGCCGCTGCCAGACCGGCCGCACGGTCGATATCCTGACCGTCATCACAACCCAGATGCGCCTGCGGCGCTGCAGCGGCGATGGCCCGCATGGGAGAGGAAGGATGATAGACTTTTTCCAGCGGCACACCGGCAAAAGTCGCGCCCTCCATCTGCAGGCTGCCCTTCGGTGTGACCGAGGACGAACCACCTCCTGAAAGAACACCCTGATCAGCGCGGGCACCGATCAGCAGAATATTCTGAGCCGTAGCCCTGAGCGGCAATAGCGCGTTTTCGTTGCGCAGCAGGACAATACCGCCCTCGGCGGCACGCTGGGCGATCCGTTTATGCGCCTCAAAATCGATGTTCCCACCCGGCTCGGCAGGATCGTCAATGGCTCCCACGGCGAAGAGACTGCGCAGCTGTCTCTGGATTGACTGATCAAGACGCGCCTGTGGCACCTCACCAGAGGTTATTGCCTCGTCCAGCAGCGCACCAAAGAACGGCTTGGGGTCAATATTGGCGCCGGATTGCACATCGAGCCCTGCCGTAATGGCCTTGACGGTGGTGTGGGTGGCTCCCCAGTCCGACATGACCCAGCCACGATAGCCCCAGTCCCGACGCAGCACCTCGCTGAGCAAAAAGGTATTTTCTGACGCCCAATGGCCGTTGACGAGATTATAGCCAGGCATGACGGCGCCTGGGCTGCCGATCTCGATGGCAATCTCGAACGCCAGAAGGTCGCTCTCCCGCAGGGCTGCCTCATCGATATCCGAGCTGATCATCACCCGACCGGTTTCCTCGGGGTTGATCGCATAATGCTTGATGGTCGAGACCACCTTCTGTGACTGGATTCCCTCAATGGACGCACCCGCGATCTGACCGGTCAGCAGGGGATCTTCAGATATATATTCGAAAATGCGCCCCCCGCGTGGTTCGCGCACGAGATTGGCACCCCCACCGAGCACGACATTGAACCCCTTCGCGCGTCCTTCGCACCCAACCACGCGGCCCGTCTCGCGGGCAAGCTCAGGGTCAAAAGAGGCACCGAGCATGAGGGACGATGGCAGCGCCGTGGCGTTGTCATTGGGGCGGACATTATTGAGGTTGCCTATGCCCAGGCTTGCATCGCTCTGCTGCTGCGCCGGAATACCCAGCTCTGGCATCGCCGGAAAATAACCGGCAGAACCGATAGCGCCTTCGGGTTTGCTCTCATCGCCAATCGGGATTGCCATCGGGCCGGCCATCCATGACATCTTTTGCGCATGGCTCATGGCTTTGGTGGCCGCACGGGCGCGCGTATCAGGGTCCAGCGTCGGGTCGAGCCACAATGGCCTGCTCTCTCTCGACCCTTTGCCCGTGTCAGTGCCAGTGCCAGTGCCAGTGCCCTGGGTATCTGCGCGGGATGTCGTCGTATCCATGATCGATATCTGCCTCATCATCTTCAGCGGATACTCGCAGGACGGAAAACGCGCACACCCTCCCTGATGGATCGGCATTGCGCTCCAAAGACGCTTGCCCGCGAGCCTGATCTATAAACGCGCCAGCATGTTACAGATGCAAAGTCACAGTAACGCGACATAATTTGTCAATAAAACCAACGAATACACGAGCGCCGGCTTGCACCGGCCTGATGTTGGTTCTGTCTGCACAATCAGGGTGCGACACTCTTCCGAGTCCTGGGGTGTGCCGCAATGCCATGAGCACGAGCGGCGTGCCGGGCAGCCTGATCTTGCCCAGTTTTACAAATCAGACCCCACGGACGCAGAGCCTTACGGCAGGACGGGCGGACCTAGCCGACGTTACGCAGGGGCGTCTGCGCCATTTCGGTGCGCAGGATATCAATCTGAAGCACTTCGCCCTGGCGTTCAAAATACCAGAACGTCCAGCCGTTGCAGGACGGGGCGTTGGTCAGCAAGGCGCCCATCTTGTGAATGGAGCCGCGATGCGAGCCGGAAACGAGGCTGCCATCGGGCATGACAATCGCGCTGACACGACGCTGGCGATCGAACAGTTCGGTCCCGGCGGGCAAGGCTCCCTGCTCGACGAAACTGCCGAACGGCACGCGCGGCATCTCACGCTTGGCCGGAGTGATCGCGAGCTGCTCGTCGGAAAGACGCACCTCAGCCTCGACACGGGCACGAGCCGCCTCGATATAGTCGGGATGCCGCTCGATACCGACAAACCGGCGCCCAAGGCGCTTTGCCATCGCCGCCGTTGTCCCGCTACCTGAGAACGGATCAAGAACAATGTCATCCACGATGGTGGATGCAATCAGGACGCGATGAAGCAGGCTTTCCGGCTTCTGGGTCGGGTGAAGCTTCAGCCCGTGCGCGTTGCGCAGGCGCTCATTGCCGGTGCAGAGCGGCAGATACCAGTCGCTTCGCATCTGCATGTCATCATTCAGCGCCTTCATGGCCTGATAATTGAAGCGATATTTGCTTTCAGGCCCGCGCGCGGCCCAGATCAGGGTCTCGTGGGCATTGGTGAAACGACGCCCCCTGAAATTGGGCATCGGATTGGCCTTGCGCCAGACAATGTCGTTCAGGATCCAGAACCCCAGATCCTGCATGATCGCGCCTAGCCGGAACACGTTGTGATAGGACCCGATTACCCAGATCGTTCCGTCCTTTGTCAGCAAGCGACGGGCTTCGGTCAGCCATTCACGCGTAAAGTTGTCGTAGGTCGCGTAATCGGCAAATTTGTCCCAGGCATCGTCAACACCGTCGACCACGCTTTCGTCCGGGCGGCGCAGTTCGCCGCGCAGCTGCAGGTTATACGGCGGATCGGCAAAGATGCAGTCAATGCTGGCATCAGGCAGGCCACGCATCGTGTCGATGCACTCGCCACACAGGATCTGATCAAGAGGAAAATCCTGCATTAGATGGCTCCGGCCGAAAGGGTGGCACCCGCAATATGGGCACGTATAGGGGCAAAATCGCGTCGGTGATGCGGCGTAACGCCAGCTTCGCGCAGACCGGCCATATGGACAGCCGTGCCATAGCCAGCGTTTTTCTCCCAGCCATAAGCATTGTGGCGTTCCGAGAGGCGAGCCATGAGGCGATCTCGCTTGACCTTGGCGATGATCGATGCTCCGGCAATGGAAAGGCTCTTGCGGTCGCCGCCAATGACAGTGATGGCAGGGCAACCCAGTTTAGGCAGGCGATTACCATCGACAAGAGCAAGGTCCGGGGTAGCACCGAGATGCGCCAGCGCGCGCTGCATGGCAAGGTGACAGGCTTTGCCGATATTGATCTGCTCGATTTCAGCTACCGATGCCGCACCAAGCCCGATCCGGACTGAGGGGTGTTCGATCAGCGCCGCATACGCTGCTTCGCGACGACGGGCGCTCAGCTTCTTTGAATCATCGATCAGCGCAGAAAGCGCCGCTTCTGGCGGCTCAAGAAACACGAGTGCTGCCGCGATGACAGGTCCGGCAAGTGGGCCACGGCCCACCTCGTCCAGGCCAGCGACCCTCTTCTTCGGTGCCCCATTGGCAAGTTCGAGAGTGTAGTCCGGCATGGTGCAGTCACATGATCCCTGGCAGCTTGAAACGAGATAGACTGCCCGAGTCGCACAGTCCTGCGAATCGCTTTTGAATCACCCGAATCGCGCTGTAAACCCCTGCAATGCGTGAACGAATCGTTTTTACCCTCAAAATGACAAAAGGGAGACCACATTGCTGCGATCTCCCTTTCCAATTTCAGGCAGCGCCCTGAACGTTATTTCTTCTTGGAGCGCCCAAAGAAGATGGCACCCAGAATGGTGCCGACCAGAATGGCGACGCTGAGCGAGATCAGCGGACGGTCCTGCACGAAGGCAGTTGCCTTTTCCAGCGTGGTCTCGGCGTCGTCATACAGATCAGCGAACTCCTGCTGGGCCATGCCAGAGAGCTGATCGACCTTCCCTTCCGCCTGCAGCTTGGCATCACCAGTGAGACCACCAGCGGCGTCCTTCAGGCGGCCCTTGGCTTCATCCAGAAGGCCTTCTCCCTTTTTTTCCACTGCATCGGCCATTGTCATAATCCTTTCACTTAACGCAACTTGAAACTTCCGTGACTTTAGGACGAACGGCGCATGAGCAAAACGGTTTCCTCACCGTTTAAGTCTTAATCTATCATCACGGCCGACCCCATGTAACACGGGATATTGTGAATTGTTTCGAGTTTGAACTAGAATTTAGCTGACGTCATGTTACGGCGGCCTCAAATAACGTATGTCTCAAACACCAGTAGGCGCATCTGTTCGCCTTTGGTTTGGGTGATGGAAGACGAGAAGAGATGACTGATCAGACGGGCCCTGACCGGACCCAGCCTGCGCGCCATGCTGCGCCCCACCCTTCCGCCTCGTCCGCGCCGGCAAAACCCCGGCGCAAGTGGCGCCTGCTTTTCATTATCGGCGGTCTGATTGTCCTGCTTCTTGCCGTCGCCTTCCTGCGCCCCCATTCAGGTACACGCCATGCCAGTCGCGGCAGCCACCGCGCCGGTGCCACCGCACAGGGCAGCAGCGAGGCGACACCTGTCGCCGTGGCTGTGGTCAAAACAGGTGACATGCCGGAGATCCTGACGGAGCTCGGTACCGTCGTGCCGATCACCAACGTGACCGTGCAGGCCCGCGTAAGCGGCTACATCATGAATGTGGCCTTCAAGGAAGGGCAACATGTCAAGGCTGGTGACGAGCTGGTACTGATCGATCCGCGCCCCTATCAGGTAGCGCTGGAACAGCAGCTTGGTACGCTGAAGCAGGATCAGGCCCAGCTGGCCGATGCTCGCATCAATGCCGGACGTTACGACAAGCTGATTAAGCAGAACTCGATCGCCGCCATGACGGCCATCGATGCGCAGTACAAGGTCCAGCAGCTTGAGGGCACCGTCAAGCTCGACCAGGCCAATGTCGATAATGCCCGCCTGAACCTGTATTACTGTCACATCATTGCGCCTGTTGATGGTCGTGTCGGCATCCGCGCTGTCGATATGGGCAATTACTTCACGGCGGGACAGTCAGGCGGTCTGACCATCCTCACGCAGATGCAGCCGATCTCCGTGATCTTCACCCTGCCGCAGGACCAGTTGCCGCAGGTCATGGACAGGCTGCGCGCTGTGGGCCAGCTTCCTGTCGATGCGTGGGATAGCGCGAACCTGAACAAGATCGCCTCCGGCACCGTCAAGGCGCTGGACAGCCAGATCGATACGGCCACAGGCACGGTGCGTATGCGCGCCATCTTCAGCAATGAAGACGAGCACCTGTTTCCGAACCAGTTCGTCAATGCCCGTCTGCTGGTCGACACGCTGCATAACGTCATCCTGCTCTCGTCCAACGCGCTCCAGACTGGCCCGGACGGCCAGTTCGTCTATGTCGTTAAAGACGACAACACGGTTGAGGTCCGCAACGTCACGACCGGCATTGCCAGCAATGACGTGACGGTCATCAAGACCGGGCTCAAGCTGGGCGAGCGCGTGGTGACCGATGGCACCAATCATCTGCGCCCCGGCGCCAAGGTGAGCATCCCTGCGGACAATGCCAATGCGTCGGATAACGGGAACAAGGGCGACACCAGCGCCACTCCCGCTCCTGCCGCCAAGCCCGCGCAGTAAGCCCGCCCATGAATCCTTCTCGTCTCTTCATCGATCGCCCGGTCGCCACATCGCTCCTGATGCTGGCGATCATGCTGACCGGCCTGCTCGGCTATCACTTCCTGCCGATCTCGGCCCTGCCCCAGGTGGAATATCCGACCATCACGGTCTCGACCTTCTATCCGGGCGCAGGCCCGGATGTGATGGCGACATCGGTCACGGCCCCGCTCGAAACGCAGCTCGGTCAGATGCCCGGCCTCGACCAGATGACCTCGCAGTCATCGGGCGGTGCCTCGGTCATCACGCTGCGCTTTGGGCTCGACATGTCGATGGATATTGCCGAGCAGGAAGTCCAGGCGGCCATCAACCAGTCCAACTCGCTTCTGCCAACCGACCTTCCGGCCCCGCCGATCTATGCCAAGGTCAACCCGGCTGACACCCCCGTCCTCACGCTGGGCATCACCTCGCGTACCATGCCCCTGACCGAGGTGCAGGATTATGTGAATACGCGGCTTCAGCAGCGTGTCAGCCAGATTTCGGGTGTGGGCCTTGTCACGCTCTCGGGTGGCAATCGCAAGGCCATACGTGTTCGGATCAACATCCCCAAGCTGACCTCCTATGGCATCGCCATCGATACGGTGCGCACCACCATCGGCACGGTCAACATCAATTCGCCAACCGGCACGTTCGACGGCCCACATCGCTCAACCACGCTGCGCATCGACGGACAGATTTCCTCTGTCGACCAGTTGATGAACCAGATCATCGCCTATCAGGATAACGGCCCGATCCGCCTGCGCGATGTGGGCACCGTGGTGCAGGGACCCGAGAATGACCAGCTTGCCGCCTGGTCCGACAAGACACCGGCGCTGATCCTGAACGTGCAGCGCCAGCCCGGTGCCAATGTGATTTCAGTGGTCGACAACGTGCTGGCGGTCCTTCCGCAGCTGCGCAAGACCCTGCCGCCCGGTATCGAGATCACCCCGCTCACCGACCGCACCACCACCATCCGCGCCTCGGTGGCGGATGTGGAATTCGAGCTTGGCATGGCCATGCTGCTCGTGGTGGCCGTGATCTTCGTGTTTCTGTTCAACGTGCCCGCCACCATCATTCCAAGCCTGAGCGTGCCGCTCTCGCTGATCGGTACGCTGGCAGTAATGTATCTGCTCGATTTCTCGCTCGATAATCTCTCACTCATGGCCCTGACCATTGCGACGGGCTTCGTGGTGGATGACGCCATCGTGGTGATCGAGAACATCGCGCGCTACATCGAGATGGGCGAAGACCGTTACACCGCAGCCGTCAAGGGCTCGCAGGAGATCGGGTTTACCATCATCTCGCTGACGGTCTCGCTCATTGCCGTGCTCATCCCGCTGCTTTTCATGAGCGATGTGGTCGGTCGCCTGTTCCATGAATTTGCCATGACGCTGGCCATCACCATCGTGATCTCGGCCATTGTTTCCATCACGCTCGTGCCCATGATGTGCGCCCGTTTGCTCAGCGAGCGTGCTCATGACGAACATGCCACCACCCGCTTCCAGCGCGTCGCCGCACGGGTTGGCAATGCCATCGAACGCCTGATCGCCACCTATGCGCGCTGGCTTGATTTCGTGCTGCGTCACCAGACAGCGACCCTGCTCGTGGCGCTGGGCACCTTCGTGCTGACCGTGTTCCTTGCCGTGATCATCCCCAAGGGGTTCTTCCCCCGTCAGGACACAGGCGTGGTGCAGGGTATTACCCAGATGGCGCAGGCCATCTCATTCGACAGCATGAAGAAGCATCAGGAGGCGGTGATCGCCGCCGTGCTTGAAGATCCTGACGTTGCCAGCGTGTCGAGCTTCGTCGGTATCGACGGGCAGAACATGACGCTTAATGTCGGGCGTATGCTGATCAACCTGAAGCCGCTGGACCAGCGCAGCACCGGGCTTTCTGCCATCCTCAAGCGTCTGGCCGAACGAGGAAGCTCGACACCCGGTGCGCGGCTGTTCCTCCAGCCCGTGCAGGATCTGTCTCTGGATTCCACGGTGTCCGCCACGCAGTATCAGTTCCTGCTCGAAAACCCGGATTACGATACCTTCAAGACCTGGGTGCCCAAGCTCCTTACCGCCTTGCAGCAGGAACCCGCTCTGGCCGATGTCACCTCCGACCTGCAGGCCGAGGGGCTGGTCGCGCATGTCGACCTCGATCGCACCAATGGCGCGCGTTACTCCATCACGCCACAGACCATCGATAACCTTCTTTATGACAGCTACGGCCAGCGCCAGATCTCGACCATCTATACCCAGTCCAACCAGTATCGCGTGATCCTCGAAACTGAGCCGCGTTTCCAGCATGACCTGGCCAGCCTCGGCCAGCTTTACCTGCCTGGCATCTCCAGCGAGGCTGGCCAGAGCTCGTCCGGCCCGACCCGTCTGCCCACCTCCGGTCTGGTGCCGCTGCATCAGGTGACCACCATCACCAAGGGCCTCGCCCCGCTGCTGATCACGCATTTCGGCCAGTTCCCGGCAACCACCGTATCCTTCAACGTGGCTGAGGGTTATTCTTTGGGTGCCGCAACGAATGCCATCGACCACGCAGCGTCGAGCATCGGTCTGCCCCCTGCGTTCCAGACGGCCTTCCAAGGCACGGCGGCTGCATTCCGCTCCTCGCTGAGCAATGAGCTTTATCTGGTGATTGCGGCGCTTGTGGCGGTCTATATCGTGCTGGGCGTGCTCTATGAGAGCTTCATCCATCCGATCACCATCCTCTCCACCCTGCCCTCTGCCGCCATCGGCGCGCTGCTGGCGCTCTCGCTTTGTGGCATGGATCTGGATGTCATGGGGATCATCGGCATTGTGCTGCTGATCGGCATCGTGAAGAAAAACGCCATCATGATGATCGACTTCGCGCTCGAGGCCGAGCGACTGGACGGGCTGGCGCCTTTCGACGCCATCCGTCGTGCGGCGCTGCTGCGCTTTCGCCCGATCCTGATGACCACGCTGGCGGCCTTCTTCGGTGCCCTGCCACTGATGCTCGGCCACGGCGTGGGGTCGGAGTTGCGTCGTCCGCTTGGTGTGTCGATTGTGGGCGGGTTGCTGCTGTCGCAGCTTCTTACCCTGTTCACCACACCGGTCATCTACCTGATGATGGATCGCATTGCCGCCGCAACGCGTCGCCGTTTCGGACTCCGCTCCATGTCTGAGCGCCTTGCGGAGCAAGGTGGCGAGTGAATATCACCCGCCCCTTCATTCTGCGGCCCGTTGCGACCTCGCTTCTGACGGCCGCCATGCTCATTGCCGGGATGCTGGCCTACACCATGCTTCCCGTGGCCGATCTGCCCAATGTGGACATGCCGGTCATCATGGTACAGGCGCAGCAATCGGGTGGCTCGCCTACCGAGATCGCGAGCACGATCGCAGCGCCGCTTGAGCGTCATCTGGGTGCTATTGCCGGGCTGAGCGAGATGACCTCGCAATCCATGGTCAATCAGGCCCGGATCATCCTGCAGTTCGATCTGTCACGCGACATCAACGGGGCCGCGCGCGATGTCGAGGCCGCCTTGCAAGCCGCCCGTGCCGACCTGCCCACCACGCTGCGCACCAACCCCAGCTATCAGAAGGCCAATCCGAACGGCGCGCCCATCCTCGTGATGGCGCTCACCTCCCCCACCAAGACTCCGGCCATGCTGTACGATCAGGCCACGAACGTTCTGCAGCAGCAGCTCAGTCAGGTTCAGGGTGTCGGCGAGGTGGAAGTCGGTGGCGGTGCCCTCCCTGCCGTGCGCGTCGAGGTCAATCCGCTCCTGCTCTACAAATTCGGGATCAGCTTCGAGGACGTGCGTGCGTCGCTGGCCTCGGCCAATGCTCATACGCCCAAAGGCTTCATCGATCAGGGCGGCTACCGCTTTACGTTGGACACGAACGACCAGGCTGAGAAGGCCCAGGCCTATCGCGACCTGATCATCGCCTACCGCAATGCCCGCCCTGTCCGCCTGTCGAGTGTGGCCGAGGTCAATGACAGTGTGGAAAACCTGCGTACGCTTGGCGTCTATAACGGACAGCGTGCCGTGGTGGGGCTCGTCTTTGCTCAGGCAGGGGCGAACGTGGTCAAGACCACCGACGAGATCAAGGCGCGTCTGCCCCTCATCCGGGCGGCCCTGCCCCCCGATATCGACCTGCATATTGCCGTTGATCGCTCCAAGACCATTCGCGCCGCGCTGGATGACACCAAGCTGACGCTCATCCTTGCCGTCGTGCTGGTGGTGCTGGTCGTGCTGGTCTTCCTGCAATCGGCCCCGGCCATTCTGGTCCCGGCGATTGTAGTGCCCACCTCCATCATCGCGACCTTCGCTGTCATGAAGCTGCTAGGCTACCAGCTCGACAACATGTCACTCATGGCCCTCACCATTTCCACCGGCTTCGTGGTTGATGATGCCATCGTGGTGCTTGAGAACATCACGCGCTATCTGGAGCGGGGTCTCTCGCCGCTCAAGGCGGCGCTGATCGGCGCGGGTGAAGTGGCCTTTACGGTCGTCTCCATCACCCTCTCACTTATTGCGGTGTTTGTGCCGATCATCCTTCTGGGTGGGATTGCCGGGCGCCTGTTCCACGAATTCGCCATGACCATCTCGATCACCCTTGTGATCTCGATGATCCTGTCGCTGTCACTCACCCCCATGATCTGTGCCCTGCTGCTGCACCCTGCAAAAGAAGGGCATCAACGCGCGCGTATCGCCATCTTCCTCGATCGGCAGATCACCCGTGTCACCGACGGCTATGTCGCCTCACTCGACTGGTCCCTGCGCCATCGCTGGCTGATGCTGATGACGCTGCCAGCTACCCTGTTCATCGCAGGTGCGCTTTTCGTGAAGATGCCCAAGGGATTCTTCCCGGATGAAGATACCGGCATGATGATGGGCCATATCATCGGCGACCAGTCATCATCATTCAGCCAGATGAGCGGCAAGACCTATGAGGTGGCCAAGACCGTCTCGAAAGATCGCGATGTTGCCGCCATCGTCGGTTTTCTGGGCGGTCGTCAGGCCAATCAGGCCAATCTCTTTGCCTCGCTGAAGGATAAGTCAGCCCGCAACGACACGGTCACCCAGACCATCGAGCGCCTCGGCCGCAAGTTCAGCCATATGGTGGGCGCCGAGATTTTCTTCATGGCCCCCGGTGCCGTGAGGGCGGGTGCCCGCGGCGGCAATGCCTCCTACCAATATGCCCTGCAGGGCCCCGATGCCGATGAGCTCTTCACCCTCACCCCCAAGGTGGTGGAAGCGTTCCAGAAAATTCCGGGGCTTATGGATGTCTCGTCCGATCTGAGCGAAGGCGGCGCGGCACTGGATGTGAAGATCAACCGCGACCTGTCGTCACGTTTCCAGATCACCCCACAACTCGTCTCGAACATCCTGTTCGATGCCTATGGCCAGCGTGCTGCGTCGGTCATCTACAAGCCGATCAACCAGTATCGTGTGATCATGGAGGCAGCGCCACGCTTCTGGCAGGACCCCAACACGCTACAGCAGGTCTGGATCAGCACCTCGGGCGGGACGGCCTCAGGCAGCGTCGCATCGAACCGTATCCGCGTTGTCTCGACCAGCACGGCCTCCAGCAGCGTCTCGACCGCCGATTCCAACTATCAGAACCAGATGGCCAACAGTCTGGCCGGCGGCAGCAATGCCTCTTCCGGTTCGGCTGTGGCGACCAGCGCCGAGACCATGGTGCCGCTCAGCCTGACCTCGCACATCATTCCGGGCACCACAGCCCTGAGCGTGAACCATCAGGGACAATCGGTGGCCACCACCATTTCATTCAACCTCAAGCAGGGCGTGTCGCTGGGCGATGCGGTGACGGCCATCAGTGCCGCACTGATCAAGCTGCATGTGCCGTCAGACATTCAGGGTGGCTTTGCCGGTAATGCCGCCCTGTTCCAGAAATCGGTCAATGACGAGCCCCTGCTCATCCTCGCGGCCCTGGCCGCGGTCTATATCGTGCTGGGCGTGCTCTATGAGAGCCTTGTGCACCCGCTCACCATTCTCTCCACGCTGCCTTCAGCTGGGGTCGGCGCCATTCTGGCGCTCCAGATCTTTGGCGAGGAGTTCTCGCTGATCGCCATGATCGGCGTGATCCTGCTGATTGGCATCGTCAAGAAGAACGCCATCATGCTGATCGATTTTGCCATGCAGGCCCAGCGTGACGGCGCCACCCCCGAAGAGGCGATCCGTCAGGCCAGCGCCCTGCGCTTTCGCCCCATCATCATGACCTCGCTCGCCGCAGCGCTGGGTGCAGTTCCGTTGATCATTGCCAATGGCTATGGTGCAGAATTGCGCCGCCCTCTTGGTATTTCCATTCTCGGCGGTCTGGTCGTCAGTCAGGCCCTGACCCTTTACAGCACGCCTGCCGTTTTCCTGACGCTCGATGCGATGGGACGCAGGATCTCACGGTTTTTCCACTCCACGTTCATGCTTTTCCGCCGGCACCATCAGGATCAGACCCAAGGATGACTCTCTTCCCGTCTCGCTCAGCCCGACGCCTGTCCCTCCTTGCTGCATGTTGCACGCCCCTGCTTTCAGGATGCTTCATGGTGGGGCCTGATTACCATCGTCCTCATGCGGTGATTTCGGCCAAGTTCAAGGAAGCCCCAAAGCCGCCTGCAGGCTGGGGTGTCGCCCAGCCCCAGTTGGCCGAGGCGCCAAAAGGGGCGTGGTGGGAGGTCTATCACGATCCCCAGTTGAACTGGCTTGAGTCGCAGGTCGCGATCTCCAACCAGAACGTGAAGCAATATGAGGCGCAGTATCGCAAGGCAGAGGCGACCATCGATTCCATTCGCGCCCAGCTCTTCCCCACGCTTTCCGGCTCATTCAGTTTCAGCCGTAACGCCCAGGGTAGCAGCTCACGAAGCGCCAGTTCGGGATCGGTGGTCAACTACTCGTCTACCACCACAGTCAATACATGGAACACAGGGCCTTCTGCCTCCTGGACACTCGACGTATGGGGCCGTATCCGTCGCCAGATCCAGCAACAGGTGACGGCCACCCAGGCGAGCGCGGCTGATCTCGCTAATGCGCAGCTGTCCTATCAGTCCCAGCTGGCCAATGCGTATTTCAACCTGCGTTATCAGGACAGCCTGAAGAAGCTCTACCTCGATAATGTCGGCTATTTCCGTCAGGCTCTCAGCATCGTGCAAAATCAGGTCGATGCCGGCGTAACGGACCCAAGTTCGCTCTGGCAGGCGCGATATCAGTTGCAGCAGACCGAGGCGCAGGCCACCCAGGCCGGGATCACACGGGCCCAGTACGAACATGCCATAGCGGTGCTGATCGGTCGGGCACCTGCTGATCTGACCATTCCCGTCGGGGCTCTGCCGCTTACCCTGCCCACAGCCCCCAGTGCCGTGCCATCAGTGCTGCTGCAGCGCCGCCCCGATATCGCGGCCGCCGAACGCAACATGGAAGGGTATAATGCCGAGATCGGCTACTATATCGCCGCCTTCTACCCGGAGATCTCGGTAAGCGCGAGTTATGGGTATAGTGGCAACCCGCTCCAGACGCTGATCCAGGCAGCCACCCGCTTCTGGTCACTCGGTGCGTCATCGACCGAGACCCTGTTCAATGGCGGCGCACGCAGCGCGGCCGTGCTCAGCGCCCGGGCTGATTATGATGCCTCGGTGGCGACCTATCGTCAGACCGTGCTGAGCGCGCTGCAGGGCGTTGAGGATAATCTGTCTAACCTGCGTATCCTCGACCAGCAGCTCGCGCAACAGGATGTCGCGGTCAAGTCAGCTCAGGAAGCTGTGCGTGTTTCGCTTAATGAATACATGGCAGGTACCCAGACGTACACGACCGTCCTGACCAGCCAGCAGAATGCCCTGAACTACGAAGTTCAGGCCCTTGGTATCCATCAGAGCCAGGCCATTGCGCATGTCGATCTGATTGTGGCCCTCGGCGGTGGCTGGGATGTCTCGCAGCTTCCCAGCAAGGCCTCCTTGCAGACCAATAATCCGTTGCTGCCGGAATTTCTGTCCAAGACGAAGCAGTAGACCTCACCCAACGTTTTCCGCTCGGCAGCACGAGCAAACAAAAAAGGGGAGAGCCTTTCGGCTCTCCCCTTTTCGCTGTGGCGTCTCTGATGGGCTCAGGTCACGGCCTTGCCAACAAACACGGCAATGACCAGGAAAAGCACAAACAGGGCGATGAAGAGGAAGAACAGGATTTTCGCGATCCCCGCCGAAGCTGCCGAGATACCGGTGAATCCGAAGAGCCCTGCAATCAGGGAGATGATCAGGAAGAAGATGGCGAGCTTTAGCATAGCGAAACCCTTATTAGTTCTGTCCGGGGTCAACGCGATGTCGCAATGAAAGTTCACCCTGCCGCCGCACTGGTGACAGGCGCCCTGTGAGGGCACCTAAGGCAATACGAACACGACAGCAAATTCCTCGCACCATAGCTCCATCGTCTCGTTGAATTGGTTTAGACGACGGAAATAACGCTCATGCTCGCCCCGCCAATAGGCGAGGCTCCGGTCGCCCTCGCCTTCCTTGGCCGCAAAAGCCTCATCCACGTCACAATAGCGTCGTTTCTCGAGAGCCAGCGTGCGGACGATGACACGAGGCTCGTCCCTGCCGTCACAGACGACGCTCAATTTCCCTATATGGGTTTGCTGTCCGTCGCAGGCAGCCCAGCATGTGCCCGTCTTGATCCCGCGGATAACGAGGCTGAGAAGTTCATCGGCAAGAGCCGGACTGTCACCGAAGGAAAAGCGATCAAAGCTTTCCCATTCTGCCGGTGGTGAAGAGACAGGGTCAGTCATCCAGACAGAGAAAAGGCGCCGTCGACAGATGTCAACGGCGCCTCTCTACGTCGGAAAAGAAAGAAGCGAACCCTTAGTGTCCGACGGCCGTCATGTTATCACCACGGGCAAGCGCTTCCTGCGTATAGCGGCGCGCTTCGTCCGAGATACGAAGCGTGATCGTCATACCGGCGGCTGCCAGATAGATCAGGGCAAAGGCCCAGATGATCCCTTCCATGCCAAAGCCGAACACACTCTCGCAGATGCCGGCAATGGCCGGGCCAACCCAGGTGCTGGCACCAGCACCCAGACCAAGGATTGAAAGCGCAGCCGCCTTCTCCTTGGGGCAGATCTGCGGCATCAGACCAGAAAGCGGCACAAAGGCAGCGACGGTTGCGCCGTAGAAAATGCCAACAGCCGCGGCAGCCGCGAAGTTACCGGGATACCAGACAGGAATATAATAGAAGAGCGGGATCGAAACGAAACCACCAATACCGCCGAACACGGAAACGATGAAGCGATGCCCGAGCGCATCGGCCAGCATGCCTGACACCAGGTTGAACAGGATATTGCTCAGGAAGATCAGCGAAAGCAGATTCAGCCACTGGCCCTGTGTGAAGCCAAGATGATCGATGAAGAATGCCGGCATGATCGCGAGAAACGCGTATTCCGACGACGTGTCTATTGTGCGCACGATACCGGCGATCAGTGTCTTGGGCTCACGCCACATGATGCTGATCGAGCCGAAGAAGATGTCACGCGTGCTCACATGATCGGGCAGCAGACGCTTCTTGCCGGTTGGTTCATGGGTGAAGAGCAGCGCCACCAGACCACCAAGGATCACGAGACCAAGCGAACACCAGAATGTTGCCAGCTCGCCGATTGCGGGGATGGCATAACGGGCAAACTGCGAACCGAGCGTCGGCAGACCCGCTGAGAAGGAAAACCAGAACCAGCCCGCTGCTGAACCCAGCATGGTGGCCGGTGTCGCCGCTGCGATCCAGACAAGGAAACCATAGGCAAAAAGCGGATAGGCAAACCCGCGCAACGTGTAGAAAACGAGCGTCATGGTGAAGTTGTTCGGGCCAAGACCCAACGCGAGAAGGCCAACCTCAAGCACGGACCACAGGATCAGTCCAATCCACATCACACGCTTTGGGCCATACAGGTCTGACAGTGGCCCGGAAAACCAGGCCGAGATCATGACTGTGATGCCGTAGGTGGTGAACAAAAGGTTCACGTCGCCCTGGGTATGCCCATTATGCAGCATGAATGTATCAAGGTATCCCGCCTCGACACCGTCACCGATCATGAACAAAAGCAGACCGACAAAGCCGAAAAAGAGAGGGCGTGGAATACCGAGGATCTCTGCGATCCCGCGTCTCTGGGTGGTACTTGCCTCAGACAAAGAAGCTCTCCTGTATCTACACGCAGCGCGAGCGTACCGGACCTCATTGCCCGGATCGGCATAGGATACGTGGTGACTGGTCCTACGAGAGTGCTCGGACCGTGAAAGAAGCCAGATCCCGCCAACGCGAGAAGACGTCTGAATATTCATAGCGAATATCGAGACTGGCCCCCCGACCCCATGATAGGAAGGATCGGTATCGAAACTGACCAAAAATCCTGCTCTTAGAGGTAGGATTGATGTGTTTACGTGTTGGCTAGTTGTTTAAACGATTGGAAAGAAATTTGTAAGCCAAAATGAAAAAGGCCGGGCAGTTTCCTGCCCGGCCTCTTCATCGGCGTTCCGATCCTTCAGGATCAGGCAGCCATTGGTTCTTCACCGGACTGGTTGAACACCGGGCCGCTATCCTTGCCTTTGGCGTCCACATCACGGTCCACCATCTCGACAACGGCCATGTCAGCGTTGTCGCCATAGCGCACGCCAGCCTTCAGGACGCGGGTGTAACCGCCCGAACGGCCCTGGTAGCGTTCAGCGACGGTCGAGAACAGCTTGGTGACGATAGCTTCGTCGCGCAGCTGAGCGAACGCCTGGCGGCGGGCGTGGAGCGTGCCGCGCTTGCCGAGGGTAATCAGCTTCTCGACGATCGGGCGAATTTCCTTCGCCTTGGGCAGCGTCGTCGTGATCTGCTCGTGCTTGATGATAGCCACGGCCATGTTGCGGAACATGGCTGCGCGGTGGGTCGAGGTTACATTGAGCTTACGCCCAGCAACACCATGACGCATGATCGGGTTTCCTTACTCTGCTTTCTACCGGATAGGGCTCAGAACGTCTCGTCGAGACGCTTTGCCAGATCCTCAATGTTCTCGGGAGGCCAGGCCGGAACATTCATGCCCAGCGACAGACCCATGGAAGTCAGGACTTCCTTGATTTCATTCAGCGACTTACGACCAAAGTTCGGCGTACGCAGCATTTCCTGCTCAGACTTCTGAACCAGATCGCCGATGTAGACGATGTTGTCGTTCTTCAGGCAGTTGGCGCTACGCACCGACAACTCGAGCTCGTCAACCTTGCGCAGCAGGTTGCGGTTGAACGGGAGATCGTCACGCGGCTCTTCCTGACGCACCGGGCGCGGCTCGTCGAAGTTGATGAAGAGCTGGAGCTGATCCTGCAGGATGCGGGCGGCCAGAGCCAGGCTATCCTCCGGTGTAACCGCACCATTCGTCTCGACCGTGAGCAGCAGCTTGTCATAGTCGGTGACCTGACCCACACGGGTCGGTTCAACCTTGTAGGACACCTTGCGCACCGGGGAGTAGATCGCATCGATGGGGATAAGCCCGATCGGCGCGTCTTCCGGACGGTTGGCAGCAGCCGGGACGTAGCCCTTGCCCATGTTCACCGTGAACTCCATGCCGAGCTTCACGCCGTCATCGAGCGTGCAGATCACGAGGTCGGGGTTCATGATCTCGATGTCATGACCGGCCTGGATCTGGCCTGCACGCACTTCGCCGGGGCCAGTAGCCGTCAGCACCATGCGCTTGGGGCCTTCGCCATGCATGCGCAGGGCAAGCTGCTTGATGTTCAGCACGATATCCGTCACGTCCTCGCGGACGCCCGGCACGGACGAAAACTCATGCAGCACGCCGTCGATCTGGATCGCGGTGACGGCAGCACCCTGCAGCGAGGAGAGCAGCACGCGACGAATCGCGTTGCCGAGCGTCATGCCAAAACCACGCTCCAGCGGCTCGGCAATCACCGTGGCTGTCTGCGTGGGCACGGAGCCGGGCGCGACTTCCAGCTTTTCCGGCTTGATAAGGGACTGCCAGTTCTTCTGGAGGACCAATGTCGTGGCCTTTCAAACAACTTGTCCCGCTGGGACCCAACGGAACATCAACCGCGCCGGAGCGCGGTCAGAACGTGCCGGTGGCCTCTCCCGAAGGAGAAACCACCTACGGACGGGTGGTGACAGACAAGCAGCCCCCAAAGGGCCGCCGTCAATCAGACGCGACGACGCTTGCGCGGGCGGCAGCCGTTATGCGGCACCGGAGTCATGTCGCGGATCGACGTGATGGAGAACCCGACGGCCTGAAGGGCACGCAGGGCGCTCTCACGGCCCGAACCCGGACCCGAAACTTCGATTTCCAGCGTCTCCATGCCGTGGTCGCGTGCCTTGCGGCCTGCGTCTTCGGCGGCAACCTGTGCGGCATACGGCGTGGACTTACGCGAGCCCTTGAAGCCCTGCGCGCCAGCCGAAGACCATGCAATCGAGTTGCCCTGGGCGTCGGAGATGGTGATCATGGTGTTGTTGAACGTCGAAAGAACGTGCGCGACACCAGAGATGATGTTCTTGCGCTCCTTCTTGCGGATACGCGGAGTTGCGGCCTTGGCCATGATGAGGTCGTCCTGTCAAACTTGGCAATGAGCGAAGGGCAGAGGACAGCCTGAGGGCCGCCACTCGCCACGATCCGCCTAAGATGCGCGAATTAGCGCGTCGCTTTCTTCTTACCGGCAATCGCCACGGCCTTACCCTTACGGGTACGGGCATTCGTGTGCGTACGCTGGCCGCGCACCGGCAGACCACGACGGTGACGCAGACCACGATAGCAACCAAGGTCCATCAGACGCTTGATGTTCATCGCGGTTTCGCGGCGGAGGTCACCCTCGACGCGGTAATCGCCGTCAATCAGTTCGCGGATCTTCACGATCTCATCGTCGCTCAGCTCGTTGACGCGCTTCGCTTCAGGTACTTCGAGCTTCGAGCAGATTGCCTTCGCCGTCGACGGACCAATGCCGTAGATGTAGCTCAGGGCAATGACTACCCGCTTGTTCGTCGGAATATTTACGCCGGCAATACGCGCCACGCCACTCACTCCCTGCCTGACCGGAAAGCCAGGCTCTCTTTCTGCTTCGACCCATGTCATGGGCCAGTTCAATCGAAACTGTTCAATCCGCCAAAGAATCGAACGCCTCACGGGCGACGATTAACGCGACTGACAGCACCTGTGTCGAGGGCGCGCAATATATCGAGCACCCCCCTTGAGTCAAATAAAACCGTTCACTTTTGCGTGATCAGCCATATCAGACTTATTTTGCAAGCCCAAGCGCCGTGACGATAGCCTGATGCACCGTCTCGACATTCTGCATACCATCGATACGACGCAGACGCCCCGCATTCTCGTAATAAGGCAGAATGGGCGCCGTCTGATCACGATAGACCTGTATACGACGACGGACCGTGTCGGGTTCATCATCGGCGCGTCGTGAGCCATCCGGCGCACGCCGCTCCGCCAGGCGGGCCACGATCTGATCGGCATCGACTTCGAGCAGCAGCACCGCATCGATCTTCATATCGCGCGAAGCCAGCATCGCGTCCAGCGCTTCTGCCTGGCTCTCGGTGCGCGGGAATCCATCGAGGATGAACCCGTTCGCGCAATCGGCCTGCAGGGTGCGGCTCCTGATCAGATCGATCATCACCGGGTCCGGCACAAACTGCCCGGACTCGACGATCGACTTTACATTGAGACCCAACGGCGTTCCTGCGGCCATCTCGGCGCGCAGCATATCGCCCGTCGAAATCTGCTTGAGGCCATGCTCTTGTTCAAGACGCTGGGCCTGCGTTCCCTTGCCCGCACCAGGCGGGCCAAGAAGGATGATGTTCATCGACGGCGCACTCCCCTGCCAGCCTCAGCCTTGCCGTTTCCACGGCCACGCTGCTTGCGGATAAGGCCCTGATAGCGATGAGCTACCAGATGCGACTGCACCTGCGTCATGGTGTCGATCGTGACCGACACGATAATGATCAGACTCGTACCACCGAAGTAGAAAGGCACGTTGTAGCGGCTGATCAGAATCTGAGGCAGCAGACAGACCGCCACGAGGTAGAGCGCACCGATGGTCGTCAGGCGGGACAGAATACGGTCGAAATAACGTGCCGTGTTCGATCCGGGACGAATACCCGGCACAAAGCCCCCCTGCTTGCGCAGATTCTCGGCAGTTTCTTCAGGGTTGAAGGTTACTGCTGCGTAGAAATACGAGAAGAAGAGGATCATCGCAGCATAGAACAGCATGTAGAGCGGCTGCCCCTGCCCCAGTTCCTGACCAAGCGTGTTGAGCCAGCCCGGAAGCCCCTTGCCGTTCATGAAGCCTGCAATCGTCACAGGGATCAACAGAACGGAGGAAGCGAAGATAGGCGGAATCACGCCAGCCGTATTGACCTTGAGCGGCATATGCGAGGAATCGCCACCAAACATGCGGCTGCCGACCTGACGCTTGGGATACTGGATGACCACCCGGCGCTGCGCCTGCTCCATGAACACGATGAACGCAATGGTCGCCCCGGCAAGCACCAGGAACAGCAACACGAAGAATGGCGAGAGCGCGCCCGTGTAGCCAAGCTGGAACAGGCTGGCGAGCGCGTGAGGCAGGTTGGCGACAATACCAGCAAAGATGATCAGCGAGATGCCGTTACCGACACCACGCGACGTGATCTGCTCACCCAGCCACATCAGGAACATGGTTCCGCCCACAAGGGTCACCACGCAGGACAGGATGAAGAACGGGCCGGGCGCCACGACAGCCAGGGCACCGGTCTTGCTGGTCATGTGCTCAAGCCCCATGGCGATGCCATAGGCCTGGAACAGGGCGATCAGCACAGTCAGGTAACGCGTATAGGCGTTAAGCTTCTTGCGGCCCTGATCACCCTCTTTCTTGAGCGCCTCAAGCGAAGGCAGCGCCGTCGAGAGCAACTGCACGATGATCGATGCGCTGATGTAAGGCATGATGTTCAGGGCGAACACAGTCATACGCCCAAGCGCACCACCGGTGAACATGTCGAACATGCCGATGATGCCGCCCTGATTCTGGTTCAAAAGCTGACCCATCACGGCCGCATCGACGCCGGGAACCGGGATGTAGGTTCCCAGACGATAGATGATGAGCGCGCCCAGGGTGAACCAGATGCGCTTTTTGAGTTCGGTCGCCTTGGAGAACGAACTCAGATTGAGATTGGCGGCAAGCTGCTCGGCTGCGGAGGCCATCCACCGGTCCTTTCAACAAAAACAGCGTCGCCGCAGGCGCGGGACGCTGTTCAGGATTACCGTCGTTCGTCGCACACGAAAAGGTGCGCGATGAGCGTTTCGGGCGATCAGGCTTCTGCCGGAGCTTCAGCCTTGGCGGCAACCTTGACAGAGCCACCAGCCTTCTCGACAGCCGCAATCGCGGTTGCCGAAGCGCCGGAAACTTCAACGGTCACGGCGCGGGTCAGCTCGCCTTTTGCCAGCAGGCGGATACCGGCATACTTGCCAGTGCCCACCAGACCAGCGGCGCGCAGAGCCTCTTCCGTGATCGTTGCGTCTGCCTGAAGCTTGCCATCAGCCAGTGCACGGTCGATCGCACCCAGGTTCACAGGAGCAAATTCCTTGCGGAAGATGTTCTTGAACCCGCGCTTCGGCATACGACGGTACAGCGGAAGCTGACCACCCTCGAAGCCGTTCAGCGAGACGCCTTCACGGGCCTTCTGACCCTTGACGCCGCGACCGGAGGTCTTGCCTTTGCCCGAGCCGATACCACGGCCCAGACGCTTCTTGCGGTAACGCGCACCGGCGTTATCGCGCAGTTCATTAAGGTTCATATCAACCCTCCACCTGGATGAGGTGGGCAACCTTGCGGATCATGCCGCGAACCGAAGGTGTATCCTCCAGCTCACGAACACTGCCGATGCCGCGCAGGCCCAGACCGACAAGGGTCTCAGCCTGGCCGGGCTTGCGCCCGATAGCCGAAGCGATCTGCTTGACGCGAACAGTCTTGTTCTCAGCCATTGGTCGCCTCCACTGCCTCGTCAGACGATGCATCACGCTTTGCAAACAGCTCAGAGGCCTTCTTGCCACGGCGGCTTGCGACAGCGCGGGGGCTGCTGCAACGCTCGAGAGCGGCAAAAGTCGCCTTGACCATGTTATGCGGGTTACGGGTCCCGAGGGACTTCGCAACAACGTCATTCACGCCCAGCGATTCAAAAACGGCGCGCATCGGGCCGCCTGCAATGATACCGGTACCGGCCTCGGCTGCACGAACCACGACCTTGCCAGCACCGAAATGCCCGTAGGAATCGTGATGCAGCGTGCGGCCTTCCTTCATCGGAACGCGGATCATCGTGCGCTTGGCGCGCTCGGTGGCCTTGCGGATTGCTTCCGGCACTTCACGGGCCTTGCCCGCACCGTACCCGACGCGACCCTTCTGGTCACCAACGACAACCAGGGCAGCAAAAGCGAAGCGACGTCCACCCTTGACCACCTTGGCCACGCGGTTGATCGTTACCAGCTTGTCGACCAGATCGTCGCCTTCGCGTTCCCGCTCGCGACCACCACGGCCGCCTTCTCTTGGCTCACGTGCCATGTGTGATCCTTCCTTAGAACGAAAGGCCGCCCTCGCGGGCAGCTTCGGCCAGCGCCTTGACGCGACCATGATAGAGATACGCGCCGCGATCGAACACGACAGCCGTCACACCAGCGGCGACAGCGCGTTCGGCAACCAGCTTGCCAACAACCGAAGCGGCGTCGACATTTGCACCCGTCTTGCCGGTCTCACGAAGAGACTTCTCAAGCGTGGATGCGCTGGCCAGCGTAACGCCCTGAGCGTCGTCGATGACCTGTGCGTAGATGTTCTTGCCAGAACGGAAGACCGACAGACGCGGCCGGCCACCGCTCTTGCGGCGAAGCTGGAAGCGAAGCCGCTGACGGCGCCGTTCCTGCAATCCATGCTGCGTAGCCATTATTTCTTCTTGCCTTCCTTACGACGGAGAACTTCGGTCTCGTAACGCACGCCCTTGCCCTTATAGGGTTCCGGCTTGCGGAAGTTACGGATGTCGAGCGCAACCTGACCAACACGCTGCTTGTCGTTCCCTTCGACCGTGATGGCCGTGGGACGAGGCGTGGTGATCTTCACGTCGGCGGGGATCGGATAGACGACGTCATGGGAATAACCCAGGTTCATCACCAGGTTCGAACCCTGCACGCTGGCGCGGAAACCCGTACCGGTGATTTCGAGCGTCTTGCTGAAACCTTCGGAAACGCCCTTGACCAGGTTGGCGACGATGGCGCGGGTTGTGCCCCACATCGTCCAGGTCTCACGCGAACGGTTACCCACCGGAAGGACAGAAACCTTGCCGTCTTCCACCTTCGCCTGAACGAAGCGGGTCAGAGGCATGCTCAGCGAACCGCGCTTGCCCTTGGCCGTCAGAGACCCATCTGCAATGGACACGTCCACGCCAGCAGGGATGACAACCGGATACTTGCCTACTCGTGACATGTGATCCTCCTCAGAAGACGCGGCAGAGGACTTCGCCACCGACATTTGCGGCGCGAGCCTCGATATCCGACAGGATACCGCGCGGGGTGGACAGGATCGACACGCCGAGACCGGCATACACGCGCGGCAGTTCCTTGATCTTGGAATACACGCGACGGCCCGGCTTGGAGACGCGGTGGATTTCCTTGATCACAGGCTGACCATCGGCATATTTCAGTTCGATGCGCAGCTGGGAGATGCCGGCGCGCAGCTCTTCCGTGGTGTAGCCACGGATGTAACCTTCGCGACGCAGCGCTTCCAGAACGTTCGCACGCAGCTTGGAAGCCGGCGCGATGCAAGCCGCGTGACGTGCACGCTGGGCATTGCGAATGCGGGTGAGCATATCACCCAACGGATCGGACAATGACATTCGCTTCTACCTTACCAGCTCGACTTGACCATACCGGGGATCTGGCCGGTGGAGGCCAGGTCGCGCAGGGCGATACGGCTCAGCTCGAACTTGCGGTAGTTCGCGCGGGGACGTCCCGAAACCTTGCAGCGCAGACGGAAACGAACGCGCGACCCGTTGCGCGGCATTTCTGCCAGCTTCAGGGTTGCGTCGAAACGCTCCTCTACCGGAAGGCTCCGGTCCTTGATGATATCTTTCAACGCGGTCCGCTTCGCCTTGTCGCGCGTCGCCATGTAGGCGCGCTTGGCGTTGCGGTTCACGGCGGAGATTTTTGCCATGCTAAATCTTCTCCCGGAACCTGTCGGGCCAATCCCAACGGTTTTCCAAACAGCGTGTGTATATAGGGAGCCGAGCTCCCTTTGAAAAGGAAAAAACCCGGCTCAACCCGATAAATCAGGCAGTGAAGGGCAGATCGAACGCCTTGAGAAGCGCTTTTGCCTCTTCATCGCTCTTCGCCGTGGTGACGAAGATGATGTCCATGCCGCGTACGGAGTCGATCTTGTCGTAGTCGATTTCCGGGAACACGATCTGCTCCTTGATGCCCATGGCGAAGTTACCACGACCGTCAAAGCCCTTGTTGGGGGGCAGACCGCGGAAGTCACGAATGCGCGGCATCGCGATCGTTACGAGACGGTCGAGGAATTCGTACATGCGTGCGCGGCGCAGGGTTACCTTACAGCCGATCGGCAGGCCTTCGCGGATCTTGAAGCCGGCGATTGCCTTGCGAGCAACCGTCTTGACGGGCTTCTGACCGGAGATGGCTGCCATTTCGGCAACGGCGGCATCGAGCTTCTTCTGATCGCCAGCGGCTTCGCCGACGCCCATGTTCAGCACGATCTTTTCCAGCTTGGGAACCTGCATGGCGTTCTTGTAACCAAACTGCTCACGCAGCTTGTCACGGAGAACATCATTGTAATGCTGCTGCAGGCGCGGCTGGATGCGGGTAATGGTCTCGCTCATTGTCGCCCCCTTAGCCTTCGATCACTTCGCCGGTCACCTTGGCGACACGGACCTTGCGCCCATCCTCGAGCTGACGGAAACCGACGCGGGTCGGCTTGCCGCTCTTCGGATCGACGAGCTTCAGGTTGGACAAATGAACAGGCATTTCCTTGGCGATGATACCGCCTTCCTGATTCATACGGGTCGGCTTCTGGTGACGCTTGGCCACGGCAACGCCACGCACGATAGCCTTTTCGACCTTCGGCAGAACGGCCAGGACTTCGCCACGCGTGCCGCGTGAAGAGCCGGAGAGGACCAGAACCTGATCACCCTTCTTGATACGAGCAGCCATTATAGCACCTCCGGAGCCAGGGAGATGATCTTCATGAACTTGCGCGCGCGCAGCTCACGAACCACCGGGCCAAAGATACGCGTACCGATCGGTTCCATCGACTTGTTGATCAGCACGGCCGCATTCTTGTCGAAGCGAATGGCGCTGCCGTCAGCACGACGAACGGGATAGGACGTGCGAACGATGACGGCCTGATGCACGTCACCCTTCTTCACCTTGCCGCGGGGAATCGCTTCCTTGACGGACACGACGATCACGTCGCCGACCGAGGCGGTTTTCCGCTTGGAGCCGCCCAGCACCTTGATGCACTGCACCTGACGTGCGCCGGAATTATCGGCGACGTCGAGATTGGTCTCGGGATGGATCATTTCTCAGTCCCCTCTTACGCTGACGCCTGAGCCGGTGCCGCCGCTGCTGCCTCAAGGGCCGCACCGTTGCGGGTAATCACCGTCCAGGTCTTGCGCTTGGAAATCGGAGCGCATTCTTCGATGCGCACCGTGTCTCCGATCTTGCACTCGTTCAGCTCGTCATGCGCCGCGTACTTCTTGGAACGACGAATGAACTTCTTATAGAGCGGGTGCATGATACGACGATCAACAAGAACGGTAACCGTCTTGTCCATCTTGTCGCTCGTCACTCGCCCTGTCAGGACGCGCCTTGGCATCGTCCGTCTCCTCTCAGGACTCTGCGGCGGACGTTTTTGCGCCCGCCTTGTTCTTCGATTGATGCGCCACCGTCTTGATGCGAGCAATCGCACGACGGAGAACGCGAACGCGTCCGACTCCCTCTGATTGGCCCGTGGCGGCCTGGAACCGGAGGTTCAGCTGCTCACGCTTCAGGTCCAGAAGGAGGGCCTGCAGTTCATCAGGGGACTTGGCGCGAAGATCGGCTACCTTGTAAGCGTCAGCCATTCTTATGCCTCCCCGATACGGGTGATGAACTTGGTCTTGATCGGCAGCTTCGCTGCGCCAAGAGCCAGGGCCTCACGTGCCACTTCGGGCGGCACGCCTTCGATTTCAAACAGTACGCGACCGGGCTTCACGCGGGCCACCCAGAACTCGGGCGAGCCCTTGCCGGAGCCCATGCGGACTTCGGCAGGCTTCGTGGAAACCGGCAGATCCGGGAAAATCCGGATCCACACGCGACCGGCACGCTTCATCGCACGAGTGATCGCACGACGCGACGCCTCGATCTGGCGTGCGGTGATACGTTCGGGTTCAAGAGCCTTAAGGCCGAACGCGCCGAAATTCAACGTCGTTCCGCCCTTGGCCAACCCATGAATGCGGCCCTTGTGGGCCTTGCGAAACTTAGTCCGCTTCGGGGAAAGCATGGTGTCGTATCCTCATGCGCCTCGCGGCGCTTGTCATAATCTACTGCTCAGCGCTGCGGCGCTTGTTCCGCTGCACGACGGTCCTGAGCCATCGGATCATGGGCAAGGATTTCACCCTTGAAGATCCAGACTTTCACACCGCACGTACCATAGGTCGTCTTGGCAGTGGCGATACCGTAATCGATGTCGGCGCGCAACGTATGAAGTGGCACGCGCCCTTCGCGATACCATTCGATACGAGCAATTTCCGCACCACCGAGACGGCCGGAGCAGTTGATTCGGATACCCTGCGCGCCAAGACGCATGGCAGACTGAACCGCACGCTTCATTGCACGACGGAAGGCCACGCGGCGCTCCAGCTGCTGTGCAATATTCTCGGCAACCAGGGTTGCGTCGATTTCGGGCTTGCGGATCTCGACGATGTTCAGCGCAACGTCGGTCTTTGCCAGACGGCTCAGATCCTTGCGCAGAGCGTCGATGTCCTGCCCCTTCTTGCCGATGACGACGCCCGGACGCGCTGCATAGATCGTGACGCGCGGCTTCTTGGCCGGGCGCTCGATCACAACGCGGGAAACGCCTGCACCAGAAAGCTTGCGACGCAGATAAGCGCGCAGCTTCAGGTCTTCATGCAGCAGACGGGAATAGTCGTTGCCAGCGTACCAGCGGCTATCCCAGGTGCGGTTTACGCCGAGCCGGAGCCCGATCGGATTGACTTTGTGTCCCATATCAGGCTGCCTTCTGCTCTGCTGCGTCCTTGCCCTTGCCCTTCGGCGCAGGCGCTTCGTCTGCAGCGCGCTCGGCAACGACGATCTTCAGGTGGCTGAAGAACTTCTCGATGCGCGAGGAACGACCACGGCCACGAGCGTGGAAACGCTTCATGACGATCGACTTGCCAACTTCTGCGGTCTTGACCACGAGCTGATCGACATCGAGCTGATGATTGTTCTCTGCGTTGGCCACGGCGCTCTCGAGGGTCTTGCGAACCTGCTGAGCGATACGGCGACGCGAAAACGTCAGCGCTGCGATTGCCTTGTCTGCCGGCTGGTTGCGGATCATTGCCGCAACCAGGTTCAGCTTGCGCGGGCTGACGCGGATGTTGCGGGCGACAGCCTGCGCTTCCGTATCAGCGAGTGTGCGAATGTGCTTCGGCTTGCTCATGATCAGCCCCGCTTCGACTTCTTGTCGGAAGCATGACCAGGGAACGTGCGTGTCGGCGAGAACTCACCGAACTTGTGCCCGACCATGTTTTCCGTAACCTGCACCGGCAGGAACTTGTGGCCATTATAAACGCCGAACGTGAGTCCGACGAACTGCGGCAGGATGGTGGAACGACGTGACCAGATCTTGATCACCTCATTACGACCCGAAGCGCGTGACGCTTCAGCCTTGCCGAACAAGTACCCGTCAACGAACGGGCCCTTCCAGACGGAACGTGCCATCTCTGTGTGCCCCCTTCTTACTTGCCGGTCTTGCGGCGACGGATGATCAGGCTGTCCGTCTTCTTGTTAACGCGAGTCTTGTAGCCCTTGGTCGGCTTGCCCCATGGCGTAACCGGGTGACGGCCACCAGAGGTACGACCTTCACCACCACCATGAGGATGGTCGACCGGGTTCATGACGACGCCGCGGTTATGCGGACGACGGCCGAGCCAACGGTTGCGACCGGCCTTGCCGAGATGCTGGTTCATGTTGTCGGGGTTCGACACCGCGCCAACAGTGGCCATGCATTCACCACGGACGAGACGGAGCTCACCGGACTGAAGCTTGATCTGGGCGTAGCCGGCATCCTTGCCGACCAGCTGGCAATACGTGCCAGCCGAACGGGCGATCTTGGCACCAGCGCCGGGCTTCAGCTCGATGTTGTGCACGATCGTACCGACAGGCATCGCGCCCAGCGGCATGGCATTGCCCGGCTTCACGTCGGTGCGTTCGCCAGCGATAACCTGATCGCCAACCTTAACGCGCTGCGGTGCCAGGATGTAGGCCAGCTCGCCGTCTTCGTACTTGATCAGCGCGATGAAAGCGGTGCGGTTCGGGTCATATTCCAGACGCTCGACCGTACCGGCCACATCGAACTTGCGACGCTTGAAGTCGACATAGCGGTAGGACTGCTTGTGCCCGCCGCCACGGAAACGCGACGTGGTACGACCGTGGTTGTTACGGCCGCCCGTCTTGTTCTTGCCTTCGGTCAGCTGCTTGACCGGCTTGCCCTTGAAGAGCTCGCTGCGGTCGATCAGTACCGTGCCACGTGTGCTCGGCGTCGTGGGATTAAAGTGCTTGAGTGCCATGGTATCCTATCCCGCGTCAGCCCAGCTTCGCGGTGAGGTCAATGGACTGACCTTCCGCAAGCTGAACATACGCCTTCTTGATGTCCGAACGGCGACCAGGACGGCCCTTGACCATCTTGGTCTTGCCCTTCTGCACCAGCGTGTTCACGGAGACGACCTTGACGCCGAAAAGCGTCTCGACCGCAACCTTGATTTCCGGCTTCGCGGCGGTCATCGCCACGCGGAAAACAACCTGGTTACGCTCGGAGAGGGCCGTCGCCTTCTCGGTGATGAGCGGCGCGCGAACGATGTCAAACATCGCTTCACGCGTCATGCGCTGCGCCTTTGTGCGGCGCGCAAGAACGATGCCCGTGGTCATGCCAGGCGCTCCTTGAGACCCTCGAGCCCTGCGCGCGTCAGCACGAGAACATCGTGGTTCAGAATGTCATAGACGTTGGCGCCGATCGTGGGCAGCACGTCGATCTTGGGCAGGTTGCGCACAGCGCGACCGAAAGCCACATCAACGGCGCCATCAACGATCAGGGCGGAGGACCAGCCGAGTGCTGCCAGCTTTGCAGCGGCTTCACGGGTCTTGGTCACACCAGCGGCCTGGTCGATGACGATCAGCTTGCCAGCGGCAGCCTTCTGCGAGAGCGCAGAAATCAGGCCGAGGCGACGCACCTTCTTGGGCAGGTCATAGCCGTGGTCGCGAACGACCGGACCATGAACGACGCCACCAGTGCGGAACTGCGGTGCGCGCAGCGAGCCCTGACGTGCCGAGCCTGTGCCCTTCTGGCGGTACGGCTTCTTGGTCGTGCCAGAAATCTCGCCCATGCCCTTGGTGCGGTGCGTACCGGCCCGGCGCTTGGCCAGCTGCCAGTGGACAACGCGTGCCATGATGTCCGCGCGCGGGGTCGCGCCGAACAGTTCCTCTGGCAGGGTCACCGTTCCGGCGCTGCCATTATCGAGGGTTTTGATATCGTATTCCATCGCCCTCAGTCCTTAACCGGCGGCCGCCGCAGTCGCTGCCGGGTACGGCGCATCTGCATGGCGGGCCTTCTTGATCGCATCGCGGATCATCACCAGGCCATTCTTGGCACCCGGAATCGAACCACGAACCATGATCAGGTTGCGTTCGGCGTCGACGGCTGCCACTTCGAGATTAAGCGTCGTGATGCGCTCGTCACCCATGTGACCGGCCATTTTCTTGCCCTTGAAGACCTTGCCCGGATCCTGGCGCTGACCCGTCGAACCATGCGAACGATGGCTGATGGACACGCCGTGGGAGGCTTCAAGACCAGCGAAGTTCCAGCGCTTCATGACGCCGGCGAAGCCTTTGCCCTTGCTGGTGCCGGTGACGTCGACCTTCTGGCCAACGACGAAATGGGCCGCGGAGAGCTTCGTGCCAGCCTCAAGCACGGCATCTTCTGCCACGCGAAACTCGACAAGAGTCTTCTTCGGCTCCACCTTGGTGCGAGCATAATGGCCACGCATCGGCTTGGTGACGTTCTTCACCTTTGCCTTGCTCATGCCGATCTGCACTGCCGTGTAGCCATCACGCTCCTGCGTGCGGGCATCCACAACCTCGACTTCGTCGAGATGCAGCACTGTGACCGGCACATGTGTGCCATCTTCCTTGAATAGCCGGGTCATACCCAGCTTTTTTGCGATCAATCCGGTACGCATCGTCTGGACCTTAAAGTTTGATCTCGACATCAACGCCAGCGGCGAGGTCGAGCTTCATGAGGGCGTCCACGGTCTGCGGTGTCGGCTCAACAATGTCGAGCAGGCGGCGATGAGTCCGAATTTCGAACTGCTCGCGGCTTTTCTTGTCCACATGTGGGGAACGGTTCACGGTGAACCGCTCGATATGCGTCGGTAGCGGGATAGGACCCCGAACCCGCGCACCCGTACGCTTCGCCGTGTTTACGATTTCCTTCGTGCTGTTGTCGAGCACGCGGTGATCGTACGCCTTTAGGCGAATGCGGATGTTCTGGTTGTCCATCTTACCAATAATCCAACTCGTTGGGGTTCGGGTCTTACCCTGCTCCCTCCTGGTCCCTTCTAAAGCCGACCCCGGCCGGATTACTCCGACCGGGGCCAGCCAAATCAGGGGCCGTGCTTACAATCAGGCGCTGATCGAGGAGACCACGCCTGCACCGACGGTGCGGCCGCCTTCACGGATAGCGAAGCGGAGACCTTCGTCCATGGCGATCGGAGCAATCAGCTCGACGTCCATGGCAACGTTGTCGCCCGGCATGACCATTTCCGTGCCTTCCGGCAGCTGAACGACGCCCGTGACGTCGGTCGTGCGGAAATAGAACTGCGGACGGTAGTTTGTAAAGAACGGAGTGTGACGTCCGCCTTCTTCCTTCGTGAGGATGTAAGCCTCGGCCTTGAACTTCTTGTGCGGGGTGATCGAACCCGGCTTTGCAAGAACCTGACCACGCTCGACGTCTTCACGCTTCGTGCCACGAACCAGGGCACCGATGTTGTCACCGGCTTCACCGCGATCAAGCAGCTTGCGGAACATCTCAACGCCCGTGACGGTCGTCTTGACGGTGTCCTTGAGGCCGACGATTTCAACTTCGTCACCCACGTTCACAACGCCACGCTCAACGCGACCCGTGACAACCGTACCACGACCCGAGATCGAGAACACGTCTTCGATCGGCATCAGGAACGGACGGTCAACCGGACGCTCCGGCTGCGGGATGTAGGTGTCAACGGCTTCCATCAGCTCGAGCACGCGGTCTTCACCGATTGCTGCGTCGCCGTCTTCAAGCGTCACCAGAGCCGAACCCTTGACGATGGGGATATCGTCACCGGGGAACTGGTAGGACGAAAGAAGCTCACGGACTTCCATTTCGACGAGCTCGAGGAGCTCGGCATCGTCAACCTGGTCAACCTTGTTCAGGAACACGACCAGCGCCGGAACGCCAACCTGGCGAGCGAGCAGGATGTGCTCACGCGTCTGGGGCATCGGGCCGTCAGCAGCGGACACAACCAGGATCGCGCCGTCCATCTGGGCGGCACCCGTGATCATGTTCTTGACGTAGTCAGCATGGCCCGGGCAGTCGACGTGGGCGTAGTGACGGTTCTTGGTCTCGTACTCAACGTGAGCGGTGGAGATCGTGATGCCGCGAGCGCGCTCTTCAGGAGCAGCGTCGATCTGGTCATACGCACGGAAGGTCGCGCCGCCGGACTTGGCGAGCGTCTTCGTGATTGCAGCCGTCAGTGAGGTCTTGCCATGGTCAACGTGACCGATGGTGCCGATGTTGCAGTGCGGCTTCGTCCGCTCAAATTTAGCCTTAGCCATCATTCTCTCCATAACCCACCGCCGAAGGTGCGGCGGGGAAGATTGCTAATTCGTACCAGGCACCCCCGAAGGAGGCACCCGGGAAAACCGGTTAGCCTTTTAAGCTTACCAACGATAGTGGCTGAATGCTTTATTTGCTTCAGCCATGCGATGCGTGTCTTCGCGCTTCTTGACGGCGGAGCCGCGATTGTTGATCGCGTCCATCAGCTCGTTGGAAAGGCGTTCCTGCATCGTGTTCTCACCGCGCTTGCGCGAGGCGTCGATCAGCCAGCGGATGGCGAGGGCCTGACGGCGCTCGGCACGGACTTCGACGGGGACCTGATAGGTCGCACCGCCGACGCGGCGGGAGCGAACCTCTACGGCCGGCTTCACGTTGTCCAGAGCCGCATGGAACATGGCGACCGGGTCGGCCGTGGCACCGCCACGACGACGCACGGACTCAAGCGCACCGTAAACGATACCCTCGGCTGTGGACTTCTTACCATCGTACATCAGGGCGTTCATAAAACGCGTGATGACGACATCTCCGAATTTCGGATCGGGAAGGATCTCACGCTTTACAGCGCGATGACGGCGACTCATGCCTGAATTTCCTCTTACTTCGGACGCTTCGCGCCATACAGCGAACGGCGCTGACGACGCTTGGCGATGCCCTGCGTGTCAAGCACGCCGCGCAGGATGTGATAACGCACACCCGGCAAATCTTTTACACGGCCGCCGCGGATCAGCACGACGCTGTGTTCCTGCAGGTTATGGCCTTCACCCGGAATGTAGCTAACGACCTCATACCCGTTGGTCAGGCGCACCTTTGCCACCTTACGCAGGGCCGAGTTCGGCTTTTTCGGGGTAACCGTATAGACGCGCGTGCAAACGCCGCGCTTCTGGGGGCAACCCTGAAGGGCCGGCACTTTATTCCGCTTGGCGGCAGGCTCACGGCCCTTGGCGATCAACTGGTTGATGGTCGGCATACGCCCTTCCCGATCCTTGCTCACTGCTAGACCGAGCGACGCCCGATCTGCTTGCTTCCAACAAAATTCAGCGCGCGGCAGAATGCCGCCCGCTTTTGACTCTTTCACTACCGGCCTGAGCCTCACCCGAAGGCGGCGGCACCGTTAGCGTTTGATGCTGTCTATCAACGGCTCAGACGCCTCAGGAGACGGGGGTAGCCGAGGGCGCGGACCCTATGACCGTTCTGAATGAAAGTCAAGCATACTCTAGCGTTCTGCCCGATTCTCGTTCGATTCCCGTCTCGAATCGCCGGATACGAAATCGGGCGGGTATTACCCCGCCCGATCTCAAACGTAAACTAGTTTTTCCGAGGCTGGAGCGGGGTCTTACTCCGCTGCGTCGTCCGTTACCTCGGGAGTTGCGCGGCTGACACGCTGACGATCCTGAGAAGCCGCCATGGCGCGCAGCTTGTTCATCACACTGCCCGTACCTGCCGGGATCAGACGCCCGACAATCACGTTCTCCTTCAGGCCGTTCAGTGTATCGACCTTGCCGGCTGTCGCCGCTTCGGTCAGCACACGTGTGGTCTCCTGGAAGGAAGCCGCAGAGATGAACGACTGCGTCTGCAGCGAGGCCTTCGTGATGCCCTGCAGGATGGGCATGCCGCGTGCAGGCTCCTCACCCATCTTGACGCGCTTCTCGTTCTCGACCTCGAACTCGATGCGGTCCACCGTCTCGCCAATCAGATACGTTGTATCGCCCGGCTCGAGGATTTCCACCTTCTGCAGCATCTGACGAACAATGACTTCGATATGCTTGTCATTGATCTTCACGCCCTGCAGTCGATAGACGTCCTGGATCTCGTTGACGAGATAATCGGACAGCGCCTCGACACCCATGACCTTGAGAATGTCATGCGGAACGCGAGGACCGTCGACCAGCGGATCGCCCTTCTGCACGAAGTCGCCTTCCTGCACCGACACATGCTTGCCCTTGGGAATGAGGTAGTTGGTCTCTTCCCCGGTCTCGTCGTTCTTCACGATGATGCAGCGCTTGGACTTGTAGTCCTTGCCGATCTCGATCCGGCCTTCGGTTTCCGCGATGATCGCGTGATCCTTTGGGCGACGGGCTTCAAACAGTTCGGCCACGCGCGGCAGACCACCCGTAATGTCACGGGTCTTCGAGCCTTCACGCGGGATGCGGGCCAGCACGTCACCGGCATGGACCGTGGCGCCATTCTCGATCGACAGCAGCGAATCGGGCGACAGGAAGTAGCGTGCCTCATTGCCATTGGCGAGACGAACGACATTGCCCGCCGCATCCTTGAGCTGCAGGCGCGGACGCAGGTCCACACCCTTGCTGCCCTGCTTGTAGTCAACGACCACCTTGGAGGTCAGGCCCGTGACTTCGTCCATACGCTCGACGAGCGTGATGGAGTCGATCAGGTCGAGATACTCGACCGTACCGGCCTGCTCGGTGATGATCGGCAGGGTGTAGGGGTCCCACTCGGCCATTTTCAGACCGCGCGTCACTTCCTGGCCCTCATTGACCATAAGACGGGCACCGTAGGGCACGCGATAGCGTGCGCGCTCGACACCCTTCTCGTCTGTCAGCAGGATTTCGCAGTTACGCGACATCACAATGGTGACGTTCTGGCTGTTCTGAACCACGTTGCGGTTGCGGATGGTCACCTTGCCGTCACGCGACGCCTCAACCATCGACTGCTCTGCACCACGCGTCGCCGCACCACCGATATGGAAGGTACGCATGGTCAGCTGCGTGCCGGGCTCACCGATGGACTGTGCAGCGATAACGCCCACGGCCTCGCCGATATTGACCGGCGTACCGCGCGCAAGGTCGCGGCCATAGCAATGACCACACACACCAACGCGACTGTCACAGGTCAGCACCGAGCGGATCAGAACGCTTTCGACGCCTGCCTTCTCGATGATCTCAGCCTCGGCTTCCTCGATCAGCGTATTGCGCGGGAAGAGAACCGCACCGCTCACCGGGTCGGTCACGTCAGCCGTCAGGGTACGACCCAGGATACGCTCGGAAAGCGAGGAGATCACCTCACCGCTATCCATGACTGCGCGGATCGTCAGGCCACGCTCGGTGCCGCAATCGTTCTCGACGATGATGCAGTCCTGCGCCACGTCGACAAGACGACGCGTGAGGTAACCCGAGTTCGCCGTCTTCAGCGCCGTGTCCGCGAGACCCTTACGGGCACCGTGAGTGGAGGTGAAGTAATCGAGAACCGAAAGGCCTTCCTTGAAGTTCGCGATGATCGGCTGCTCGATGATCTCGCCCGAAGGCTTGGCCATCAGACCACGCATACCGGCAAGCTGCTTCATCTGGGCTGGCGACCCACGCGCACCGGAGTGGCTCATCATCCACACCGAGTTCGTCGGCTTGCCGATAACCTGACGGGAAATCTCCTTCATCATCGCCGCCTGGACTTCGTCCGTGCAACGCGACCAAGCATCGACCACCTTGTTATAGCGCTCGCCAGCCGTGATCAGACCGTCCTGATACTGCTGCTCGAATTCCTTGATCTCGGCCTGTGTGCGCTCGACCAGCTCCTGCTTCTCGACCGGGATGATCATGTCATCCTTGCCGAAGGAGATACCGGCGCGCGCGGCATGGCGGAAACCGAGGCCCATGAGGCGGTCGCAGAAAATGACTGCTTCCTTCTGGCCGCAGTGACGGTACACGGCGTCAATCACGTCCGACACGTTCTTCTTGGTCAGCTGCTTGTTGACCAGCGAGAACGGGATAGCCGCATTGCGCGGCAGGATCTGCGCGATCAGCGCGCGTCCCGGCGTGGTGAGCATGGTCTGACGAACGGGCTTGCCGTCGGCATCCAGCGTGTCCATGCGCAGACGGATCTTGTCGTGCAGCTTGAGCGTGCCCTCGTTCATGGCGAGCTCGATCTCGGCCACCGATGCGTAGGCGGACGGACCGGCCTTAACCAGGCGACCCTCTGCGTCATACTCTGCCTGATCCGGCGTCGTGTGATACTCGGGAACCTCAAGGCTCAGATAGTACAGGCCAAGCACGATATCCTGCGACGGCACGATGATCGGCTTGCCGTTTGCAGGGCTGAGGATGTTGTTGGTCGACATCATCAGCACGCGGGCTTCAAGCTGGGCTTCGAGCGACAGCGGCACGTGAACGGCCATCTGGTCGCCGTCGAAGTCGGCGTTGAACGCGGTACAGACCAGCGGGTGCAGCTGGATCGCCTTGCCTTCGATCAGCACGGGCTCGAACGCCTGGATGCCGAGACGGTGGAGGGTCGGTGCGCGGTTCAGCATCACGGGATGCTCGCGGATGACCTCTTCGAGGATATCCCAGACTTCCGGACGCTCCTTTTCCACCATGCGCTTTGCAGCCTTGATGGTGGTGGCGTGACCGTATTTTTCCAGCTTGCTGTAGATGAACGGTTTGAACAGCTCGAGCGCCATCTTCTTCGGCAGGCCGCACTGGTGCAGCTTCAGCTCGGGTCCGACCACGATGACCGAACGGCCCGAATAGTCGACGCGCTTGCCGAGAAGGTTCTGACGGAAGCGGCCCTGCTTGCCTTTCAGCATGTCGGAAAGCGACTTCAGCGGGCGCTTGTTGGCACCCGTGATGGCGCGACCACGACGGCCGTTATCGAACAGCGCGTCAACGGCTTCCTGAAGCATGCGCTTTTCGTTGCGGACGATAATGTCCGGCGCACGCAGCTCGATCAGGCGCTTCAATCGGTTGTTACGGTTGATCACGCGACGATAGAGATCGTTCAGATCGGACGTCGCGAAACGACCGCCGTCCAGCGGCACAAGCGGGCGCAGCTCGGGCGGAATGACCGGGACGAGGTCGAGAATCATCCATTCCGGGCGTGAACCGCTCTCGGCGAAGGCTTCGAACAGCTTCAGACGCTTGACGAGCTTCTTGCGCTTGGCTTCCGACGTGGCTTCACGCAGGTCTTCACGCAGCAGATCGCCGTCAGACTTGTCCTGATCGCGACCGTCACGGTCGATCAGGCCCGGACGATCGGTTTCAGTGGAAAGCAGGCGCGCCTTCCACAGGATCTTCTTGACCGCTTCAGCGCCGATACCGACTTCCAGGCCTTCATCGGCGTAGTCGTCCATCGCGTCGAAATACTGGTCTTCCGACAGCAGCGAATAACGCTTGAACGGGCTCGTGCCGGATTCGAGAACGATATAGCTCTCGAAATACAGGACCTTTTCAAGGTCCTTCAGCGTGATGTCGATCATCGTCGCGATGCGGCTCGGCAGCGACTTCAGGAACCAGATATGCGCAACCGGCGATGCCAGTTCGATATGGCCCATACGCTCGCGGCGAACCTTTGCGAGCGTGACTTCCACGCCGCACTTCTCGCACACGATGCCACGGAACTTCATGCGCTTGTACTTGCCGCACAGGCACTCATAGTCCTTGATCGGGCCAAAGATACGCGCGCAGAACAGGCCGTCGCGCTCAGGCTTGAACGTACGGTAGTTGATGGTCTCCGGCTTCTTGATCTCGCCGTAAGACCAGGAGCGGATCTGCTCGGATGAAGCGAGCTGGATTTTGATCTGGTCGAAAGACTGGGTCTGGCCCGTCTGACCAAGGATCTTCATGAGTTCGTTCATGCGCCGAAATCCCATTTCACGGAGCGGGCCGGAAGACCGGCCGCGCCCGCGTTAGCAACAAACACAGAGGAGGCAGAGACAAAGCACATCAGATTGCGCTCTGCTCCAGATCGACATTCAGGCCGAGCGACTTCAGTTCCTTGATCAGAACGTTGAAGCTCTCGGGGATACCGGCTTCGAAATCGTCCTGCTCACGCACAATGGCCTCATAGACCTTCGTACGGCCGGAAACGTCATCGGACTTGACCGTGAGCATTTCCTGCAGGGTGTAGGCGGCACCGTAAGCTTCAAGAGCCCAGACTTCCATCTCACCGAAGCGCTGGCCACCGAACTGCGCCTTACCACCCAGCGGCTGCTGCGTGACGAGCGAGTACGGACCGATCGAACGGGCATGGATCTTGTCGTCAACAAGGTGATGCAGCTTCAGCATGTAGATATAGCCGACCGTGGTGCGACGCTCGAAAGCCTCACCCGTACGGCCGTCGATCAGCTGCGACTGGCCCGACTTGTCGACACCGGCCTTCACCAGCATGTCCTCGATATCCGGGATCGACGCACCGTCGAACACCGGCGTTGCGATCGGCACGCCCTTGCGGAGGTTACCGGTCAGCTCGAGGAGCTGCTCGTTCGGCAGGGTCGCGATATCGCTCTCGAACACGGCGTCGCCATAGACGTCACGCAGGCTCTCAAGCAGTTCGAGCTTGCGCTCACCCGTGCGCTGGTAATCATCGGCAATCTTGCCGATGTTCTGGCCGATATTGGCGCAGGCCCAGCCCAGATGGGTCTCGAGAATCTGACCGACATTCATGCGCGACGGCACGCCCAGCGGGTTCAGCACGAGATCGACAGGCGTACCATCTTCAAGGAACGGCATGTCCTCAACCGGCACGACGCGCGAAACAACACCCTTGTTACCGTGACGACCGGCCATCTTGTCACCCGGCTGAAGCTTGCGCTTCACAGCCACGAAGACCTTGACCATTTTCATCACGCCCGGCGGCAGCTCGTCACCGCGCTGCAGCTTTTCGACCTTGCTGTCGAAACGGGCCTGAATCTTGCCAACGGCAGCGTCATATTCGCGGCGCAGCGTTTCCAGCTCGGACATCACGCTGTCATCGCTGACCGTGATGTTGCGCCAGGCGCCACGCGGATGCTCGTCCAGAACCTCGTCGGTGATGACGGTGCCTGCACGGATACCCTTGAAGCCGGCAGCCGCCGTCTGATTCAGCAGACGCTCGCGCAGACGGGCTACGAAGCTGCGCTCCTGGATGGCGCGCTCGTCGTCACGATCCTTGGTCAGGCGCTCGATCTCGGCGCGCTCGATCGCCATGGCGCGCTCGTCCTTGTCCACGCCACGACGCGAGAAGACGCGCACGTCAACGATCGTACCGCTCGTGCCCGGGGGCAGCTTGAGCGAGGTATCACGAACGTCAGAAGCCTTTTCACCGAAGATGGCGCGCAAAAGCTTTTCTTCCGGCGTCATCGGGCTTTCGCCCTTCGGTGTGACCTTACCAATCAGGATGTCACCCGGGTTCACCTCGGCACCGACATAGACGATACCGGCTTCATCAAGATTGCGCAGGGCTTCCTCACCGACATTCGGAATGTCGCGGGTGATTTCCTCCTGACCCAGCTTGGTGTCACGGGCCATGACTTCGAATTCCTCGATATGGATCGAGGTGAACACGTCATCACGGGCGATACGCTCGGAGATAAGGATCGAGTCTTCGAAGTTGTAGCCGTTCCAGGGCATGAACGCGACGAGCACGTTGCGGCCCAGAGCCAGTTCACCCAGCTCGGTGGACGGACCGTCAGCAATGATGTCACCGGCATGAACCGTGTCACCCACGCGCACCAGCGGACGCTGGTTGATGCAGGTGGACTGGTTCGAACGCATGTACTTGCGCAGACGATAGATGTCGACGCCTTGGGTCGACCCAGCTTCGTCGGTGGCACGCACGACGATACGTGCACCGTCGATCTGGTCGATCACGCCATTGCGCTTGGCAACAATGGTCGCACCCGAGTCATGGGCCACAGCGGCTTCCATGCCCGTGCCGACCAGCGGCGCATCGGCGCGCACCAGCGGCACGGCCTGACGCTGCATGTTCGAGCCCATCAGCGCGCGGTTGGCGTCGTCGTTCTCAAGGAACGGAATGAGCGCGGCGGCGACCGAAACAAGCTGCTTGGGCGACACGTCGCAGGCCGTGACCTGCTCGGGCGGCACAAGGCGGAAGTCACCCGAACGACGGACAGAAACGAGTTCGTCGGTCAGACGGCCCGTGCTCTTGTCCTGCGCTGCGTCTGCCTGAGCGACGATCAGCTTGTCCTCTTCCATAGCGGAGAGGTACTTCCAGCCGGCCTGCAGCACACCGTCCTGAACAAGGCGGTACGGTGTTTCAATGAAGCCGTACTTGTTCACCTTCGCATAGGTCGAAAGCGAGTTGATCAGACCGATATTCGGTCCTTCAGGCGTCTCAATCGGGCAGATACGGCCGTAATGCGTCGGATGAACGTCGCGAACTTCGAAGCCGGCGCGCTCACGGGTCAGACCGCCCGGGCCAAGCGCCGAAAGACGACGCTTATGCGTGACTTCGGAGAGCGGGTTGGTCTGGTCCATGAACTGGCTGAGCTGCGAGGAGCCAAAGAACTCACGCACGGCAGCAGCAGCAGGCTTTGCGTTGATCAGGTCATGCGGCATGACCGTATCGACATCGACCGAACCCATACGCTCGCGAATGGCGCGCTCCATGCGGAGCAGACCGACGCGGTACTGGTTTTCCATCAGCTCGCCAACGGAGCGGACACGACGGTTACCGAGATTGTCGATATCGTCGATCTGGCCGCGGCCATCCTTCAGCTCGCACATGATCTTGACGGTGCGCAGGATGTCTTCCTTGCGCAGCACGCGCATGGTGTCCGGTGCATCGACTTCAAGACGCATGTTCATCTTGACGCGGCCCACGGCCGAGAGGTCGTAGCGGTCGGCATCGAAGAACAGGCCCTGGAACATGGCTTCTGCCGTTTCCGGGGTCGGCGGCTCGCCGGGACGCATGATGCGATAGATATCGATCAACGCTTCATCGCGGCGGTTGTTCTTGTCCACGGCCAGCGTGTTGCGGATCCAAGGGCCATGAGAGGAGTCGACGGCAAGCATCGGCAGCTCGGTAACACCCAACTCCTCAAGCGCTTCGAGGCGTGCTTCAGTCAGCTCTTCACCAGCCTCGGCGTAGATCTCACCGGTGTTCTCGTTGACGAGATCCTGCGCGATGAAACGGCCCAGCAGATCGGCGCGGCCAACGAGCACGTCCTTGGTCGTTTCTGCGATCTTGCGGCACATGCGCGCGGTCAGCTTGGCATCAGCCTCTGCCACCACTTCACCGGTGTCGGCGTCGTACAGCGGCTCAAGCAGCTTCATGCCACGGAACGCTTCGGGGTCGAACGGGCGCGCCCAGCCCTTGGGCATGCGCGTGAACGGCACGGTGCCGTAGAAATAGGCCAGGATTTCGTCCTGATCCATGCCACGGATGCCAAGCGCCTCGACATCACCGCCTTCGGCAGCCTTGGCAGCGCGGGCAGCGATGGAGTGCTCGCCCTCAAGGGCATAGAGCAGTGTCGTTACCGGCAGCTTGCGCTTACGGTCGATACGCACATAGATCAGGTCCTTGGCATCGAACTCGAAGTCGAGCCAAGAACCACGGTACGGAATGACGCGGGCAGCAAAGAGATACTTGCCGGAAGAATGTGTCTTGCCCTTGTCGTGATCGAAGAACACGCCGGGGCTACGATGCATCTGGCTGACAATGACGCGCTCGGTGCCATTGATGATGAACGTGCCGTTATCGGTCATGAGCGGCATATCGCCCATGTAGACCGGCTGCTCCTTGATGTCGCGGATCGAGCGTGAGCCCGTGTCCTCATCCACATCCCAGACGATAAGACGCAGAATGACCTTCAGCGGGGCGGCAAAGGTCAGCCCGCGCTGGATGCATTCCTCGACATCATATTTCGGCTCTTCGAGTTCATAGGAAACGAACTCGAGACGGCCACGTCCCGCAAAATCGTTGATCGGGAAAACCGACCGGAACACTTCCTGAAGACCCGTCTGCTGACGGCTGTCAGGCGCCACGTTCATCTGAAGGAACGTCTCATAGCTTGCGCGCTGCACGTCAATCAGGTTGGGCATCGGCGCCACTTCGGGGATCCGCCCGAAGCTCTTGCGAATCCGCTTGCGTCCTGTGAACGATTTGGTGATTGCGTTCATCTATCCCTGCCCTCTCGCACCAGACCTTCGGGTCGTCCACATGTCAGGAAGCCTGTCATGGCGGGCGACCGGAACGACCGGTACCGTGAATTCACATTGTTGTTGCGTGACAACCGGCCCTTATACAGGGTTTGTCCGCAACGGCAAATCGGGCGGAAACCCGAAAGGATTTCCGCCCTGACCTGTCTCAATCCACAACCGGCCCCGCCCGAAGGCGAAGCGCGGTCCGTGGGCTTGATTACTTGACTTCGACCTTGGCGCCGTTGTCTTCGAGCAGCTTCTTGATCTTGGCTGCCTCGTCCTTGGAAACGCCTTCCTTGACGGTCTTCGGTGCGCCTTCGACCAGGTCCTTGGCTTCCTTCAGACCCAGGCCCGTGATGCCACGGATTTCCTTGATCACGTTGATCTTCTTGTCGCCGGCTTCGGCGAGGATCACGGTGAACTCGGTCTGCTCTTCAGCAGGAGCAGCGGCAGCAGCCGGGCCAGCAGCCGCAACGGCAACCGGAGCAGCAGCGGAAACGCCCCACTTCTCTTCGAGCAGCTTCGAGAGTTCAGCAGCTTCGAGAACGGTCAGAGCGGACAGTTCGTCAACGATTTTGTTCAGATCGGCCATGATGATGGTCCTATATGGTAACTGGTTTTCGATTCACAACCCGCGCTCCTGAAGAGGAGCGGTGCTGCGTAAGACAATTCAGGCGGCTTCGCCGGTCTTGGCATAGGCGCCGAAAACGCGAGCAAGCTGGCCGGCCGGAGCTTGGACAACGCCTGCGATACGCGTAGCGGGGGTAGAAATCATACCCACCAGCTGCGCACGCAGTTCGTCCAGCGACGGCAGTGCGGCAAGAGCCTTGACACCATTCGCATCAAGCGTTTGGCTACCAAGGGCGCCACCGAGCACCACAAGCTTCTCATTCGTCTTGGCGAACTCGACGATCGCCTTCGCGACTGCAACCGGATCCTCAGACCACGCAAGCGCGGTCGGGCCCTTCAGCAGCGGAAGAATCCCGTCGAATTGGGTCCCATGCAGAGCGAGGCTGGCCAGCCGGTTTTTCACAACCTTGTACGTCGCACCCGCCGCACGAACGCGTCGACGCAGCTCCGTCACATCAGCTACCGTGAGACCTTTGTTTTCGGTCACGACAACCATGGACGTGCTGTTGAACACGTTGGCGAGGAATTCGACGAAGGCCCGTTTTTCCTGACGGTCCAAATCCATTCTCCTCGTCAGTCCGGAAACCTTGGCTTCCAGACCGGGTTACCCATGGCACTTCCCCGCAATTGGAAAAGTACCGCTCGCCTGTCCATTCAATCGGAACCCAGCATTCCGGCAGGTTGCCCTACCCTTGTCTGCTGGCGCCCCGTCTCCCGCTCGCGGATCTTTCTCAAGATCCCTTAGACTGCCCCTTGGAACAGTACGCCCGGTCTCGGACAGGTTCGGAAGCGGGGGAATTCCCCCACCCCTACGCCACCGCACGGCCAGGCCGCGCGGTGTCATCTCTCAAATCAGGCCGTGAACGACGCCACGTCGACGCGTACGCCCGGACCCATCGTGGAAGACAGGGCTGCCTTCTTCAGATAGGTGCCCTTGGCGCCAGTCGGACGAGCCTTCTGGACGGCATCGACCAGAGCCTTGATGTTCTCGACCAGCTTGTCTTCACCGAAGGAAGCCTTGCCGATACCAGCATGGATGATACCGGCCTTCTCGGCGCGGTACTCGACCTGGCCGGACTTGGCTGCCTGAACGGCACCCTTCACGTCCATGGTCACCGTGCCCAGGCGGGGGTTCGGCATCAGGCCACGCGGGCCGAGGATCTTACCCAGACGACCAACCAGTGCCATCATGTCCGGGGTCGCAATGCAGCGATCGAACTCGATTTCACCATTCTGGATCTTCTCGGCCAGATCTTCTGCACCAACGACTTCCGCACCGGCTGCCGTGGCTTCTTCAGCCTTCGGGCCGCGGGCGAAAACGCCGACGCGCAGGGTCTTGCCCGTGCCGTTCGGCAGCGAGATCAGACCACGGACCATCTGGTCAGCGTGGCGAGGATCGATACCGAGGTTCAGCGAGATTTCGATGGTCTCGTCGAACTTGGCCTTGGCGTTACCCTTGACCAGGGCAACAGCTGCGGACAGGTCGTACTGCTTGTCGGTGTCGACCGTCGCACGGGCGGCGTTCAGCCTCTTGTTCTTGGCCATAGGATCAGCCCTCCACCACGTTCAGACCCATCGACTTGGCCGAACCGGCCAGCATGCGCACAGCGCCGTCGATGTCATTCGCGTTCATGTCCTTGAACTTCTCTGCAGCGATCTCGCGCAGCTGCGCGGTCGTGACAGAACCAACAGCGGCAGCCTTGCCGACTGTCTGGCTGCCCTTGGAGACCTTGGCGGCCTTGAGCAGGAAGTAGGTGTTCGGCGGGGTCTTGGTGACGAAGCTGAACGTACGATCCGCATAGGCCGTGATAACGACCGGGATCGGCATGCCAGGCTCGAGGGTCTGCGTCTTGGCGTTGAACTCCTTGCAGAACTGCATGATGTTCAGGCCGCGCTGACCCAGCGCCGGACCGACTGGCGGCGAGGGATTTGCCTTGCCTGCCGGGATCTGCAACTTGATGTAGCCAACAACTTTTTTGGCCATATCCGGGACTCCTTGATGGTTTGCCCGAACCGCGGTTCCAATGAGGCGTTTGCGATCTCGCGACCGCTCATGCCTCTCCCGCGTTCCGAATGGGAGCGGCCCCTTAACGCCCCGCGGCCGGGGCTGTCAAGTCTTTCGTCATCGCGCAGTGCCCGTCGCCGACAGGGGAGTCACCGCCGGAACGGCGGGTGTCGCACCGGTCAGGTTCACATCGCTGGCGCTGTTGCGTGTGTCCACATCGCCTGCGGGTCGCGGGTGATGCAGCCCGTCATATTGCAGCACACCGAACGGATCGATGGACTTGACCGAAGGCAGCGCCGAACGATCCCAACCACCGCCAAGCGCCTTGATGAGGCGGACACTGGCCTGAAGCTGGATGGTCTGGGCCTGAACCGCATCAATACGCGCGACAAGGGCCGCCTGCTGCGCCACAACCACGTCGAGGTAATTGGTCAGCCCGCCCGTGTAGAGCGCCATGGTCATGCGCTGCGTACGCAACGCTGCGTCCACCGCGGCATATTGCTGCTTCTGCTGGTCAGCAAAGGCGCTTGTCTGCGAGAGGCCGTCCTCCACATCCTGAAAAGCGGACAGGACGGTAGAGCGATAATGATCAGCACTTTCGCGATACTGGGCCCAGGCACGCTGCAAGGCCGCACGACGCAAGCCCCCGGTAAACAATGGCTCTACGGCCTGCACGCCGTAACTCCACATCGAGTTACCAAGGCTTGCGAGGTCGAAACCGTTATTCATGAAGCCACCATTCAGGCTGAAGGTGACATCCGGGTAGAACGCAGCCCGCGCGACGCCAATGGCGCGGCTGTTCGCCGCCAGATTGCGCTCGGCGGAGGCAATGTCGGGGCGGCGCTCCAGAAGCTGCGAGGGCAAGCCGCTCGGGATACGCAGGATGGAATAAGGCAGAACCTGCTTGTTGGTCGGGGCGATCTGGAAGCTGCCCGGAACGGTGTTCACCATCACCGCTATGGCATGTTCCAGCACCTGACGCTGGGCACGCACATGGCTCTGAGAGGCCATCGTGGCGTAAAGCTGATTCTCGGCTCGTGAGACGTCGAGCCCCGCCGCAATTGCCCCTGCCTGACGAAGCTGGGTGATCTTTACCGCAGTCTGGTAATAACGAATCGAGTCGTCATACACCGCATACTGGGCATCCAGCCCGCGCAGTCCGAGATAGTTCGAAGCCAGCTCCGCCTCGAGCATCAGGCGCAGATTGGCGTAGTCAGCCGCGCTGGCCTGCGCCATGTTCTTCTGCATATGTGTGGAATTGCGGATGCGGCTGAAGAAATCAGGCTCCCATGTCGCGGCACCACTGTAGAACACGCTCGACTCGGTTGTCGGCGAATTGGCATTAGCTCCGCGCCACAGACGGGTAAGCGACGTCTTGTTGTTCGACATCCCCGCTGAGCCATTGAGCTGTGGCGCCAGTTGCGCCTCTGTCTCCCGCGCGATGTCGCGTGACTGCGTGAACACCTCCGCCTGAGCCTGCAGGTCGGGATTGGAGGCCAGCATCTTTTCCTCAAGGGCGTTCAGCTGGGGGTCATGAAAGACCTCCCACCATTTACCCTTGGGCACGTCGTCTGCCGGCCTGGCGTCCACCAGAACGCCCTTCCCTTTCCATCCATCGGGATAGATGAATTTCGGGGCCTGGTAGTGCGGCGCGAGATCGCAGCCAGAAAGCAGGGCGAGGCTGAAAACAGCACCAGCGGCACTGCCACGCAAGGCGCGGCGCCTGGATCCTGCCCTCATCGACGCGCCCCGTTCTCGTTGCTGCCACCGTCGTCATCTTCCGGCACCGGCTGATGCGGCGCAGGAGCCACATTCTTGCGCGGTGCGGCTGTCGCATCGTTATAGCCGCGCGTTGCAGGCACCACCTTCACCTCGTCACCTTCGAGCATATCTGCCGTAGGATTAGCCACGATCTGGTCCTTGGCCGCAATGCCACCAAGGATCTGGATCGTCATGCCATAGTTGATGCCCGTTTTCACGTCGATCAGATGAATACGGTTATCGACCACTGTGGCGAGCTGCGTGCCCTGGGCGCGAAAAATCAGCGCATTGACCGGCACGATCAGGACACCGGGCTCACCGGGAGCGGTGAAGTGGGCGGTAGCGTAGGAATCCGGCCAGAGCGACCCGTCCTTGTTATCCAGCTCAAGTTCGGTAGTGACCGTTCGCGTCGCGGCATTGAATGCCTGCGCGGTAGCCAGAAAGCTTGCATCGTAAACGCGACCGGGGAATTGCGGCAGGGTGAGCTTGGCCGCGAGCTTGTCGGAAATCACGGCCGCATAATCCTGCGGCACCGACACGAACACGCGCATGCGGTGCGTATCCGCCACCGTAAAGAGCTCGGACGCACTCCCACGGGAGTTCAGATCACCGCCCCCGGCATTCACATAGTCGCCCACATTCACCAGACGCGACGTTACGATACCGTCGAACGGTGCCACGATGCGCTTGAAATTTTCCAGCGCCTCAAAGCGCTCGACCTCGTGCTGTGCCTGATCGACCTGCGCCTTCTGTGCCGCAGCGTTGGCAGCCTGCACATCGACTTCCTGACGCGACACCGCCTGTGTGTCACGCAGATCCGCCCAGCGCTTGGCGGTAATCACGGCCAGCTTGTAACGGGCCAGAACCACGTTGTAATTCGCCTTGGCGGCCTCGTACTGGGCATCAAGGCTCGGCGTGCTGATCTCGGCCAGCAGATCGCCCGATTTCACATGCGCACCGTAATCCTTGTACCACATCTTCACGTAGCCCGAGACCTGCGCATAGATCGGCGCCTGATACCAGGCGGCCAGATTGGCTGGCAGATCAAGATGCCGCTCGGCCGGACCGGCCTGCGGGTTGATCAGGCTGACACGCGCCCGGGCATTGTCATCAGCCTCTTCGCGCAGGGTGCCGTAATGCATCGAACGCTCGACGATCCCCCAGACGGCCAGAAGAACGGCAATACCCAGCACGATGAGAATGATCAGGCGGCCCCGCTTGCGGTTCGGCTCGGCACCTTGTTTTGGGTGCTGGGTCATGCGTGGGCTCCCTCATCTCCGCGTTCACGCGGCTTTCTGTAATGGACAATGGCAAAAACACAGGGGACGAACAGGAGTGTCGCCGCCGTTGCCACCAGCAGGCCACCGATCACGGCCTTGCCAATCGGGGCATTGTCGGAATTGCTTATGGACATCGGCACCATGCCGATAATCATGGCCAGCGCTGTCATCAGCACGGGGCGGATACGCTCATAACCCGCTTCAAGCGCTGCCTTGAGCGCATCGCCATGAATCTCCATCCGCTCACGTGCGAATGAGATGACAAGAATGGCGTTGGCCGTGGCCGTTCCCATGCACATGATGGCTCCCGTCAAGGCGGGCACCGACAACGACGTATGGGTCAGGAACAGGCTCCAGGCGATACCGCCCAGAGCACCGGGAAGCGCCGTAATGATCACGAACGGATCCAGCCAGGACTGGAAGTTCACGACAATGATCAGATAAACGAGCGTAATCGACATCGCGAGGCCGACAATCAGCTGCGAATACGCATCCGTCATCGTCACTGCCTGACCACGGACCACCAGATGCGAGCCGCGCGGCAGCTCCGATTTCATCGAGTCTGCAACGCGCTGAACGGATTTGGCCACAGTACCGAGATCGATGTTTTCATTGGCCGCATAGATATCGAACACCGGCATGATGTTGTAGTGCGCCACCTCCGCCGGGGTCCCCGTTTGCTCGATTTCGGACAAGGCGCCCAGAAGCTGGGGCTGGGCATTGGTCGGGTTGCCGTCACCACGGTCAATCGGCACAGTCTTGAGATCGTTGAGCGTCTGCAGATAATTTGCAGGCGTCTGCACGTCGATCAGCTGGGCGACACCCGAACTGTTCAGGAAGTACACCTGCCCGACCTGCGCCGACCCCGAGAGCACAACGAGTGCGTTCTGGGCGATATCCTGCTCGGTAATACCGGTGCCTAGCGCAAAGCTGCGCTTGGCATTGATGCTGAGCGTAGGCTGCGTCATCGGCTGCTGGATCGAGACATCGGTGATGCCCGGTATGGTGGCAAGCTTGCGGCGGAGCTTCTTGGCAAAGGCGAAATTGCCGTAAAGGTCGCGCCCCACAACCTGCACGTCCAACGGCGCTGGCAAGCCAAAATTCAGGATCTTGGCGGTCAGGTCGGCAGGCTGGAACGTAATCTGTGTGCCGGGGAAGGCCTCGATCAGACCCGCGCGTATCTTGCGACGGTATTCGGCGGTCGGGCTCTCGTCATTCTTGAGCGAGACGGTGATATCGCAGTCTTCCGTGCCTACGGTGGGGGTCGGGATGAAGGCCTGGTTCAGCTGAGAGAAAGGCAGGCCGCAATTATTCAGAACGGCGTCGATCTGCCCGGGCAGGATCTCGTGCATCTTCTTCTCGATGAGCACGGAAATCTTGCCGGATTCCTCCAGACGCGTCCCGATGGGGGCACGCATATGGAGCTGCAATGTGCCGGACTTGATCTCGGGAAAGAAGTCCTCACCCACAAAGTAGTAGAGCCCCGTGGACAGGATCGACACCCCCATGAAGAACGGGACGAACTTCACGCGCTCCTCGATCAGACCCGCCAGCACAATCTTGTAGCGCTCGCGGAAACTGAAGAACCCGTTCTCGAAGCCACGCTGAAAGCGGCCAAAAAATCCCGGCTCCTTGCCGTCATCACCATGCTCATGGGCAGCAACCTGCGCCGCCAGCATCCAGTTGGCCATGGTTGGCACCAGCGTTCGCGACAGGATGAACGACGCGATCATGGCGAAGATGATGGCCTCGGCCATCGGCATGAACAGCCAGCCCGCAACACCTGTCAGTTCGAAAAGCGGGAGCCACACAATGCAGATACAGGTTGTCGAGACGAAAGTCGGGACCACGATCTGGTTGGCCGCATCAATGATGGCCATTTCCAGATCCTTGCCCATCTCGAGATGGGCATCGATATTCTCGATCATGACGGTCGCATCATCGACGAGAATACCCACCGCCAGCGCGAGCCCGCCAAGCGTCATCACATTGATGGACTGACCCGCAAGGCTCAACCCGATGACCGAGCAGAGAATGGCGAGAGGGATGGAGGTCGCAACAATCAGGGTAGAACGCCATGACCCGAGGAAGAGCAACACCGCAAGAGAGGTCAGCAGCGCGGCGATAATCATCTCGCGCACCACGTCCTCGACCGAGTCCTTCACGAAGCCTGAGGCATCGGTCAGAATCTTGATGCTCGTCCCCTTGGGTAGTGTATCAATGATCTGAGGCAGCAGCTTTTTCACGCCAGCCACGACATCGAGTGTCGAGGCATCGCCGCTTTTCATGATGACCATCATGACGGCCTGACGGCCCTTCACCAACACCATATTGGCCTGTGGCGGGCCACCGCGATGCACATGAGCCACGTCACGCAGATAAACCACGGCGTTGCCAACCTGCTTGATGGGCAGGTTGTTGAAGGTTTCTACCTCGCGCGGCTGCGCGTTGGTACGCACCATATAGTCGAACGGCCCAATACGCTGATCGCCCGCCGGCAGCACAATGTTCTGCTTGTTGAGCGCCGTGCTGACATCAACCGCCGAAAGATTATGCGCCATCAGCTTGGAAGGGTCGATATCGACAGTGATATACGGCGCCAGACCACCATACGGGTTCGGGATCGACACACCGGGTACGGAAACGAGCTGCGGCCGTATCAGGTTGGACGCCATGTTGTACAATTCGGAGCCATTGAGCTTGTCCGAATTGATCTGCAACGTCAGCACCGGCACCGAAGAGGCATTATAGGTCAGGATCAGCGGTGGCGTCGCCCCGGTGGGCAATTGCTTGATAACCGTCTGCGAAACCGAGGTAATCTGGGTCTGTGCGACCGAGGTATCGGTACCGGGCTGGAAATAGACCTTGACGATACCGCGGCCGTAATAGGAGCCACTTTCAACATGCTCGATATTATTGACCGTCGTGGTCAGAGCTCGCTCGTAGTAATAGACGACACGCCCCGACATGTCTTCGGGCATGAGGCCCAGATAGGACCAGACGATCGCCACAACCGGAATATTGATGTTCGGGAAAACGTCTGTCGGCGTCTTGAGAACCGAACGGACACCGAAAATGACGATGAAGATGGACAGGACAACGAAAGTGTAGGGCCGCTTGAGCGCGGTAATGACGACTTGGTTCATCTAGTCGTCGCCTTACGCAGCATGGAAACCACCTTTTGCCTGTGCTGACCACCCGGCATGAGGAGTCCCCATCCGTTTCCCGATATCATCAAGGAGATTCCTTTTCCTGTTACAGCCAGAAATACGCATAGCTCGGAAGCCGACAAGGAAAATTCCTTTTAAGTTTCGTTCTGCAACGACCTTTCACGCAATTGCCACAAAATGAACCCTGCCTGTGTCCATAGCCCCGGCGCCTGGACCGCGAAGCAGGGAGTCAGCCTACCGACCGTCGCGCCTCACCCTATGCGGCTCGACGCAGCGGCTTTGCATCCGGGATGAACAGGTTCAGACAGCCTCGACTGTCTCGGAGGCCTGGAACACCATTTCAAAAGCACAGCCCGGACGATCAGGTGCACCGTCACCATCGGCAATAGCCAGTTCAACCCCGTGCAGTCGCAATATGGCCATAACGAGACTGAGCCCCAGACCACTCCCGGGGACGTGACGACTCTTGTCCGAGCGGTAAAACCGTCCGAGAACCGCTTCGCGCTCTGCTTCTGGAATACCAATACCCGTATCGGCCACACGCAGATGAATTACCCCGGGCGCGGGCTGTGCGGAGATCGTAACGCGTCCACCTGACGGCGTGAATTTCATGGCATTATCGAGCAGATTGGCCAGCACTTCCACCAGAAGATCGCGATCACCAAAGGTGATCATGGCCTCCGGCGCACGCTCGCTGGCTCGACCCTGGGCCGATACCGGGAGGGCTGGCATGACGGCGTTGACAAGCACGAGCCCGTTCGTCTCGGCAATTGGCTCGTACAGATCGACGATATCGGCCACGAGATCGGCCAGATTCACAAGGGCAAACCCCGCCCGGCGACGCCCGTTCTCGATCTCGCCGATACGCAACAACGCCGTGATGACAGAAAAGCACTGGTCCAGATCCTGCGTGGCGCGCTCGATGACGGCATTCAGATAATCAGCGTCATGCGGGCTTGATGTGGCGCGCTCAAGCCGCGCGCGCACCCGCGAAAGCGGCGTACGCAGATCATGCGCAATGTCGTTGCCGACATCGCGAATCTCATCCATCAGATATTCGAGGCGATCAAGCATTCTGTTGACGGAACCCGCCAGACGCTCAAGCTCGTCCCGCTCCCTCGCTGCAGGGAGGCGCTCATGCACATCACCCTGCATGATGCGGTCAATGGCCTCATGCATGGTCTTGACGCGGGCGAGCGCCCGGTGACTGAGCACCACACCCGTGAGCAGCGCAAACATGACAACCGGAAAGACCGACAACAGGGCGCCGCGCCGTATCATGAAGTGCAGTTCAGACAACAGGTGCAGCGAATGAGCCAGCACCAATATGCGCCCACCGGGCACCTTGACCGCCAGAAAACTCATCTCGTAGGGCGCATCATCGGTTGGCGAGAGTGTGAGCCGATGGACCTTGCCATCGACTGCCAACCCTTCAGGCCAGGCCTTGAGGTCGCCAGCGATATGATGGTAATGCCCGTCAAACAGGCCCACCCAGTTGATCACCACGCGCAACTCGTTGCTGGCCCGTTCGCGTACCTGATATTCGAGACGTTCAGGCGTTTCCTGCACCAGCACATCGGCCTCCCGATGCAGGATGCCGCTTGATCGCTCAGCCTCGAAATGCGTCATCTGCACGAAAAGCAGAATGAATTGCAGAACCATGCCGCCAATGATGGCCGCGACAAAAGCCAGCGTCAGGCGAAATGTTGCGGTCCGGAAAACGCCAAAGCGCGGATTGTCAGAGAGCGACACGCAGCATGAACCCCGACCCCCTGATACTGTGAATCAGTGGTGTTTCACCCGTTGCATCGACCTTACGACGCAGTTTGCCGATATGCACGTCAACCAGATTTGTCTGTGGAATGAACCGGTAATTCCAGACATCCTCAAGCAGCATGGTCCGTGTAAGAACCTGATTGGGACGACGCATCAGATATTCCAACAGGCGGAACTCGCGCGGCAGCAACTCGATCTCACGCCCCTCACGCGTCACAGTACGGTCAATCAGGTCCATATCCAGGGGTCCGACACGCAGCGTCGTGGCTCTCGTATCGTTGGGGCGCCTCAACAGGGCCTCTATCCGTGCCACCAGTTCATCCATCGCAAAAGGCTTGGTCAGGTAATCATCACCACCCGCCTTCAGTCCTGTCACACGATCATCGACGGCTGAAAGCGCGGACAGGACGAGTACGGGGGCATGAATGTTCTGGTTACGCAATTTCTCGATCACGGAAAGCCCGTCGAGCAAGGGCAACATGCGGTCGAGCACCATCAGATCATAGGCGTCGCTCGTCGCCGCTTCGAGCCCTGCCTGGCCTGTTGAAACATGCGAGACGGAAAACCCGCGTGCAGCAAGTTCCTCGACAACTTCCTTCGCGAGCGTGTCATCATCCTCAACAAATAGGATACGGGCTTTTGACGACGCTTCTGACAAAGCAGAAGAGAGACTATGATCCGGTTTCATATGACCATTTCTGCCTAATCCTGCATCGAAACGATAGTAAAATTCAGATTAAAGCTCATCCAGTGCTTCAAGGTCGTCACCCGCTCCCTGCCCGTCGAGTCCTCGAAGCTTGCGCCCCAGAACACGCGTCCTTCGTCTTGCTTCGTCGATTGTGTTGCTCATGGCGCCCGCACCACGTGAGAGTTTTTCAAGTACGCCGTCCATGCGCAGCATTTCCTGCCGGGTCAGCCCCAGAAGCCGTGCGATGGCGTCGGTGCGTTCCTCCAGCGCCAATGTCACATATCCGAGATGGACTGTACGCAGCAGGGCGGGAATAAGGGAAGGCCCCATGATGATAACCCGGTGCACACGCCCAACCTCATCGATCAGCCCCGGTATGCGCGCAACCTCCATGTAGAGCCCGTCTGTTGGCAGGTAGAGCACGGCAAACTCGACGGTAAGCGGTGGATGAATATATTTTTCGGCAATCTTGCGCGCCTCCAGACGCACCGCATTATCGAGCGCGCGCCGCGCGATACGCTCTGCTGCCTGATCGGCGCGATCCACCGCATCAATCAGACGCTCATACGCTTCGGTGGGGAATTTGCTGTCGATAGCTAGGCGCGGCGGCGTGGCGCTCCGCACCGGCATGCGCAGGGCAAACTCCACAACCTCACCACCATCGCCGATCCGGTAGTTACTGTCGTAGGATTCTGCGGGCAGAATATCGTCCAGTATCGCGCGCAGCTGGGCTTCACCCCAACCACCACGCGTCTTGACGTTGCCAAACAGCCTTTTCAGATCGCCAATCTGGGCTGTCACGGCGGAGACTTCGCCAATGGCTTTCTGCATGGCTGAGAACTGCTCGACAACACGCTGGAACGAAGTCTGCATCTGTTTTTCGACGGTAACGTGCAGCTGCTCACTCACAGAGGCCCGGATCTGAGCAAGCTGCTCAGCATTTTCACGCATCATGTCGCGCAGCATCTGCGCCTGGGCCAGCCTTGTCTCGGCAAGCTCCTGACCGAGGCGATGACTCAGCCCGGCCAGACGATCACTCATATCGCTGCGCTGCTGTTCAAGACGAGAAGACAAGACCCGCTCGGTCTCGATCAGGGCACTACGATGGAACTCACTCTCGCTGCCGCGTTCGGCCGCGTCACGCTCAAGCAGCACGTAGATGCGTGAAAGAAGGTCTCTGTCTGTGCCACGGCGCGAGAGCCGTGACCATAGAAACACCGAGATAGCCAGGGCGATGACAGCCACCAGCCAGGGGAAAAAACTGAAAAAATCCTGCGACAAATCCGGCTCCGCTTTACCTCCCCAGTATAGGAACAAAATAGGAATAGCGGAAGGTGTTTCGCTGCAAGCCATTCTCCATCAGCCTGCGGCGGCCAGATTGATTACAGCAGGGATAGAGCCCCCCCTGATGCAGGCAATCAGCAGGGAGGCCCGTCAGGCAGAATCAGTGGATATTGCCGTAGGAGGCAGCACCAATACCCGGGCAGGAACACGGGTTACCCAGCGGCACCTGTGTCGGCATCTTGCAGGTATAGATGCCTGCCTTGCAGGTATAGCCGTATCCAACGACCTGCGTACCCGGCGGCGTGGGGCCAGGTGCCGCCGTTCCCTCACAGGCGGCAAGCATGAGCAATCCGGCAAGGCCGCCGAGAACACGGGCAGAACGTCTGAAGTTTGTCGGGTTCGTCATGGTTTACACCTTTCCTGTTTGCTCCCGGCTCTGGAAGTCGCCGGTTTTCTCGTCGGTCAGAACGACGCAGAAACAAGGCAGTTTTCAGGCGGTTTTGTCACGATACTGCGCGACCAGCGCCTCGCAGAATACCGGGAGATCATCGGGATTGCGCGAGGTGACCAGATTGGCATCCACCACAACCTCGCGATCCACCCAGTTTGCCCCGGCATTGAGCAGATCCGTCTGAAGTGACGGCCACGACGTCAGGGTGCGGCCTTTGACGCCACCCGCCTCGATCAGGGTCCATGCACCGTGGCAGATGCTCGCAATCGGCTTTTGCTGAGCAACGAACCCGCGCAGGAACGCAATTGCGGCCTCGTTGATACGCAGCGCGTCAGGATTTGTCGTCCCGCCGGGGAGAAGGATGCCAGCAAACTCCATATCGGCAGCCTCGCCGATGGTTGCGCCAACCTCGATGGTCGAGGCCGGGTGCACATCGCCCTTCATGGACTGGATGGTGCCTTTCTCCGGCGCGACGACCAACGTGCTGAAGCCATTTGCCTCAAGAGCCTGACGTGGCTGAACGAGTTCACATTCCTCGACGCCATTGGTGGCGAGAATGGCAATGCACGGTTTCATGAGATGATCTCCTGATACGACGCGCCCACAGCCCGGCATTGAGCCCTGTCAGCGCACTATGTTCTGCCATGACGCTGGACAGACGCAAGGGTTCGCTATTCAGCGCCTCGCAGCGATCGCCCGGCCAGCAGCGACACCGCTCGACCATGCCCACTGGAAATTGTAGCCGCCAAGCCAGCCAGTCACATCCACCGCTTCGCCAATTGCGAAGAGACCCGGCACATCGCGGGCCTCCATGGTCTTGGACGACAGTGCGCGCGTATCGATCCCACCCTTCATGACCTCGGCCTTGGCGTAACCTTCTGTCCCCGATAGCCGGGGACGCCATGACGCAATCTGCGCGGCCAGCTCGGCGATGCGTCTGTCTGGCAGGTTTGCAAGAGTGCACGTTACATCCGCCAAGCTGATCCCCGCGATGTGACGCGCCAGACGTTGCGGCAGGTCCGCCAGCAGCGAGGCAGGCTCGGCGCGAGGCCGTGCCTTCTTGATGGCACCCAAAGCCTCGCGGGCATCCTTGCCTGGCATCATGTCGATCAGCGGCGCATCAAGCGATCCCTGCTGATAGGACGAAATCTGTAATATCGCCGGACCGGAAAGACCGCGATGGGTGAACACCATCCCATCCGTGAAGCCGGTCTTGCCAAGACTTGCACGCACAGGCAGCGACACGCCGGCAAGATCGGGTAGTGGCGTTTCCAGCGTGAGGGGCACGAGGCCGGGCACCGTCTGCACCACATCCAGCCCGAACTGCCGTGCAAGGCGCAGCGAGAGATCGGTCGCACCAAGCTTGGGAATGGAAAGCCCCCCTGTTGCCAACACGAGATTACGGCCTTCGATCTCACCCCGGTCTGTTCTGACGACGAAAGTCTCGCCTTTGGTGACCGCCTGGATGCGCGTATCGAGATACAGCGCACAGCCTTCGGCCTCGCGCAGCAGCAGCGTCACGATGTCACGGGCCGATTCGGCACAGAAAAGCTGGCCTTCCGCCTTTTCCTGCCAGCCGATCCCGTGGCGCTCGACCAGAGCCAGAAAATCGCGCGGTGTATAGCCGGCCAGAGCGGAGCGCATGAAGTGACGGTTGGCTGAGAGAAAGTTCTCGGCGCGCGCATCCAGGTTGGTGAAATTGCAGCGTCCGCCCCCTGAGATCAGGATCTTGCGCCCAGGCTCGGACGCATGGTCGAGAATGGCCACCGACGCCCCGCCCTTGCTGGCCGCTGCTGCCGCCATGAGCCCGGCAGCGCCGGCGCCGAGAACGACCGCATCAAACACATTGCTCATCTGATACCCTGCGTCGCTCAGAAATCGAGATCGGCGTAATGCGCGGGCGGATTGAATCCGTTGACCCGGTCATTAAGCAGGGAGCGGAAGCTTGGGCGTGATTTCATGCGCGCATACCAGTCCTTGGCCGCAGGTGCCTTCGACCAGTCGATATCCCCGATATAGTCGAGGCAGGACAGATGCGCTGCTGCCGCAAAATCGGCCATCGAAAGCATGTTGCCTGCCAGCCAGGCGCGTGTCTCGGCCAGCCACCCGATATAGTCGAGATGAAAGCGCATATTGGCATAGCCCGCACGCAGGGCCGTCCCGTCCGGATTGCCGCGTCCGGCCAGACGCTTGTCAACCTTTTCGCCAAGGAGATTGCGCGACACTTCATGGCCGAACTTGCCCTCGAACCATGCCATGAGGCGACGGACTTCGACGCGCTCTGCCAGGGTGCGTCCCATGAGCGGCGTGTCAGGATAAGCCTCCTCAAGATACTCGCAGATCACCCATGCGTTGGGGATGGAAAGGCCGTTCTCCTCCACCAGAAGCGGAACATCGCCCGCCGGGTTCAGGGCGAGATATTCCGGGCGGTTTTCCCAGACCTTTTCGGTCTTGGGTTCATAAGGTAACCGTTTCTCGGCGAGAACAAGCCTGACCTGACGGCTTTGCGGCGAGAGCGGCAGATGATACAAAATGCGCATGCTGTATTCTTACGCATCTGCCACGCCGTGAAGCAAGAGAGCTACAGCGTTCCTTCGTTCCATTTTCTGCCCCATTTTCGATCCTGATCTCCCAGGGTCTCTCCAGAGCGTCCCACGATCATGACAGACCAGATGACCCGCGCTGAAAACGACCCTGCTGCTGCCGCACCCATGCGCATCCGGGCGCGTGGGCGCTCCTTTCTCGCCCTTGTCCTGTCACCCGAGGCCCCACTGGTCGGCTGGCTGTTGGGGTTGGACAATCAGATCGCCCGCTCAATCGGCTTTTTTGCGGGACGGCCCGTCATTCTCGATCTGGGGCTGCTTTCGCCAGAGGCCGAGGGCCTCGCAGACCTGCAAGAAGCACTTGAAGTGCGCGGCATTCACGTGATTGGCATTGAAGGGGCAGATCAGAGCTGGACCCAGCTTGAAAACTGGTCCTGGCCTGCCACGCTTGAAGGCGGTCGCGCGAGCGGCGCAGTAGATTTCCCTGAAGCCGACAACGATTCACCTGCTCCCCTCCCCCCGGCCACACAGCGCGCCGAAGGGCTGATCATCGAAAGGGCCATCCGGTCTGGCCAGAGCATCACCCATCTTGACGGTGATATCGTCATTCTGGGTTCCGTGGCCTCAGGGGCCGAACTGATTGCCGGCGGGTCAATCCATGTTTACGGAGCACTGCGCGGCCGTGCCATAGCCGGCGTGGGCGGCCAGCCTGACGCGCGTATATTTGCCAGCCGCATGCAGGCAGAATTGCTGGCAATCGACGGCTTCTACAAGGTGGCGGAGGAAATTGAGCCTGATCTTCATGATCAGCCCGCCCAGGCCATGCTGAGTGAAGACCGCGTCGTGGTCGCCCGGCTGGGCTGAATGCAACTATTTGCAATCTGACGATTGCGGCATCCGCCGTTTCGTCAGTAGTATTGACTCTGGTCGCTTCACAGAAAAAGCGACTTTTTTCACGGAAGTTTGGTGGAGCGCACATGGCTAAGGTGCTGGTAGTCACATCCGGTAAGGGCGGGGTCGGCAAGACGACCACGACAGCAGCACTGGGTGCCGCGCTTGCCCAGTCGGGTCAGAACGTGGTGGTGATCGATTTCGATGTCGGCCTGCGTAATCTCGATCTCATCATGGGTGCGGAACGACGCGTCGTCTTTGACTTTATCAATGTCGTGCAGGGCGATGCCAAGCTCTCTCAGGCACTGATCCGCGACAAGCGCGTCGAGACACTCTCCATCCTCCCGGCATCGCAGACGCGCGACAAGGATGCCCTGACAGCAGAGGGCGTCGCTCAGGTCATCGACGAATTGCGCGAGAAATTCGACTGGATCATCTGCGACAGCCCTGCCGGTATCGAGCGTGGCGCCCAGATGGCCATGTATCATGCTGACATTGCGGTGGTCGTAACCAACCCCGAAGTCAGCTCGGTGCGTGACAGTGACCGCATCATCGGCATGCTGGACAGCACGACCGAAAAAGCAAAGAATGGCGAGAAGGTCGAAAAGCACCTTCTGATGACGCGTTACGACCCGTCCCGCGCAGCCCGGGGCGAGATGCTGAACACCGAAGACGTGCTCGAAATCCTGTCCATTCCGCTGCTCGGCATCATTCCCGAAAGCGAAGAGGTTTTGCGCGCCTCCAATGTTGGCGCGCCTGTCACGTTGTCAAACCCGGAGTCGGCTCCCGCGCGTGCCTATTTCGCTGCGGCGCGGCGCCTTCAGGGTGAAAAGATCGAAATCCAGGTCCCGCTCGAGCGCAAAGGCATTCTCGAGTGGCTGTTCAAGAAGAGGGTCGCATGAGCCTGTTCGGACTCTTTACGAAGCGCAATACCGGTACGGTTGCCCGTGATCGCCTGCAGATCCTGCTGGCGCATGAACGTTCGGGAGGCGGAAACTCCGAACTGATCAGCCAGTTGCATCGGGAGATCCTTGAAGTGATCAAGCGCCATGTAGCAGTTGATCAGGACAAGGTTCAAGTAAAGCTCGATGGCGGCCTCGATGGTTGCTCAATGCTCGAAATTGATATCGAGATGCCGCAGATCGACAAGGAAGCACGACGCTCTGCCTGAAACTGGCCGAGCGTTCAGTCTGGAGACAAGATTTGAGTGGTTTTTTCGGATCAATGATCAATTCCGCCCTCGGGTCCGTGGGCGACAAGCTCAAGGACAAGCTGGGTGGCAGCATCGGTGAATATCTCACCAGTGAACAGGGCATCCAGACCCTGGTCGAGCAGGCCCGCAAGGCCGGTCTTGAAGACAAGGTACGCTCCTGGATCGGTTCGGGTGAAAACCTGCCCATCTCTGCTGATGAACTACGCGCCCTTCTGACTGACGAGCAGGTCCAGATGCTCGTTTCGAAGACAGGCCTTCCTGCGGGGGCACTTCTCCCTGCCCTCGCCCAGTTCATTCCAGGCGTAGTCGATCAGCATACCAACGAGCAGGGCCAGCCCCCGGCGGCTGGGTAAGGCATTGCGACCAATTGGTTGATAAGCATGACTTCATGAACAGCCGGGCCGGATGACGACCCGGTTGTTCTCGTTTTCAGGCATTGGAGCAATGACCTGGGGTCACGGCTGGGCATAACAGCGGTCTCTATTGCTGTGAGGAAGCCGGGAGCGCATCGAGGGGCGAGAGCGGATCAACGGGAAAACGGATCAGCAGATAAGGCGGCTCACGCCGGTTATGGCCGTCATTGAATGACGGCAGGCGATTCCACTGCCCAAGCGTACAATAAATCCAGTCACGCGTGGCACAGATGCCATCAGGTGACAGGATACGGGCATCCCTGACAGCCATGGCAAACGACCCGTCAGAATCACGGCGCAGGATGCAATCATGCTCGTAATTCGTGGTGTAGAGCCGGCCATGCTGATCGAAACATAGGCCATCGGCTGTACCTTTTTCGCCCTCATCCCGTATCTGGGCAGCCAAGGCCTCATCCGACAGGCTTTGATCGGCCAGTGTGCGCGTCGGTATGCTGTAAAGGCGCCGGCTTGTCAGCGGTGCGTAATACAGGCGGGATTCGTCAGGCAGGAGGGCAATACCATCCACCCCACCTGACACCATCTGGGGATGATGCGGCACGTAGCGTCTGGGCTCTCCTTCGACAATGGCCATGAACCCCGGCACGGCCTGGGTCGAAACATGATGCGCTAGAACCCGCTTGGTCTGGCCAGTCGCAATATCCGCAACAATCATGGCAGGCTCATCGCCGAACGAGGAATCCGTCACGAAGACAGTTCCCTTGGCACCGACCGACAGCGCAACGCGCAAATCATTCATATGGCTGTTCGGCAGCATGACCGGGGCTTTGAGCAGGATCTTGTGCGTGACGCGGTTACTCATCGGGTCGATGCAAACAATCTTTGCCGCGCCTTCAGGAATGTCGTGGCCCGCGAGTTTGCCATCATCGATCACCCATAGCCGTCCGGCAGAATCATGGGCGATGCCATGGACAGACATCAGGCGATCTGCCGGGGCCCTGTCGGATGGGAGGCTGAGCTCGGCTGACGGATAAGGCACCACCACGCCCCCCTTGACCTCACCCAGTGTGGCACCGGCATGGTTATCGGCGTGACGCGGAAAGCTGACAAACATGCGGCCATCGGGCAGCACCGCAACGCCAGACGGCCCTGGTCCGACAAACTTGGCGACAATGTCGAATTCACCGCTCGAGCTCGTCCCGTCATCGGCATTGCCTGAGGCGAGAGCCGGACCAGCCACCCCCAGCAGCGGTGCAACGGAAGCAGCAGAAAGAAAGGACCGGCGTTTCATGGCGGGGTTCACCTCGATCAGGACTGGACGACGTGCTTGAAACGCTATGCGACGAGCGCGGCTTCGTCCTTAAAATGCTTTTCACAAGGGAAGCTGAATGCTGCTTGGACTATCCCCTTACCTGTCGCCAATTTGTCACAGTTCGCAACAGAGCCGGCAGACGAAGATTAAGAAAGAGTTGTTATGTTATATCATACAGAATAGGAACGAAGGCGATTTGTTCCGCCTTCAACCTGTTGGGTAGTCATGATGTCATCCCGATCCCTGTGGTCGTCCAGCCTGTTCCTGTCATGCTCGGTTCTGGCGCTTACCACGCCTGCTCATGCCCAGACTGCAGTGCCTTCCTCAACCACGACGACCCCGGTTGTAACGCCTGTGACGACCCAGCCCGGCACGGCGAGCGACCAAGCGTCCAGAACCTCCTTTGACAACACAGGTGATACAGCCTCGCAGGGCGTGAACGCCCAGAAGGAAGAACATATCATCGTCAATGCGCGCCTCGATGAAATCCGCTCCTCGCTCCAATCCTCCACGGGTGCGACAACCTATCGCTTCACCCGCCGTGATATCGAAAACAATCCGGGCGGCGATAATGCACCGCTCAACACACTGCTTCTTCAGGCACCCGGCGTCGCGCAGGACAGCTTTGGTCAGATTCATGTCCGCGGTGATCATAACGAGGTCCAGTTCCGCCTTGATGGCGTGCAGCTTCCTGAAGGGCTGAGCGTTTTCGGTCAGGCGTTGATGACACGCTTTGCCCATTCCGCTTCGCTCACCACCGGGGCCCTGCCCAGCGAATACGGTTTTCTCCAAGCCGGTGTGATTGACATCACTACCAAGAACGGTAGCGCCGATCCTGGTGGCGATGCCTCGATCTATGGTGGTGCGCGCGACTATTTCTTCCCGTCGCTGCAATATGGTGGCCATGCCGGGAAATGGGATTTCTTCGCGACCGGTGACTTTGTTCATAACCGGGTCGGTGTTGAAAATCCGACATCGAGCTTCAACCCGATCCACGACCTGAGCAACCAGTATCATGCGCTCGGTCATCTGCGTTACACGGCTGATGAGAATACCCGTATCAGCCTCACCGGAGGTGTGTCGAACGCTCAATACCAGCTGCCGAACAACCCGGGTCAGCAACGCCAGTTTGCCAATCCAAGCTTTCTGGATTCAGCCCTGTCTCAGCAGGTTTATGGCAGCGTGGACAGCGCCAGTCTGAACGAGCGCCAGAAGGAGATCACCGATTTCGGCATCCTCTCGCTTCAGAAAGACATGGGCAAGGTCAGCCTGCAGAGTTCGGTTATCACGCGCTACTCGTCGCTCGGCTACTCGCCCGATCCGCTGGGCGATCTTGTCTATAACGGCATCAGCCAGCACGCAGCGCGTTCGGTCTTCTCGACGGGCTCGCAAACCGATGTCACATGGCACGCCAACCGACAGCATACGGTGCGCTTCGGTTATCAGGTCTATGTCGAGCGCAACAGCTCCAAGACGGATTCCATCGTCTATCAGCAGACGGGCGCCGAGGATGACGGCACACCCATCTATGATGGTACGACCACCAATGTACATGACGGCAGCGGCCGCACCGGCTGGATGTATGGGCTTTACGCTCAGGATGAGTGGCGCCCGGTGCGTGATCTGACCATCAATTACGGTCTGCGCTTCGACGGTGTCGATGAGTACACGCACTCGAAACAGGTCAGCCCGCGCATCAACATCGTATGGCGTGCATGGCGGGGGGGCGTGATTCATGCCGGATATTCGCGCTATTTCACCCCCCCTCCCTTTGAGCTCGTCGCCAATACCTCGCTCAGCAAATATGTCGGCACATCCAACGAGCCGCAGACCTTGCAGAACAATACGGTCAAGGCGGAGCGCGACCATTACTTCGATGCCGGGGTGACGCAGTCCATCCTGCCCGGCTGGCACGCCTCCTTCGATGCCTATGTGAAGCTTGCCAAGAACATGATCGATGAAGGCCAGTTTGGCGCACCAATCATTCTCTCGGCGTTCAATTATCGTCGCGGGCAGGTGAATGGCTATGAGCTCTCGACCAATTACGAGCATGGCCCGCTCTCGCTCTACGGCAACGCGGCCTGGTCGCGAGCAATCGGCAAGGACATCACCACCGCACAGTGGACGATGGACCCGGATGATCTTGCCTATGTCCAGAACCGCTGGATCCATCTCGATCATGACCAGCGCTGGACGGCGTCCGCAGGGGGAAGCTATTCCTTCTTCTATCACACGGGCCACCCCACCCGTGTTTCGGCCTCGATGGTCTATGGTAGCGGCCTGCGCGCCGATGGTGTGGTGCCCAATGGCCGCTCCGTCCCGATCTATGCCACGTTCAACCTCTCGCTTGTCCAGTCCTTCAGGGATCTGTTCCGCGTGCCCTTCCTCAAGCGCACCGAACTGCGTCTCGATGTGCTGAACCTGTTCGACAAGAGCTACCAGATCCGCGACGGATCAGGCATTGGCGTCGGGGCACCCCAATACGGCCTGCGTCGCACCATCCTGACCGGTATTTCGCAGAGGTTCTGAGCCCCAGGCCCTTGCCTGCCAGAACGGGCAAGGGCCCGGATATCTGTCTCACCCTGCCTGAAGCAGGACGCCCGGTACGCCGAGCTCATCCGGCAATCAGCTGGCGGCGTCGCCATCATGCAGAAGCGGGTAATGGCACGCCGCCCGGCGCCCTGCCCCGTAATCCGTGAGGATCGGCCTCTCAACCGCACAACGGGGCCGGGCAATCGGGCAGCGTGTATGGAAGCGACAGCCCGATGGCGGGGAAAGAGGACTTGGCACATCGCCCTGCAAGGGCGCTGCCAGAAGTTTTCCCGGTTGTGGCACGGCCTCTACCAGCGCCCGTGTATAGGGATGAAGCGGTTGCGAAAGCAGGGCGAGCGTCTCCCCTTCCTCGACAATCGCGCCCAGATACATCACCGCCACGCGGTCCGAAATCTGTCGCACCACCGCCAGATCATGCGAGATGAACAGACAGGCCAGACCCATCTCGGCCTGGAGCTGGCGCAGCAGATTGACAATCTGTGCCTGTACGGAAACGTCCAGCGCCGAGACAGGCTCGTCCGCGACGATGACCTGCGGTGAGAGCGCGATGGCGCGGGCAATGTTCAGCCTCTGCCGCTGCCCGCCAGAGAGCGCACCGGGATAACGGGGCAGATAATCTGCTGACAGACCCACGCGTTCCAAGAGCGCCGCCAACGTGGCCCTGGACCACTCACGCCGATGGATACGAAACGGCTCCGCCAATGTATTGCCGATCGTCCAGCGCGGATTGAAGGACGATCCGGAATCCTGAAAAACCATCTGCAGATGGCTGCGCAGATCGCGCAGGGCGCGTCTCCCCATTTGCGCCATATCCTGCCCGTCGAACAGGATCTCTCCCTTGCCGGGGCGATCAAACCCCATCATGAGGCGGCCCAGTGTGGATTTGCCGCAGCCTGACTCACCGACGAGGGCAAGGCTCTCTCCACGCTTCAGGGCGAGCGAGATGCCATCGACGGCCCGGAGTGTCCTGCCGCGCCCAAGCTGATAGGTCCGGGCGACATCCTGCGCTTTAAGCAGTTCCGTCATTCGTAGAGCACGCACGCCACCTCATGGCGCTCCTCTTTCTGCGCCTTGGCTGAGGCGGCAGGCGTAGTTCCGTAACCGTCATCGATGACGCGACGCATCGCCGGGCGCACTTCACAAGGCTGCATGACATGAGGGCAGCGCGGCGCGAAAACGCACCCGCTGGGGCGTGTTTGTGGCGAGGGAGGAGCACCCGCGATCACGGGCAATCTGTCAGGGCGCGGTCCTTCGATCGGTGGTATGGCCTGCAACAGGGCCTGCGTATAGGGATGGCGCGGGGCTGAGAGAACAGCCGCCACAGGGCCGGTCTCGATGACGACCCCGGCATAAAGAACGGCAACATGCGTGCAGCTTTGCGCCACTACTCCCATGTCATGGGTGATCAGCATGACGCTCGCCTCACGCGCACCGATCTCACGCAGCAACGCCAGAATCTGCGCCTGAACCGTGACATCGAGCGCTGTTGTCGGTTCGTCAGCAATCAGCAGATCCGGCTCACAGGATACCGCCATTGCAATCATGGCGCGCTGGCGCAGCCCGCCAGACAGTTCATGCGGAAAACGCAATGCAGTCTGCGCGGGAGACGGTACGCCCATACGCCCGAGCAGTGCCACCACACGCTCATTCGCCTCGCGTTTCGATACAAGCTGGTGCAGCCTGATCTGCTCGGCAATCTGGGCGCCAATACGCCGAACCGGCAGAAAAGCCGTCATCGGATCCTGAAAGATCATGGCGGCCCGCCTGCCGCGAAAATGCTGCCACGCCCTTTCGGTCTGGGATTGCAGATCCTGCCCGTCGAAAATCAGGTCGCCGGACAGGATGCCGGGAGGTTGCAGCCCAAGCACGCTCAACCCGGTCAGGCTTTTCCCCGAGCCTGATTCTCCCACGACCCCGAGGATCTGACCGCGCTGCAGCGAGAGGGTCACGCCATCGAGCAGATAGCCGGCTCTGGGGTGTTTCAAGCGCAGGTTGCGCAGGGACAAAAGCGGCTCAGTGCCCATTTTTCCCTCCCCCGATGCGCGGGTCGAGCAGGCGATACAGCCCGTCGATCAGGGCATTGGCGACCACCACGAAAAATGCCGCATAGAGCACGGTTGCCATAATAAGCGGCAGATCCAGTGTGCTCAGGCCCTGATAGGTCAAATGCCCGACACCGGGCAGCGCAAACACGACTTCCGTCAACAGGGCACCGCCCCCAAGCAGCTGGGCGAAATCGAGACCGAACAATGAGAGCGCGCTCAGACCGGAAAGGCGCAAGGCGTGGAAGAACCAGAGGCGCCACGGCCCTGCCCCTTTCGCACGTGCCGTGCGCAGCGCGTCTTCCTGCATGGCCGAAAGCAGGTCCGAGCGCAGAACCCGACTGTAAAGGCCGATGAAAGCAACAGCGAGCGTCAGACCCGGGAGGATCAGACATTTCGTCCAGCCAAGAACGCTTGTGGAGAGTGGCACATAGCCCAGTGGGGGCACCCAACGGAACAGCCAGGTGTCATGCAACCGGCTCTGGCTCACCAGATTGACCATCTCGCCCAGCCAGAAAACCGGGACGGACAAACCAACCATAGCCAGCACAGAAAGGAGACGGTCCAGCGCACCTCCCTGATAGGCCGCACCCATCATACCAAGCACCAGCGCGCCACTCACCCAGAATAACGCCGCCCAGAGCACAAGCGAAAGCGTGACAGGTGCAGCAGCAAACACCTCCGAAACCACATTCTGCCCGTGATTGACGTAGGATGTCAGGTTTCGCGAGATGAACAGATGATCCATCATTGTGAGATAACGGACAGGGAGCGAGCGATCGAAGCCATAGGCATGGCGAACACGTTCGATCACCTCCGGGCTCGCGCCGCGCCCCGCAATACGGGCTGAGGGGTCCGACCCCGGTGTTGCGAAAAACACGGCAAAGACGAGTACCGAAATGCCGAACAGCACGAGCAGCATCTGCCCGAGGCGGGAGAGGAAGCCCCTCATCTGCTGCCCCGCCTGCGCAATGCCGTCTGCGCAGCGTCACCCAGCGTGTTCAGGGCCAGAACAGTCACAATGATGGCCAATCCCGGCGCGATGGCGACCACCGGGCGGCTATAGATCAATCCCTCGCCATCATGAATCAGACTCCCCCACGAGGCGGCAGGAGCCTGCACACCGAGGCTGAGAAAAGACAGCGCGGACTCCGCCAGGAGGCAAAGCGCCATGATGAGCGGTGCCAGCACGAATACGGTTTCTGCCAGCAGGGGGAGGATTTCGCGCAGGATGATGCGCAGGGACGACGCCCCCAGCCCACGCGCGGCCAGAACGAAGCCAGCATTTTGCAGGCTTTTCGTCCGGGCCCGTATGGGCCGCGCCGCATAGGGCACATAGATGAGCGCGATGATCAGAATGGGTAGAAGCAGTGAGTCCGCCCGCAAGTGGATCGGGCCAAAGGAGAGATCGTGGCCAATTGTCACCACGCTGAGGCTGATGGCGAACAGATAAACCGGTACTGCCCAGAGAATATCGAGTATGCGCGACAGGATCAGATCGACCCAGCCCCCACAATATCCGGCCGCCAGACCGCAAAACGTCGCGGCAATCAGGCACAGACAAGCGGCTGAAAAAGCGATGACCAGCGAGGACCGCGCCCCGTAAAGCAGTCTCGCAGCAATGTCGCGCCCCTGTGAATCGGCCCCAAGGGCATAAGGCCCCCAGCGCCATGACGGGCCAATGGGAGAGAGCCCCAGATGGAGCGGGTTGTCATTGGCCTGCATGATATCCTGCGCATGGCCGTTGCGCATGACGGTGCCGGCCAGATTGGAAGCCATTGCATCGACCCCGACCGCTCGCGCATAGAGCGGCGCGGCGACCGCGCCAAGCACCAGAAGGAGCAAGGCACCAATTGCCAGCAACACCGCAACGTTTCCGTGCCACAGGGCGAAGCGTCTCGTGTTTCTCATCGGTTGCGCAAGCGCGCATGCCGCGGCGGAATAACCTGCCCCGCGAGAGACATCAGCGGGCTGGCCGGCAACGCGCCAATCGCCATAATCGCCTTTGGGCCGCGGGTCGAAATCCTCATCGCACCGATCGTGGCAAAACGACGCGGTGATTTCAACGCTGGAATGATCTCGGCCCGAGACAGAGCTGGGCAATCAGACGACGTGACAGCGCCAGATCGGGGCTGCCCGTTTGCTTGCAGGCCAGCTCGAAACCTTGCACGGCATCGCAGGCTCTCCTCAGACCTTGGCGATCCCAGCGCTCAAGGGCTTTCGTGAAGCTCTCGGTTTTCTTGAAGAACACCGGGGGGCGAAGCATTTTCATGGCTTCCTGACGCGACTTGCCCTCATCCATCCAGTCCAGCACCCGCAGCAGCCGGTTCATGAGCGACAGACAGGCACGGGCCAGTGCAATGGGGGACAACCCATCGGCAAGCGCACGCTCCAGGGCAATATCAGCAATGGTTCGATCACCAGCCAGCGCAGCGGTTGTCGCATCATCCAGCGTAGCACTGGCAGAATCACCGATACATTCCTGACAGTCATCGAGCGTCAGTCGGCCCCCTTCCCCGGCAAAGAGAACGAGCTTCCCGACTTCGCTGCGTATAGCCGCCCGGTCGGCTCCCATGACGGAAGAAAGCCAGAACAGGGCGTCGCGGTCGATCGTGACTGAGGCCTCACGAAAGAGATCCGCCAGTGAGGCAATGAGGGTCTTACCCTCCTCGGGGTAACAACCGATGGCGGCAATCGAAGCATGGGCTTCAAGCGAGGTTCGCAGCTTCGCGCGTGAGGCAAGCCCCGGTGCTTCGATGACCAGAACCGTATCGCTGTCGATCGCAAGCGCCGCCATGACTCTGGGCAACAACGCGTCCTGTGCATCGCGCACCCATATGGCACGACGCCCCCCGATCAGGGAAAGCGCACCCATCTCCTCTTCGAGGCGGCCATGCTGCTCCTGATCGAGCACTGCGACACGGAACGGATCATCCAGCGACTCCGCCACCAGCTTGACGCACTGGGCGGCCCGCTCGCGTATCAGGCCGAGATCATCGCCATAGAGCAGGACCCCGCGCCACTTGCCAATTTCAGCGAGTGTGCGGGAAGTCGAGCGGGCATCGATCTTCATGCGCGATCAGTTGTCCGTACTGTTGAGATCCGTACGCCCCGTTGCCGCAGCCGGGAAGCCATCAGGACCCGCCTTCTCGTAAGGCTGGCCATTCTGGGTCGGCATGGCGTTCGGATCGAAATAGGAAGGCAGATCCGCAGCGTTGTTGCGCGATGGCTTGATCTGGGTCTTGAACCATATGGCGATCTGCTGACGAATTGATCCTGCAAGGGTCTGGGCGATACGGGCCCGCACAGTCTCGTCATTCAGGGTCTGCGCGAGATACTGCTCGAAGGTCGCATTGAAGCCATCAAGCTCGTTCACATCGCCCTCAGCCAGAAATCTTGGGGATGGCTCGACAGTATAGAGGCGCCAATGCGCTGTCCCCAATTCGCGATAACGGCCCGCAGTATTATCGCTATGAATATCAATGACTGAAGCATTGACGCCGTAGCTTACATTGAGCGTGTAGCCGTCTGGCGCCTTGGTGCTGCCGCTCCCCAGCTGCTCCTGAAGTGCCAGCCGCAATTCCTGCCCCTGGCGCTCGGGGATGTTGGAGACATAGATGCGCTGCATCTCGTGCATCACGCGGGCGCCGCCATCTCCGTTGCTTCCGTAAAGCGGCTGAAACCCGCAACCGCTCAGAGCCAGCGAAGCAAGCAGGATAAGACGGCGCATCGGTTCAGCCTGCCACTACGAAATTGACGATACGGTTGGGCACGTGAATGCGCTTGACGATACGCTTGCCTTCCAGCATCCGCGCCACATTCGGCTCGGCCTCAGCCAGCGGAAGAACCATGTCAGACGGCGCGTCGGGTGGCACTTCGATCGTGCCACGCAGCTTGCCCATGATCTGCACACCCAGCGTGATGCTGTCACGCGTAAGGAACTCGTCCAGCGCCTCCGGCCAGGCGCGCTCGACAACCATAGCCCCCTCAGGCTCCAGCAGGGCCACCATTTCTTCCGCCAGATGCGGCATCATGGGTGCCACGAGCAGAGCAAGTGACAGAGCGGCCTCGCGGCGGGCTGCACCAAGACCGTCCTCGGTCGATTTCTCGGCCTCCGACAGGGCAGCGCTCAATTCGTGCAGACGCGCCACGGCGACATTGGGTGTGAAGCCCTCAAGCGCCTCGGTCACAGCCTTGATGGTGCGATGCGTGGCCTGACGCAGGCTGCGACCGCCCTCAGTGAAGGGCGCTCCCTGCGGCACCTGCGCCGCGACATTCTGCACCAGACGATAGAGACGCTGACCGAAGCGGGCTGAAGCGGCAACACCGGACTCGGTCCATTCCATATCACGCTCTGGCGGGCTGTCGGACAGCACGAACCAGCGCGCCGTATCCGCACCAAAGCGCTCGATGATCGCCGTAGGCGAAACCGTATTGCGCTTGGATTTCGACATTTTCTCCAGGCGACCGAGCTGCACGGGCTGGCCATTGTCACGACGCACATAGCCCTCGCCCGAACGCACCACATCCTCAGGTGCAAGCCAGCCGCTCTCATCGCGGTAGCTCTCATGGGTGATCATGCCCTGGGTGAACAGACCATCGAATGGCTCATCGACGTTCAGATGACCCGTCTCGTGCATGGCGCGCGTAAAGAATCGTGCGTAAAGAAGATGCAGGATCGCGTGTTCAATACCACCGATATACTGATCGACCGGCAACCAGCTATTCGCCGCAATCGGGTCAGTCGGGGTGCTGGCATGGGGCGCCGTAAAGCGCGCGAAATACCACGAGCTATCGACGAATGTATCGAACGTATCAGTCTCGCGACGTGCCTTGGCACCACATTGCGGGCAGTCCACATGCTTCCAGCTTGGATGGTGATCGAGCGGATTACCGGGGCGATCGAAAGTGACATCCTCGGGCAGTTTCAGCGGCAACTGGTCGTCGGGCACAGGCACGGCGCCACAGCTGTCGCAATGGATGACCGGTATCGGGCAGCCCCAGTAACGCTGGCGCGAAATACCCCAGTCACGCAGGCGCCAGTTCACGACGCCACGGCCGATGCCCATACCCTCGAGACGCTCGATGGCCTTGCGCTTGCCTTCGACGATGTCCAGCCCGTCGAGGAAGCCGGAATTGATAAGCGTGCCCTCACCCGTGACAGCGGTCTTGCCCACCGCAAAGCCAGATTGCTGCTCGCCTGTCGGCAGAATCACCGGACGCACTGGCAAGTCATATTTACGGGCAAAGTCGAGATCGCGCTGATCGCCACAGGGGCAACCGAACACAGCGCCTGTGCCATATTCCATCAGAACGAAATTGGCGATCCAGACCGGCACGGTCTCGTCAGGCGCAAACGGGTTGCTGACACGCAATCCGGTGTCGATCCCGCGCTTTTCAGCAGCCTCGATTGCCTCCTCGGACGTACCGAGACGCTGACATTCCTCGATGAAGCTGCGTACGGCAGCATTGTCCTGACCGACCTTTGCGGCCAGCGGATGATCGGCAGCAATGGCGACAAAGCTCATGCCAAACAGCGTGTCCGGACGCGTGGTAAACACCTCGACCGAATCCAGGTCGGTGTCGAACCCTTCCGGGGGCGTATGAAGCGCAAAGCGGACACGAGCGCCTTCCGAGCGGCCGATCCAGCGCTCCTGCATGACGCGTACACGTGCCGGCCAGCGATCGAGCTTGTCGAGGCCTTCAAGCAGAGGTGCTGCAAAATCCGTAATCTTGAGGAACCACTGCGACAGACGCTTTTTCTCGATCAGCGCACCCGAACGCCAGCCACGCCCGTCAACCACCTGCTCATTGGCGAGCACCGTGTTGTCCACAGGGTCCCAGTTGACTGAGGATTCACGACGCTCGACCAGCCCCTTGCGCCACATATCCAGAAACAGCTTCTGCTGATGCCCGTAATATTCCGGCAGGCAGGTGGCGATTTCACGCTCCCAGTCCAGTGAGAAACCGAGGCGCTGCAGCGTGCCGCGCATGGCGGCAATGTTGTCCAGCGTCCACTGCCCCGGATGCACACCGCGCTCACGCGCTGCATTTTCTGCCGGGAGGCCGAACGCATCCCAGCCCATGGGATGCAGAACCGAGAAACCACGCGCACGCTTGTAACGCGCCACCACATCGCCCAGCGCGTAATTGCGCACATGGCCCATATGGAGCTGACCAGACGGATACGGAAACATCTCAAGCACGTAATATTTCGGCTTGTCAGCAGCGGGATGGTCATCGGCGGCGAATGCGCGCACGCCATCCCATTTTGCCTGCCATTTGGGCTCAGCCTTGCCGAAATCGTAGCCGAGTGTCTCTTGTTCCGTCATGATCTTCTGTCGTCTGTTCGTGTCACATGGTCTTCAGGACGGGACGTTCAGTCCCGGTTGCCATTATCCGCACGGAGCTGGCGCGCACGGGCAAGAATACGCGTCGTAATGTCCGAGGTCGTATTCGGGGCAACGGGTGTATCTACCCACTCGCCTCCCTGTTTCTCCTGACGGAACACAGAAACGCGCAGTGCATCCGAGCGCAGCCGGCGATCAAGAATATAGGCAGCGATCTTGAAGCGCTCATTGGTACTGGCTGGAGGCTGATACCAGTCCGTCAGAATTACGCCGCCATTGGCGTCAGCCGAGGCAAATGGCATGAATGACAGAGTGTCGATAGCACCACGCCAGAGATAGGCATTGACCCCGCCCTGAAGCTGGTCGTCTCCACCTGTTGCGCCGCGATCGACGCCAAGCAGATGGTTGCGGGGCTGTGTCAGGCTGTCGGGATCACGCCCACCGCCACAGGCGCTCAGCGCCATAAGGGCGCAAAGCGGCAGAACGGGGAGGAACCGTCCCTTGAATGACAGCGCCTTTATGGGCGCGTTGAGAGGGGCGATCGGCTGCAAACGAGGTGTCATGTTGTCCCTATTAGACTGGCACTGGCCGCGTGTCGAAATCCCCGATCGCGGCACCCGCGTCCGGCTTCAACAATCGTTCATATCGCGCCCGCCCGGTCCCGCCAAGGCTGGGTTACCACTTATCCTTGCGGCAGGCTTACCCGCCCAAGCATTTCACGCAGCCAAGTCTGCATTGCCTGCGGCAGAAAGTCATGTCGTGACAGCACACCAGAAATGGTAATGTCCGGCACAAGCCGCAGCAAATGGCGTTTCACGCGCTCAGTCTCTTCTCCCATCCCATGAGAAGCGAGGGAGACGAGGTAATAAAGCACCCCGGCAGCACTGCGCGGATAAAGACTGACAAAGGCTGCACCCGCCTGCCTGGCCTCTTCATTGTTTCCGGCGGCCTCAAGCACAAAAATGCTGAACGGCTCCGACAGAACGGCCAGAGGCTGTGAGGCCCGCAAAGCCCGGAATTGCTGGATCTCCTCAAGCGCAACCGCTTTCTCTTCGGACAACAGCGCCTGAGCAGCCTTGAGCGCATGAATGGACGGCGAGATGGCGATAGCAGGAAACACACCGGCAGCGCCGGTATATTCTGCCGTAAGCGCCTTTGCTTCATCGAGCTGACCAGGCGTGAAAGTCCGCGTCATCATCGACAGCCATACGCCAAGCGGATTGGCGCGGAGCTGAATGGCCACATATCCCGCAGCAGAAGCAATCTCCTCAATATCCTCGCGCGGGGTCGACGACCAGTTTTCCTGATGAAGGAAGAACCTTATCAGTGAACGCACATAGAGAACGAAAACCGATTCCTGATCGGACTGATAGGCTCGCTCGACCAGATCGCTCAATTCGGCGAAAAGCGTCACGTCGCAGCGCAACAGGAGAGTGAGCGCGCGCACAGCCATCTGAAAGGCTGACAGTTCTGCGATCGGGCGTGACATCATACGCTGTCCCTCCGAAACGAAGAGCGACCACTGAAGCGACTTCATCACATAGAAAAGCAACGCACGCTGAGCACGCGTATCCCGCGGCAGCTCAAAACGATCAGCCCAGACAACAGATCCTTCCTGACGCAGACTCAGGAGCCGGATGATCACATAGCCTTCACTGGCATCACCGTGCTCGACATTCGATCGAACCAGACCCGAAATGACATAATCGGTCCCCGGGTTGTGCGTATTACCCAGCAGAGGCCCTGTTTCACCCTGAGGCGTCTCGGGGAACGGTACAACCGTAAAGGTCTGGAGGCCCACGAGCTTGACCTCAAGGCGCTCGGTAAGCTCAGCTGCCAGGGTGTCGGCATGTATACCGCCCGCAGCCTTCAGGGGCGCAACGGCGATGGAACCCAGCGTGCGCGGCGCGTGACCTGTCGTCAAAAGGGACGCCTCCGCCCCTCCACCGGGAAACAGCCTGCCGTTTTCGGCATGGAGATCCGTGTGAACAAGCCCTGGGTCACTGGCAACAGCGGTGCCATGATGCGTCATGGCATAGGAGTCAAAGGCAATGCGCTCCTGAAGGCTGCGCACAAGCCCCATTGTCGCAGGCCCCGGCACGGTGCCTAGCTGGTCCTGAAAAAGCTGCACGACCTGGTCGCCCAGCGCGGCAGCCTGGGCATACTCTCCCTTCGTCACCCAAGCCTGGATACGCGCGCGCCATGCGGCCTCATTCAGGCCATCACGCACCAGCAAATGGTCGGCAGTCTCAAGAATGGCATCAGGATCAACCTGCGTACGCAGGGCACTCTCGAAAAGCTGATAGATGTGACGGTTCAGGCGTGTGCGCTGACCTTCGATCCACTCGCTGAACGCCGGATCGATACCATTCAGCTCTCCGAGCAGAACCTCGCTTGGCGGCGGCAATTCACGCAGGATGGATTTCCCGCCATTGAGAATGCGCTCAACATCGACCGAAGTAAGCGCGGGCTTGAGCGCAAGCGTGTGGCGCTGCACGTCGATGACGTCGACCCCCAAGGGACTGAGCGCATCAAGCAGCCGATGTATTTCCTGACGCAATGATGCGCGCGCCAGATCATCCGGGCGACGGCTCCACAGCAATTCGGCGAGATGGGAGCGGGCAACAGGCTTGCGGTCGGAAAGCGCAAGAATGGCGAGTAGTCCCTTCGTCTTTCCACCGACAGGAAGAACACTTTCACCCGTCAGGGTTGTCGCCTCAACGCGACCAATCAGTCGCAGACGCAGCAGGGTGGAATCGGTTTTTGCAACACCACGAAGGGCCAGATCGAACATTACTTCACGCTTTCTTTTCTCAAAGCCTTGTATCACATCCCCATCCCGGTTTTTTTTACGAAACGTATTCTCCACTCGGCATCGCGCGTAGTTGAAGGAGACGAATATGCCAAGAATGTGACTGCCGTTGGCACCCTCAGGGTAGAGAACTAAAGTAAATCGTTCCGCATGCCAGCATAAAAGTGTTTAATTTTCTTCACCTTCGCATGCAAACGGACTTACTGACAAAATCAATCTTAGAATGACTTACGAGTATTGCAACCGATCAGCGGGTACAGAAAAAATTGAAAATGCACCTCTTGCCTGACCCATGCGAGAACCTTAAAGTAGCCGAGGTTGTCCGCGTAGCTCAGCAGGATAGAGCACAGGATTCCTAAAATTGGGCGCCATGGTCGGAAACGTCATGGTGGATCTGCTCAAATTCGGGGAACGCTCTGGCGTCTAGCTGTGCCAATCCCGAGCCAAACATGCGTTCGCAAGGAGGCATGGAGGTGTAGAGACTGTACGGGCAGCGCCTGTCGTCCGGTTCGCCGGGCCATGGTGAAGAGACAGTCCAGACCACGAACGGTACGCCTTGCGCACCGGCGGCGAAAGCCGAAGTGGTATGAATCCTGGGGCCGTGGGTTCGAATCCCGCCGCGGACACCATCACAATCTTTGCCGCTCCTGTACGGCGACCCGAAGCGCTCCCAAAAAAAATCTGCACTCGGGCAACTAGGTGATGATCCATATCACCGCACGACAGACGGACATCCGTACGTCACTGGTACGACCCGTTTCCTGACCTCACCCCGAGGGCTTATCAGATTGCGATACCAGACACATTCTGCACTTGCGGCGCAAAAAGGGCATGCAGCAAAAGCGCAATCAGGGCGATCGCTATCAGGAAACCGAAAAGTCGACCGAACAATCGAAAAGATACCACCACAAGTATCAGCAGTAGCAAAGCCAGAAGCGAAGTCTGCACCTGATGAGGTACACCAAGGGACTGCAATCCCCTCCGTGCCGCCTCCTCAATAACAGCAATAACCGATACGATCAGGGAAAACAGACCAACAATCAGCCCGAATATCACCGCAATGGTATTTTGTATCACGCTTCTCTTCCTCTGAACGGCGCAAGGCTTGGCAGATTGGCGAGACAGGATGACAGGGTTGGTTACCCCCGTGCCTCCCGCCATCGCCCGTTGGGCCTTATCTCGTATGACCGAGAACATACGGGGCCACAACGCCAGATGAAGACCGGAGGTCAGGAAAGTTTTCACCGCCCGTCGCTCCGGGATGACACCCGTCCAGAAAGCGGTTCGGAGGCGACAAAGGGGCCTGATGACTGTTCCAGATTTGATATGACAGGGTGTTATGGCCTAGACCCAGGCTTCCCTCGCCGTTTTGGAGCAGCCTCAATGAAGCGCATGAGCATGACCACACTCATCATCATCGCGATGCTGCTTGGCATTACGGTGGGTGGCCTCGCTCATGCCTGGATCGCCGATTCCGTACAGCAGCAGCATTTTGCGCATTACATCTCCATCGGCTCGACCGTCTTTCTGCGCCTGATCAAGATGATCATTGCCCCGCTGGTGTTCTCCACCCTCGTGGTGGGTATCGGTCATATGTCGGATGCAGCTTCAGTTGGACGCGTTGGGGCGAAAGCCATGATCTGGTTCGTTCTGGCCTCACTGTTCTCGCTGACGCTCGGCATGATTCTGGTCAATCTTTTTGGCCCCGGTGTCGGAATGCATCGCCTGCACGGCGTTACAACATCTCCCATCGCAACCGACGGCATGTCGCTCGACAGCTTCGTCAAGCATATTGTGCCAGATTCCGTTTTCCGCGCGATGACGGATAACGAAATCCTGCAGATTGTCGTGTTCTCGGTCTTTTTTGGCGTCGCCTGCGCCTCCATGCCTGAAAAGGCCAAGGTGATCATGGAATGGACAGAGAGCCTGTCACAGATCATCCTCAAGGTAACAGGCTATGTGATGCTCCTGGCCCCGCTGGCCGTATTCTGCGCCATGGCCGCGACCATAACCACCAATGGCCTGGGCGTGCTCATCAATTACGGCAAGTTCATGGGGGAGTTCTATATTGCGCTCTTCCTGCTCTGGTGTTCGCTTATTGCGGCTGCCTTCGCCATTCTCGGTCGGCCGGCGCGCCGCCTGATCAGCCTGATGCGTGAGCCATTCCTGCTGGCCTTTTCGACAGCAAGTTCGGAAGCCGCCTATCCGCTGATGCTCGACCAGCTCTCGCGGTTTCCCATTTCACGCCGCATTTCGTCCTTCGTGCTGCCCCTTGGCTACTCGTTCAATCTCGACGGCACGATGATGTATTGCACCTTCGCCAGCATCTTCATCGCACAGGCCTATGATATCAGCCTGCCCTGGAGCACGCAGATCATCATGCTGCTCACCCTGATGCTGACCAGCAAGGGCGTTGCCGGTATTCCCCGCGCGTCGCTGGTCGTGATCGCGGCAACGCTCAGCCAGTTCAAACTCCCGGAAGAGGGGGTTCTGCTGATTCTAGGCGTCGATACTTTTTTGGATATGGGCCGTTCGGCCACGAATGTCGTCGGCAACTCCCTGGCGACGGCCGTGGTCGCCAAATGGGAAGGGCAGTTGCCCGCAGAACCTGCCCGGTCCCAACTGGACTGAGCAGGCCGTCTCGTTTGGTCAGGCTTTCCTGCGGCTCAGAAGGATCAGTCCCCAGCCACCGGCGAGAAGCAAAGCAATGAACGGAATAGCGAGCACCGTGTAGGTGCCCTCGGGGTAATCCAGCCCCATCATGACAACCACAAAGCCGAGAAAGCCCAGCGTCAGCCACGAGGTGAACGGCGCACCCGGCATACGAAACCCGGCACTTTCGACCGCGCCACGATTAACCAGCTGGCGCAGTCGTATCTGGCAGATCAGAATGAAGCTCCAGGTGCTGATGATACCGAGAGCTGCCACGTTGAGCACGATCTCGAACACGCGGGACGGGATGAGATAATTGAGACCCACCCCAACCAGATAGACTGCGACGGTGGTCAGAATCCCGACATAAGGGACGGATTGCTTGTTCATCCGTGCCAGGGCACGCGGTGCCGAGCCCCCCATGGCAAGGGCACGCAGGATACGCCCGGTCGAATACAGGCCCGAATTCAAGCTCGACAGGGCTGCGGTGAGCACCACGATGTTCATGACCGTATCGACATGAGGCACGCCAAGGGCCTGGAAGAAGGTCACGAACGGGCTGACGCCCTTGTGGTAGGCATTCCAGGGCAGCAGACAGACCAGAAGGATAACCGAGCCGACATAGAACAGGCCGATACGCCAGATCACGCTGTTGATGGCACGCGGGATGATCTCACGCGGATTGGCGCACTCACCTGCCGCCGTGCCTACCAGTTCGATGGCCGAATAGGCGAACACGACGCCCTGCATCAGGAACAACGCCGGCATGATCCCGTGGGGGAAGATACCACCATTTTCGGAGATCAGATGAAAACCGGGCACAGTGCCTGCCACCGGCATCTTGAGGCCAAGAACGACGCAACCGAAAATCAGGAAAAGGGCGAGCGCAATGACCTTGATAAGCGAGAACCAGAACTCCAGCTCGCCAAAATAGCGCACACCAATCATGTTCATGGTGCCGACAATGCCCAGCGCCACGAGCGCAAACACCCATTGTGGGACATGATCGAACGTGCCCCAGAAATGCATGTAAAGCGCAACAGCCGTGATATCGACGATACCGGTCATGGCCCAGTTCAGGAAGGAGAGCCACCCGGCTGCATAGGCCGCCTTCTCGCCCAGAAACTCACGGGCATAGGAAACGAAGCTGCCCGCGCTGGGGCGGTACATCACCAGTTCGCCAAGCGCCCGAAGGATGAGAAAGCAGAACATGCCGCAAACGAGGTAATCGAGTGCGAGAGCCGGGCCCGCCTGCTGTAACCGCGAGCCGGCACCAAGGAAAAGCCCCGTGCCGATAGCCCCGCCAATGGCGATCATCTGGACCTGACGGCGCCCGAGATCCTTGTGATAGCCCTCATCGACTTGCGGTGGGGGATGAAGATGCGACTTGGATGGAATGTCCAAAACTCTGTAATCCTGACCCTGTTGACAAAAATTCTTGTCTAATCGTAACGAATTCCCGGACCGCTGCCAATCGTTTCGATCAGCCTCCGAACCGGATGCCATAATCCGGAAATGCACGGCAGCGCACCGCTTGTGTCAAGTCATTGCCCGTATTCAGGTGACCGAGCGGGGCAGTCGGCACTTCTTCACAACCTGTCGAGCCTGAAAGATAACAGAGGGGTCGTTGGCACTGATCCAACGCGACCAATGGACCCATACGGCCTGAACGCCGATGCAGGGGCGCGATCCTTGCCACCCGCATGCCGGTAAATCACGCCCGATCTCGCAGGAATGCGATCAACGTCACATCAATGTGTCTCTTTTCACATAGAAATGTCATGTCCTCCGATCGTTGACGATTCTAGCCTGACCCAACCGAGCGACAACAGGGGCCGCCACAGCCCCGCGATCAAGGCGGAGTTCGTCCATGAAGCGCTTTTTCAATTCCCGTGACACAATCGTAGCCGAGGGCATTGAGGGGCTGTTGCGCTCCTCAGCGGGGAGCCATCTTTGTCGGCTTGAAGGTGCCGACGATATCCATGTCGTCCTGCGAAAGAACTGGGCGAAAGATCGCGTGGCCGTTGTCTCGGGTGGTGGTTCGGGGCACGAGCCCGCCCATGCTGGCTTTGTCGGAAAGGGCATGCTGACGGCAGCCGTCTGCGGTCAGCTTTTCGCCTCACCGGGTGTCGATGCCATTCTTGCGGCCATACGCGCCGTGACCGGCCCGGCCGGATGCCTGCTTGTCGTCAAGAACTACACCGGAGACCGGCTCAATTTCGGTATCGCAGCCGAACAGGCGAAGGCGCTCGGACTCGACGTCGAGCTCGTTATCGTGGGCGATGACATTGCCCTTGGCCAAACGGCCAAGGCACGCGGCATTGCCGGCACCGTTCTGGTTCACAAGATCGCTGGCTACGCCGCCGAGACTGGCCGCCCGCTTGCAGAGGTCGCCGCGCAGGCCCGGAATGCGGCGGGTGCGCTTCGTTCCATCGGCCTCGCCCTGAGCGACTGCAATGTCTATACGCCTGACCAGCCGCCCCGCCTTGGCGAAAACGAGGCCGAACTCGGGCTCGGCATACATGGTGAAGCCGGCGTCGAACGTATGCCGATGGCCCCTCTCGACAAACTGGTTGCGCTCGCAGCGGACCGGCTCCTGTCATCCCTGCCAGAGAACGATGCCAAAGGCGCAACCAGGCAGATTATCCTTCTCAACATGCTGGGTAGTGTGCCGCCCCTTGAGGCCTTGGCACTCCTTGACGGTTTCTCCCGCACATCACTGGCCGCCCGGACAGCATGGATTGCCGGCCCAGCCCCGGTCATGACAGCGCTCGACATGAACGGCTTCTCCCTGACGACGCTCCCTGCAGAACCCGCCTTCGTTGAGGCGCTTGCTGCACCGGCCGAGCCTCACGCATGGCCCGGTCTGGCCGCTTTCGGTCCGGTCGCGACCCTGCCTGTGCCCGCGCTGCCCGAAACGTTTACGGATGCGCCCTCTGACAATCCGTTGCTCAGGCGCCTCATCACAAGCGGCGCGAATGCGTTGATCGGGCACGAGGCCGCCCTCAATACGCTCGATGCCAAATGCGGTGATGGCGATGCAGGCTCGACATTTGCCGAAGCCGCGCGGCAGGTTCTGCGCGCCATCGACCGCCTTCCCCTCGCCTCGCCGCAGGCACTCATGGCCACAATCGGCCGCCTTCTGGCCCGTCACAGCGGTGGGTCGAGCGGCGTTCTGCTGTCCATTCTCATGACCACGGCGGGGCATGATGAAAACTGGCGCGAAGGTTTGCATAACGGTGCCGCGCGCATGCAGGCCTATGGCGGGGCAAAGCCAGGTGACCGCACCATGCTCGATGCACTTCTTCCTGCCATTGCCGCGCTGCAATCCGGTCAGTCACTCGCGCAGGCGGCGGTCGCAGCACGCAAGGGGGCCGACGCGACACGGAGCATGAAAGCGCGTGCCGGACGCGCTTCCTATATCCCGCCCGAGCAGCTGGCCAATATCCCGGACCCCGGTGCCGAGGCCATCGCCGTGCTCTTCGAGGCCCTGGCGGCATCGACCTGAAAACTCCCCCCCCCCTGTTCCATCCCGGGTGCTTCCCGCGAACCGGACAGGGGGCAACAGCGAAGGAGCGTGACAATGGGTCACGCTCCGATGGCTCTGACATCCACCTCAAATGGTATGAGGTCGCCGCGCACCCAGGCCTCACACACATCAAAACGCATGTTATCGCGACGCCACGACACCGAGCGCACTCGCGACAGGGGGGAGCCTGTCCGTGTATTCGGATGCGCTGCCATAGCGCGCTGCGCTACAACCGCGACAGTCGAACAACAAGCCCCGTGCTTTGAGCTGGACTCCCTTGGTCATGGATCTGCCCATGCCCGAAGAACTCCGCCTGTGGATCAATAGAGCGTTTATGCTCTACAACGCAGACCGGGTTAGCAATATCAAAGCTCCAACGTATCGAGCAGGCTTTGCACAAGACCGAGATAAGTGGCCCCGAACAGACGATAATGCACCAGTGCAGGCCAGAGACGATAGACATTGATGCTACGTTCATATCCCTCCGGCAATGGACCATAGCTGCGCCAGAACGCCTCAGGCGGCGTGGCGAAAAGCGTCAGTATGGCAAAATCCGCGCTTGCATCGCCGATATAACAGGCGGGATCGATCAAGACGGCGCGTATTCCGCCCTCAGCCGCGGGCGAGGTGATGAAATTGCCAGTCCAGAGATCGCCATGCAAAAGCGTGGGGCGCGGAATCGATGGCAGAAAGCGATCCAGGGTTTGCGACAGGCGATTGACCCGTGCCGCCACTTCCCTGGGAAGGCTAGCGAGGAAAGGCCTTAACCGGCAATCTCGCCAGAAATCACGCCAGTCGAGCGTCCAGTCATTGACGATAGGCACCGTACCGAAAGCGTAATCCTCGGCCCACCCATAACGTGGAGGCTGCTTCACCTCATGCAGGCAGCGCATCGCCTGCCCCAGCGCCGACCACGCCTCGTCGCCTTGCCCGCCCCGCGGCACATAGCCCAGCGCGAGCAGATCCCCCTGCACTGCCAGAACGGGCGGAACAGCCACGCCTGTTGTCGCCAGCGCATCGAGCATGGCTGCTTCAGTAGCGACATGAGGGCCATTCTTGACGACAACACGGCGCCCGGACGCGAAATCGAGCTGCCAGATGTCAGACAAATCGCCCCCACCGAGGGATCGCACCTCAAAGACGCTCTCCTCCCCGATCAGGGCCGCAATCTGCACGAACCGGGAAGCGGCCTGTTGAGGAGGGCGATCTGTCATCAGGGAAGCCCCTATCAGGAATCCAGCGTGAAACTGGCCAGATGCGCGCAGCCTAGAGCAATTTCCTGCCACGCCGTCTCGAAATCGATGTCCTTGCCATAAAAAGGATCTGAGATCTCCTCACCAGCGCGCTCAGGCACATAATCCATCAGCAGGCGGATACGCTCCTGTTCCGCCTCCGGGGCCAGTCGACGCAGGGCACGCAAATGCCCTGAATCGAGCGCGATGATATGATCGAAACGCGTGAAATCGTCTTCCTGGACCTGCCTTGCGACATAGGTATCAATATCAAGCCCGTGCTTCTTCGCAACGCGCCGCGCACGGCTGTCCGGTGCTTCGCCCACGTGCCAGACACCGGTCGCCGCCGAGTCGATGTCCAAAGTCAGGCCCCGACGAGCCGCTTCGGCACGCATGGCTGCCTCGGCAAGGGGAGAGCGGCAAATATTGCCTGTGCAGACAAAAAGAAAGGAAGGCAAAGGCATAGGATCATTCCCGCAGAATCTCTGGTGCCGTTCCGAAACCGGGCGTTACTTACCGGCCTTGGAAGGATCTGAACCAGAATAGACAGCCCGTGACGCTTGGAAATGCCATGGCCTATCAAGACTTTGCTACTGCCTGGCAAGGGAACTTTCAGCCCCCGGCCCTATCAGGCGTCAGAGAGACCCTTTCAGGAAATCTGCGCCAGTCGTGTCGGTTCGTGCAACGTTCCGGCAGCCGGGTTCAGTGCGGCCAGCCAGCCAGAATATCGTCACGCACCGCATCGGGCACAGTGATGTAGTCGAGCTTTCGCGCTTCCTGCTCACCTTCGCGCAGGCCGATCTCGAAGAAACGCTTCGTCTCCGGCTTCACCTCAATCGGCACGATGGCGTAGGTCGCGCTCATGATCGGCCAGGCATTGCCGCCCGCACTGTCGAGCAGATCCACCACATGGTGGCTTGCATGGGCCCAGTCGGCCTGCGAAGCAGCGGCCATGAAGCTTTGAGGCGAGGCCGTGACATAGACCCCGTCATGGCTTTTCATACGCGCCATGGGAATGTGGTTGTGACTGGCATAGGCATATTCCACATACCCGATTCCCCCCACGGTCTCCTTGACGCTGGCCGCGACACCATCGTTGCCCCGTGCGCCTGCGCCATCACGCCATGCAACAGAGGTTCCCGCGCCGATATGGGCTTTCCATTCAGGGGAGACATGGGAGAGATAGGAGGTAAAGACGAAGCTCGTCCCTGAGGCATCGGCTCGATGGATCGGTGCCACATCCGCATCTGGCAGATTCAGCCCGGGGTTCTGCGCCTGGATTTTCGGGTCATTCCATTCGGTGATGCGCCCATCATAAAGGGCGGCCAGCGTCGGCCCGTCGAGTTGCAGCGCCCCGGCCGGGATACCGGGAACATTCACGATGACCACAATCGCCCCGAGCGCGGTGGGGAACTGGTAAAGGTGATGGGCATCGAGCAGGGCAGTCGCTGCCGGTTTGTCCGACGCGCCGAAATCGACCGTACCGGCCACGACCTGATTGAGCCCCGCGCCCGAACCCACGCTCTGATAATTCACCCCGATCCCCGCCTTTGCCTTGGCGATTTCGCCCCAGCTTTCATAAAGCGGCGCTGCAAAACTCGACCCGGCACCGGTCACGCTCTGGGCGTGGGCGGCGGGAGCGGAAATGACGGCTGCCAGACCGAAAAGCAGAAGGGAGCGGGAAAGCGAAATCATGACACCGATCGATTTTCTGTAACCACAATGCCGCTCTTCAGGATAGCCTGAGCGAACGGGCTGATGATACGATACCATATCCCGCCAACAGGCCTAATACCGCATCGGCCCGACAGGATTTCAGGAGCGACTCCTTCCATGCAACCGAGCTTTACACAAACCTGGCCTGCTTCGCCCCGAAGCGACCGTGCAAGACGCTGGGCCTGGATCGTACATATCCTGTTCATCGCCTCGTTCTTTTTCGGCATCACCAGCATACCCGGTGTGATTGTTGCCTATCTCAAACGCGGTGACGCGGTGGGGACGATCTATGAGAGCCATTTCATCTACGCCATCCGCACATTCTGGCTCGGACTCCTGGGGGCCATCGTGGCAGGACTACTCTGCCTCGTGATGATCGGTTATGTCCTGCTTGGTCTGCTTTTTGTCTGGTGGCTGGTCCGCGTCATCCGCCCCATCGTCGCACTGGTTGACGAAGCACCGATGCGCAATCCGCGCGGCTGGTTCTGACACTACACGCCGTGAGTGAGCCTGCCCGAATGCGGCAGGCGTCCCCTGCCGGCATGCCATGCCTCTGGAGGACGCCGGGACAAGCCGCCCCACAGCCTGCGTAGATCGGGGGGATGAAAGCGGCCTCGATAATACACTGCCCCTTGCAGGATTTCGGGCCCTTCCCTCTCACTCCTCCCTCGCTCGCCTTCGGTTCCTGAACCAGCTTGTGTATTGCCCTCGGGTCATCACGAAATTGGAAGCTGCCATCACGGCAGGTTTCTGTGCTCTGTCAAAGCTTGGGACAGAGGCTCGCCCGCCCCATTCCTGCTCAGCTCGTTCTTGGCAGCCAGATGCGACAGGTCATGCCCTTGCCCGGCGCGCTCTCGATACGCAGGCGGCCGCCATGCCGATCCACGATATGCTTGACGATCGCCAGTCCGAGCCCCGTACCCGATTGCGAAGCTGTGGCACGCCCCTCAACCCGATAGAAACGCTCGGTCAAACGGGGCACATGCTGACTGTCCACCCCACGGCCATTATCCGCGACGGTAATCTCGATACCCTTGCCGTTCTCTGCTGTGATCCCGACCCGTATCTCGATGGCAGGGCCGCCATATTTAAGAGCGTTTTCGACCAGATTGAGCAACACCTGAACGATCTGATCCTCATCCGCCGGGAAGAAAAGGTCATCCTCAGTAGGCAGAAGGATCAGTCTGGCATCGGATGACCGTATCAGGATCTGACTGTCTTCCAGCAGGCGATCCATAAGGTCCTGTGCGGACACCATGTCATGAGGCCGCATATGTTCGAGGCGCTGCACACGCGACAGATAAAGCAGGCGCTCGATCAGCCGCTCCATACGCGCAGCCTGCGCCGCCATGATGGCCAGAAACTGCTGCTGTGCTGCAGGGTCCTCGGCCGCCGGGCCCTGCAGGGTTTCGATGAAGCCTATGAGTGACGCCAGAGGCGTGCGCAGTTCATGGCTTGCATAGGCCACGAAATCGGCGCGCATCCGGTCCACGACCTCGAACTCGGAGCAGTCTTCCAGAACGGCAAGCACGCCCTCTTCCCAGCCTATGGCGCTGGCAAAGCGCTCCGGCCATTTCCGGAAAGTCACCTGCACGATCCGCCGCACCGGCACATCGAGCTCGACACGCGTGACGACCCCCGTTTCGGGGGTCAGCGTTGCAAGGACAGATTGCACCGCAGGGTGACGGATGACTGCCCCAAGCGCGTCACCAAAGACAGCATGTGCCACACGATTGGCATGGAAAATGCGCCCGCCTGCGCCCAGCAACACAGCAGGAATAGGCAGGAGTTCGCAAAAGACCGGGGCCTTGGGAGCCTCTCCCGGCTGGGTGTTCACCATCGCCACAGGGGTTGGCAGGCGGGCGAGGCGCAAACGTGACTGTCGCCATGTAAGCCCCCACCCAAGACATGAGCAACCAAGAAGGATTGCAAGCAGAGCCGTCAGGGTCGTGGTCTCTCAGGCCTGATCGTCAAGGGCATAACCGGCAGAACGCACGGTTCTGACGTAATCGAGTTCCGTGTCGAGATTAAGCGCCCGGCGCAACCTGCGGATATGCACATCGATGGTACGCAGTTCCACATGCACGTTGGAGCCCCATACTTTCTGGAGCAGATCCTCGCGTGAAAAGACCCGGCGCGGATGACGCATCAGAAATTCCAGCAGGCGGAATTCGGTCGGGCCGAGGGTCAGGGCACGGCCATTGCGCTCGGCACGATGTGTCTGCAGATCGAGTGTCAGATCGGCAAAGCTCAGGACATTCTGCTTGACGGGTTGCGTACGGCGCAGCAGGGCGCGCAGGCGGGCGTCGAGCGCCTCGATGCTGCAGGGCTTGGCAATATAGTCATCAGCACCGCTGTCGAGCCCGCGAATACTGTCCTGCTCGTCGGCACGCGCCGTCAGCATGAGCACAGGCAGGTCATGCAGCGAGGCTGTCCCCCTGATTCGGCGGCACAGATCGATGCCCGACATACCCGGCAGCATCCAGTCCAGCACCATCGCATCCGGACGGGAGCGGGAGATGAACTCCCAGGCCTGCTCGGCCTCGGGGAAAGCCGAGACGTCATAACCGAGCTTGTCGAGGTTATAGCGGATCATGAGTTGCAGGGAGGGATCATCCTCGACCACAACGATTTTCACCAAAGAGCCACTCATCGCGAAACCAGATCATCCCCGGCTGCCAGACCACCGCGCGGGCGCACCGAAGGCAGGTTCTCCCCCGTCACGGCGTAATAGACGCGCTCGGCAATATTGGTGGTGTGATCACCGATGCGTTCAAAATTCTTGGCAATGAACAGCAGATGAGTACACGGGCTGATGTTGCGCGGGTCCTCCATCATGTAGGTGACGAGCTCGCGGAACATGGCGGTATAGTACTCGTCCACCTCACGATCGGCCTGCCAGACTTCGGTTGCGCGGTCGGCATCCTGCTGGGTCACGGCATCGATCACGCGGCGCAGGTTCTCCTGCACCAGTCGCCCCATGCTGCGCAGACCCGAAAGCGAGATCTGGCGATCGACCAGATCGAAACGCTGACTGCGACGGGCGATCGAGGCGGCATAATCGCCAATACGCTCAAGGTCGCCGGTGATCTTGAGAGCGGCCACGATCTCGCGCAGATCGCCCGCCATCGGGCTGCGGAGCGCCAGAAGGCGGATCGCCAGGGCCTCGACATCGCGCTCAAGCATATCCACCTGCGGGTCCTGCGCAGGGGCCGCCTGAGCGGCATCCTCATCATGCTCGGTCACGGCGGCTACGGCCTGCGCCACCTGACTTTCGACAATACCGCCCATACGCGCCATCATGGCGCGCATCCGGTCCAGTTCCTGCTCGTAGCTCTTGACTGTGTGAAGACTGTCCGCTGGCATAATTGCGTATCCCTACCCGCTTGGGGAAAACTTAACCGAAACGCCCGGTGATATAATCCTGAGTCTGCTTCTGACGCGGATTGGTGAACATCCGGTCAGCGCTGTCCATTTCGATCAGGGAGCCGAGATAGAAAAAGGCGACCTGATCCGCACAGCGTGCCGCCTGCTGCATGTTATGCGTCACGATAGCGATGGTGAAATCCTGCTTGAGCTCGTCAAGAAGCTCCTCGATACGCGCGGTCGAAATCGGGTCCAGCGCCGAAGTCGGTTCATCGAGCAACAGCACTTCTGGCTTGGTCGCGATGCTGCGGGCAATGCACAGACGCTGCTGCTGGCCACCCGACATGCCCGCTGCGGGCTCTTTCAGACGATCGCGCACTTCCTTCCACAGGGCCACGCGCGTCAGCACATCTTCGACACGTGCGTCCATTTCCGAGCGGGAGAGCTTCTCATGCAGGCGCACACCGAAAGCAATGTTGTCATAGATCGACATCGGAAACGGAGTGGGCTTCTGGAACACCATGCCGATACGCGAGCGCAGCATATTCAGGTCGAGCGCCGGATCGAGAATATTGGCGCCGTCAAACAGGACCGACCCCGTTGCTTTCTGCCCCGGATACAGATCGTACATCCGGTTGAAGATACGCAGCAGCGTGGACTTGCCGCAGCCGGAAGGGCCGATCATAGCCGTCACGTTCTGCTTGCGAAAATCCATCGTGATGGATTTAAGGGCCTGTTTCTCGCCGTAGTAAAAATCGAGTTCCCGCACAGCCAGAGCCGCCTCCGGTGTGGCCGGAGCGGACGATGTATGGGAAAAATCCTGCAGGGCTTCGCTCATGAGCGTGTCGTCCTCTTGCTTATGACTGTTTGCTGCGGAAGCCGAACCGCACGATGATATTGATACCCAGAACGCCAAGCGTCACCAGAAGCGCGCCCGTCCAGGCCAGACGGACCCAGTCATCATAAGACGCTCCAGCATACTGGTAGATGGCGATGGGAAGGCTCGCCATGGGCTTGTTGAGGCTGAACGACCAGTTCTGATTGCCAAGCGAGGTGAATAGAAGGGGGGCGGTCTCACCGCTCACGCGGGCAAGCGCAAGCAGGATGCCCGTGAGAACGCCCGGTGCTGCGGAACGCAGGCACAGAAAGAGCACAACACGCCAATGAGCCGCCCCAAGGGCCGAGCCAGCCTCACGCATGGCCACGGGCACGAGGCGCAGCATATCCTCGGTCGTGCGCACGATGATCGGCACAGCGAGAATGGCCAGCGCCACCGACCCTGCCAGCCCGGAGAAGTGGCCGAAAGGGGCCACAAGCACGAGATAAACGAACAGGCCGATCAGAATGGACGGCGCCGAAAGCAGCACGTCAGAGACGAAGCGCACCGACATCGCAAATTTCGAGCCGCTGCCGAACTCCGAAAGATAGATCCCGCAGCCCAGACCGACCGGCGTTGCAATGATGAGCGCCACCGCTGTCTGGATCAGGCTGCCGAGAATGGCATTGGCCAGACCGCCATCACTGCCCGGCGGCCCCATGGGATGAAGCAATGCCGCCAGAGACAGCCCTGCGAGACCGTTCCAGAGCAGAGTCCAGAGAATGGAAACCAGCGCCAGTACGAGTATGCCCGTTGCGGCAAGACTCATGATAGTTGCCAGACGGTCCATCACGAGGCGCTGTGTGGCGCGCGGGTCCTTGCGCCAGCCCTGTCCCATCGCCTTGCTCATGCCCGCTTCTCCCGCAGTAACCAGCGCGCGATGGCCAGCGTGGTAAAGGACAGCAGCATCAGGATGAAACCCAGAGCCAGAAGCGAGGAGAGCTTGAGGCTGCCTGCCGCACTCTCAGGAAATTCGAGCGCGACAAGAGAGGCCACCGTATTGCGCGGTGCAAACAGTGACCAGCCAATCGTATTGGCATTGCCGATGACGAAGGTGACCGCCATGGTCTCACCAAGGGCTCGCCCCATGCCGAGCACCACCCCACCGATCATACCAGCACGCGACCAGGGCACGATTACCCGGCGCATGACCTCCCAGCGTGTGGCGCCCAGCCCGTAGGCGCTCTCCTTGAGCATGGGCGGCATGACCGCAAACACGTCACGCATCACTGCCGTCACGAAGGGTGTGATCATGACAGCCAGAACGAGACCTCCCGTCAGCAGGCCATAACCGAACGGCGCCCCATGCACGAGCCAGCGTATGCCGGGCACATGGCCGAAATGATGCCGGAAGAAAGGCTGAACATGCTGCGCCATGAAGGGCACGACAATGAAGAAGCCCCACATGCCGAAGATGATCGAGGGCACCGCGGCAAGAAGCTGCACGGCAGTCCCGACCACGCCAGCCACCATGGGCGGTGCGATATTGGTCAGCCAGAACGCCGCCCCGAAGGCCAGCGGCACACCGATCAGAATGGCGATAAGCGTCGAGCCGATCGTACCGAATACAGGCGCCAGTGCACCGTATTCATTGGTGACGGGATTCCACACATCATGGAAAGCAAAGCCGGCACCGAAGGTGCTGAAGGCCTTGCTTCCGCCCAGCGCCATGGTCAGAACAAGCCCGCCCAGCGATACGAGCACCAGAAGGGCGCATGCCCCTACCAGCAGCCGGAATAGACGATCGCCCTTCCAGAACGGAGTTTTCCGGGCTTCCTGGAGCGGGGCAGGCTGGGTCCGCGGCGCGGCAGCACTAGTCATACGGTCGTTGCGTCCTGGCTCAAACAAGGCGGTGACAGAGGTCAAAGGCATCTTCTGCCAGTCTGTCGTGTAGCTTTCCAGTCCCTGTGAGACAACAAGCCTGTTCGTGGCAAGCCTGTGAAGATTTCATGACAAGGTCAGAAGCCGCGCCCCTCTGCCCAGCCATGAAGCAGATAATGCATCAACGGGCCCGGTGACCACTCTCCGACGTCAGGTTGCGCCGCCTTGTATGATTCGGCTCTCCATGGCCGTGCAGTCAGATGATCGCGAAAGAAAACCGGTCCGTCTTCAAGGTGATTTGGCAAGGCGGATGGGGATTTTGCCCACGGAATATAGACTTGAAGAAGCCCCTCATAGCGGGCGAGATAATGTGCTTCATTCTCCAGCAACACATTTACAAGGTGGCGTCCGGGAAGGTTGGGCGTTGCTGCGTAGCGGAAAAGGGCCTCGTGATCATTGGGATCAACCAGTGAGTTTGCCAGTTTGCGACGGGCGCGGCGCTGCATCTCGTCATACTCATGATTATGCCAGTGCAGATAGGTAAAGCGCGTCAGGGCATAACCGGGGGCCAGAACGGAAGACGGGTTATGCTGCCCGTTATCGACCACACCGACGCTATGCGCAGGCACAAACCCCTTGTAGAATCCGGAATCAACCGCAAACCAGCCGGGCCGAGCGGGGATATTGAACAGTGATGTCGCGATACGCAAAGAGCGCTTTTCATTGGCATGACTGACAAACTCCTGCATGATCATGTCCGGGCTTGTCGAAATACCCTCATCACCCACGACGGCAAGAAACTCGTCGCAATCAACAGGAAGCGCAAAGTCATATGCGCCGATACGATCCCATTCACGTATCTGCTCGGCAAAATGCAGCCCTTTACCGTGGAAATCCGACGGATCATCGCGATCATACCGCACGGTTGCGCCGCATCGGCGGGCCTGAGCCAGAAGGTGAAGCGTGAAAGGGTCAGACGATCCATTATCGAAAATCGTCAGGTTCTGAAAGCCGAACAACCGACCGTAATAGGATAGCCATGCCATCAGCATGGTGCCTTCATCACGCTGCATCATGACAACGCGTATTCTGGAAGGGAGTGTAATGAAATATCTCCTGAGTAGATCGGACAAGGTATTTACCTAGCCACAAGAGTGTAACTGCGGCATTGCTGGCATCAATGACCGCGAGAAGGTCATTGGTGATGACTGGCAAGAGAAACAGACTATGCAAACCGCCCCAACCAACAGTCCCTTTATTGGCTATTGTGAAGGTCTCCAGAATGAGACCATCACCGGTTGGGCTGTGAACCGGCTTGATCCTTCAACCCCGGTCCGCCTCCATATCCTGATTGACGGTCAGGAAATCGCACAGGTTCTGGCCGATCGGTCACGGAGCGATGTTCAGACTGCCTTGAAAGCACCCCACGACCGTCTGGGTTTCGTTTTCGATATTCCTTCAGATTTCATGGATGGCAAGGCGCACGAATTATCCATTCGCCTCCAAGATCGAAAATCTTTACCTGTACGAGATGATTCTGTACCGGATTCCGTGAAATCTTACCTGAAATTTACTTTGGAATCCAGAATTGAATACTCAAGCTGCATTGATGGCATCAAACAGGGGGCGCTCAAGGGCTGGATCCTGCAAAAATTGCCCGGAGACGTCGAATGGCGCGGTGACTGCATCATATCGGTCACAGCCAATAATGTCATGGTCGCGCAGGTGCGTGCCGATCGCTATCGTGGCGACGTTGCCGCTGCTGTGGGCTGCAATCCGAATTGCGGGTTCGAAATTCCCATCCCGCAGCGCTTTCGCGGCTCCTCCCCCAGAAGCTTTTCGGTCAAGGTCATGCCCGAGGGGGAGCACCTCATGGGCAGCCCTTTCACAAGCTCGATCGCCGATGACGCGCTTGAAACGCGCCTTCTCGACATTGCCGAGACAATCGACCGCCTGCACCGCGAACTGACCAAGCTGCGCACCGAGATACGCGCTGCCATCCCCCAGGCAGGATATAATCTTGGCAATTATGACCGCTGGGCCTCGCTCTATTATCCGGCCCTGCGCGAGCGCACAGCACTCATGCGCGTCAAGGCCCCGCTGGCAGATGAACCGCTGATCAGCATCCTTTGTCCCACCTACAAGCCTCTGAAGGCAGACTATGTCACCGCCATCAACTCGGTCCTGAACCAGACCTATCGCAACTGGGAACTTCTCCTGATTGATGACGGCATGGTCTGCCCCCGGACGACAGCGCTGATGAAGGAATATGCCGCCAGAGACAGCCGTATCCGCGTTCTCCCGCTCACGAAAAACCAGGGAATTTCAGGGGCTACCAATGCTGGCATGGAAGCCGCCAGGGGAGCCTATACGGTGTTTTTCGACCATGACGACATGCTGGTCGATGTCGCACTAGAAATCATGCTGCGCAAGGCACAGGAGAGCAATGCGCTCGTCATCTATTCAGATGAGGACAAGGTTGATCTGGCCAATAACTGGCAATCCCCCAATTTCAAGCCTGATTTCAACTACCGCTACCTGCTGGGCTGCAACTATATCTGCCATCTCACGATGGTTAAAACCGCGACCATGCGCGCCATCGGCCCGCTGCGCGCCGAATATGATGGTGCGCAGGATCACGATTTCATGCTGCGTGCCTGTGAAGCCGTTCCCCATGATCGCATCGCCCATGTGTCGGAGCTGCTCTATCACTGGCGCATGACACCCAATTCGACTGCGGTGACAGTGGGCAACAAGAATTACGCCATCGCCGCCGGGGTGAAGGCCGTCTCGGACCATCTGACACGTCGGGGCTTTCCGGCCGATGTCTCGTCCATCAATGGCCTTACCCTTTACCGGGTGGACTGGCGGCTCGATGCCGCCCCCAGTGTCTCGATCATCATCCCGTTCAAGGATCAGATCGACATCACGCGCCGCTGCCTGGAAACCCTGCTGGAACGCACGGATTATCCGGATTTCGAGATTGTCCTGATCGATAACTGGTCAGTCACGCCCGAGGCACACGACTTCATGCGTGAGTTCGGTGACCAACCCAATATCCGCTTTCTGACAGTGGAAGAGCCTTTCAACTATTCGAGGCTCAACAACCTAGCCGCGGCGGGATGCCGGTCCGACTATCTTGTGTTCATGAACAATGATGTGTTCGTCGAACACCCCAACTGGCTGCGCCTGATGATGAATGAGGCGCTGGCCGATACGGGCGTCGCCGCCGTTGGGGCGCGCCTGCTCTATCCCAACCAGACCATACAGCATGCCGGCGTCGTGGTTGGCCCTGCTGGCGTGGGGGCCCATGCCCATCGCGGCTGCGGCCCTGAGGATTACGGCTATATCGGTCGTATCCTGCTCAGCCATGAGGTCACGGCGGTCACCGCAGCCTGCATGCTCGTCAAGCGTTCGGTTTTCGAGGATGTCGGGCAGTTCGATGAGACCCATCTGAAGATCGCCTATAACGATGTCGATCTTTGCCTCAGGATACGGGCGGCCGGTCATCGCATTATCTACTGCGCCGAGGCACTGGCCTGGCACCATGAAAGCGTCTCACGCGGCTCGGATGATGTGCCGGAGCAGGAAGCGCGCTTCTTCGAGGAAGGACAGGTCATGCAGCAGCGCTGGGCCGGACACCCGCTCTATGAACGCGACCCGGCCTATCCGCGCTTCTTCACCGTCGATCTTCAGCCCTTCTTTGATCTGGTCGATCCCCAACGCACCTGATCGGGGCTACCCGCATGAAGGGCTCGCGCCCGTGACAAGGCGCTTGCCTGCTAGAGCGTTTTCTTTGCTGATTGAACCATTTGGGATTCCCAATCTGTGTGTGATCTGATTCAAGGTGACGGCCGGGATGGAGGTCGGCGCTGGATGTCGTCACGCACCCTGTCTCTGGATCTACGTGCCCGCGTTGTCGCGGCGGTTTCAAAGGGCCTGTCGCGCCGGCAGGCTGCCGAGCGCTTTGGCGTCAGTCCGGCGAGTGCGGTTCGCTGGTGTGCCCTGGCCGCGTCGACTGGCAGCCCCGCAGCAAAACCACGCGGTGGGGATCGACTGTCACACAGGATCG